>NZ_JARCJL010000024.1:0-61136 GCF_028890025.1 Phaeobacter sp. PT47_59
AGGCTCGGCGCCCGCCAACCGGGCGCAACCCTCGAACGGAGAATGCCGCGGGAGAGGCCACAGACCCAGTCAGTTCAGGGCCCGATCATGGGGTCTAAAGCCGGTAATCTGTCTTATGTTAATTTCCAGACCCCGCCATCTTGTACCACCCGCGACTCAGACAACAGCTTCTCCAGATGCGCCGCAACGTTTCGTCCTGCGGCCATTGCGATTTGTGGGTCGGTTTTCTTGTAGACGGAAGCGGCGATATTCTGGACCGAATCCGGGGTGTTTGAGAGGTGGGCGAGGATCTCCGCCTCGCGACGCATGCGGTTGGAAAGCAACCGTTTGACGTAAGGTTGCGGATCCCGGAGTATAGGTCCGTGCCCCGGAAAGTAGATCCTATCGTCGCGCTCAATCAGCCGCTGTAGCTGCGCGCAGTAGTCGTGCATGTTTCCGTCAGGGGGGCTGACGATCGAACTGTTCCAACTCATAACGTGGTCGCCCGTGAAGAGCACTCCGTCAGGTCTCGCGAAACAAAGGTGGTCGCTCGCGTGACCAGGTGTGTGCAGGACGGTAAGACCGGCAATGACCTGTCCGTCCTCCAGAAACCGGTCAGGTCGAAATGCATCGTCAGGGAATGCCCGTGAGGCATAAACAGGTGCGTCTGTCCGTGCTCGCAGGGCTGGGACGACTCCAAAATGATCAGAATGGTGGTGTGTGAGCAGAATCCCAGATGGTTTGGCCCCCAAATTTTCGATGATTGCCCCGAAATGTGTACTGTCTTCTGCTGGGCCGGGGTCGATTATGAACCGACCATCAGGCGTATCAATGATGTAGCTATTTGTCCCGTGGTAGGTCATCTTTCCGGGATTGTTCGCGACGATCCTCAGAATTCCAGGGGCCAATTCGACTCCCTTCGCGCGGCAAGGCTCCGGCTCTGAGAAAAACATGCTGCTTCTTTTCATTGTGTGCGACCAGGTATTGATTGCGAACAATTTGGTTCGCACAGTTTTGCGCATTGCTCTCGCATGGCGCCGGAAACCTCAGGCTGGCGTCCGATGCCTGTCAAATCCGGCATCGGACTATTTCAACTTACATTGGACCAGGCCCGTATGAGACTGAAACAGTCTGATACAGTCTTGGGCTGGCAGTCACACAGCGCGGCGATTATGGTAAGCAGTATACAGAACTACAGCAATTGTCGCCTTCGTCAGATCCCCGAGAAGGAACGGGTAAAGACCGGCGTTCAGCAACTTTTCGCCATAGCCGACAAAGCCACCCAACCAGAGCAGCCCTGCGCAATACATGACTATCGAACCCAAAAAGACCGCGACAGATGCTCTGAACGCAGGCCGAAGTCCTTGCAGTGCTTGAACAATCCACCCGGCGGCGGCCGCCGCAAGTGCGAAGCCTACCAAGTATCCGCCTGTGGGACCCGCAATATACGCCGGTCCGGCCAGAGCCGGAGGCGTGCCTGCGAAGACCGGCAGGCCAAGCAGACCTTCAAAAAGGTAGGTCACAACAACAAGACTACTGCGCACCGGCCCCAGGAAAAGGCCCAGACCCAAGACAACCAGGGTTTGTGTAGACATGGGAACCGGGTAGAACGGCACCACGATTTTGGCGGATAGTGTCAGAAGAATTGTGCCGACGAGAATTATCGAGATCTCTTGGGTAAGTTTTGCGAGTGTTTGGCTTTGAGTGGTTTCCAGATTCATCTTTTTCGTCCTTGTTTCTGTAGATTGTTAATTTTTTGGATAGTAAGCTCACATGCGCTTGGCGACTTCTTCCAACATGACTTCGCTCGCCCCGCCGCCGATGGCCTGCACACGGGCATCGCGTGACATGCGTTCCACCGGTGTTTCGCGCATATAACCCATACCGCCGTGAAACTGGACGCAGTCATAAAGCACGCTGTTCACCAGTTCGCCGCAATAGGCTTTGACCATCGAGACCTCTTTCACGCAGTCACCGCCCGCGGCATCCAGACCGGCGGCGTGATAGACCAGCTGACGTCCTGCAGCGATCCGCGTCTGACAGTCGGCCAGCCGTTGGCGCACGGCCTGCTTGTCCCACAGAACGCCGCCAAAGGCCCTGCGCTGCTTGACATAATCCACGGTCATGTCCAGCGCGGTTTGCGCTTCGGCACAGGCCATCGCACCCAGCACAATGCGTTCGTTCTGGAAGTTCTTCATTACCGAATAGAAACCGCGGTTGACCTCGCCCAAGACGTTTTCGGCCGGGATACGGACATCTTCGAAGATCAGTTCGGCAGTGTCCGAGCACAGCCAGCCGGTCTTGTTCAACGCCCGTCCGACCGAAAAGCCCGGCGTGCCTTTTTCGACCGCAAATATGGTGATCCCGCGCGACCCCTTGGCATCGGGATCGGTCTTGGCACCGACAAAGTAGAGATCGCCATGCACGCCGTTGGTGATGAACATCTTGGTGCCGTTCAGCACCCAATCCGACCCGTCCCGCACCGCGCGGGAGCGCATGCCCGCCACGTCCGAGCCCGCGCCCGGTTCGGTCACAGCAACGGCGGTGATCATTTCGCCCGAGACGATCGACGGCATCCAGCGCGCCTTCTGTTCGGGCGTGCCGGCGTTTTCCAGATGCGGCGAGGCCATGTCGGTGTGGACCAGAACGGTGGCCGAGAACCCGCCGAAAGTGGATCGCCCGACCTCTTCGGCCAAAACCACGCTGGACATCACGTCCAGCCCCGCGCCGCCATACTGTTCGTCATAGCGCATCCCCAGCACGCCGAGATCACCCATCCGGCGCAGCACGTCGCGGGGTACCTTGCCCTCCTCCTCCCAAGGCTCGGCCTTGGCGGTCACCTCGGCTTCAATGAACCGGCGCAACTGGTTGCGGATCATCTCGAGGTCTTCGTTGAACGGGCCGGTGACCTGAGTAATGCTGTCTTGTCTGGTCATGTGTTTTCCTCTGGATCGAGTTTGATAAGTGGGGCGTGCCCGGCGACCGTATCGCCGGGTGCACAATAGATTTCAGTCACCACGCCCGCGACCGGCGCGGGCAGGCTTTGCAACAGCTTCATGGCCTCAAGCACCACCAGCGTGTCACCGGCTTTGACGCGGTCGCCGAGTGCGACGCGCACCTCGGCCACGGCGCCGGGCATGGGTGCGGACAACAGGTCAGCGACGCCAGACCCGCCGGTGGCACGTTGCAGATGCTGGTCTTCCAGCGTACGCAGGTCTGTCGCGGTCATTCCAGCAGGGGTTTGCAGGTGCACTCGCCAGTGACTCGGCGCGCGCACGACGTAAGCGATGCGCGAAAACGGAACCCCGTCGATGCGTCCGCTCAGACGGCATCCTGTTAAAACGGCACTCTCGACCGTGATGGTCTGGCCGTCCGGTTGAATGGCAGTCAACCCCGACCCGGAGCCGTACATGCGGATCGGTTCGTCTTTGGTTGTGTCCCAATAGAAGGCCGCGCCGGACTGTCCCGCAGGGGCTGTGAGTCGCCATGACCCTAGGCTTTCCCAGGGCGACGCGCCCGCCGGCACGAGACGCAGATGCAGCGCCATCGCGGCAAAGGCCATGTCCCGGGGATCAGCGGACGGTTCAGTCCAGCCGCCTGGAAACATCTCGGGCAGGCCCGAGGTATGGTGACGGAACGCCGCAAAATCCGGGTGTGCCAGTAACGCGCGTTGATAGGCCAGGTTCAGGCCGACGCCGCCGACGGCAAAAGCATCGATCGCGGTGATCGCCCGGCGGATCGCCCCGGTCCGATCCGGCGCGTGGACGATCAGCTTGGCAATCATGGAATCGTAGTGGTGGCCGACGACCGAACCGCACTCTACCCCAGTGTCCAGCCGCACATCCGCAGGCGGCGCCCAAAGGGTGATCTCGCCCGTTTCGGGGTGAAAATTCTCGGCCGGGTTTTCGGCGGCGATGCGGATTTCAATGGCGTGCCCGTCAAACTGCACATCGCCTTGCGTCAGCGCCAGCGGCTCGCCCCGCGCGATGCGCAACTGCCATTCGACCAGATCGATGCCGGTGATCGCCTCGGTCACGGGGTGTTCCACCTGCAACCGGGTATTCATTTCCAGAAAGTAGTATTCACCGCGCCCGGGGTCATAGAGGTATTCCACCGTTCCGGCGGAGCGATAGCCGATCGCCTGCGCCAACCGCACCGCTGCCGCACGCATGCGGTCGCGCACAGCCTCGGGAAGATCGGCGGCGGGGGCTTCTTCGATCAGCTTTTGGTGGTTGCGTTGCAGCGAACAATCGCGGTCGCCCAGATGCAGCACGGTGCCGTGAGTGTCGCCCAGAACCTGCACTTCGACGTGGCGGGCACGGGGCGCATAGCGTTCGAGGAACACCGCCGGATCGCCGAAGGCGCTCTGCGCTTCGGCCCGGGCAGATGCAATCGCTTCGGGTGCGTCGCCCAGATCGGAGACAAGCCGCATCCCGCGTCCGCCGCCGCCGGCGCTGGCCTTGACCAGAAAGGGGGTGCCAAGCGCCTCGGCCTCTTGTAGCAGGCGCGCATCGGACTGATCCTCGCCGCGATAGCCGGGCAGGACGGGCACGCCTGCGGCTTCGGCGGCAGCCTTGGCCTCGATCTTGGAGCCCATCCGCGCGATAGCGTCGGGTTCCGGCCCGATGAACACAAGGCCCGCCGCCTCGACCGCCGCCGCGAAACCGGCATTCTCAGACAGAAAACCATATCCCGGGTGCACCGCACCCGCGCCCGTCGCCCGCGCGGCCTCAAGGATGGCCTCGACGTTCAAATAACTGTCTGACGGGGCGGCCCCACCGATGCAGACGGCATGATCGGCCTCGGCCACGAAGGGCGCGTCGCGGTCCGCGTCCGAAAACACCGCTACGCTTTCCAGCCCCAGTTTGCGGCACCCGCGCTGGATGCGCCGGGCAATCTCGCCCCGGTTGGCGATCAGAACGCGGGTGAAGCTCATTTCACCCGCCATGACGGAACGCCCTTGTTGATGAAGCTGTTGATGCCTTCGATACCTTCCTCCGTCTCCCACGCATCGGCCAGCCGGTCGGCGGTGTAGATCATGTTGGTCTCCAGATCGTGGGACGCGACATAGGCGATCAGCGCCTTGGTATCGGCCACGGCACCCGGCGCGGCCTGAAGGTGATCATGCACCACCCGGTTCACCGTGGCGTCCAAGTCGCCCGGCGCGACAACCTCGGTCAACAGACCGATCCGCTCGGCGCGGGCCGTGTCGAACAACGCCCCCGACAGCATGGTTTCACGCGAATGCACCTTGCCGATGCGGGCCACCACATAAGGCGATATATTCGCGGGCAGAAGGCCCAGTTTGACCTCGGTCAGACCGAAGCGCGCGCCTTCGGCGCCGATGGTGTAGTCGCAGACGGAGATCATGCCGACACCGCCACCGTAGGCCGGGCCGTTGATCCGCCCGATCAAGGGCTTGGGCAGCGTGTCAAGGCGGCGCAACAGCCGCGCCAGCGTGGCGCTTTGTGCGACCCTTTCACTACGGGTTTTCTCGACATTAGAGGCGAACCAGTTGAAATCGCCGCCCGCGCAGAAGCTCTTGCCCGCGCCGGTCAGGACCACAATACGCACATCGTCATCTGCAGCCAGCTTTTCGGCGGCATCGTATAGCTCTGCGATCAATTCGCCATTCAGCGCATTGTGTTTGTCGGGGCGGTTGAGCGTCAGCCTGGCGACGCCACGCGCATCGGTTTCGATAAGGATCGTGTTGTAGGTATTGGTCAACTTGAAGCCTCACATTCTGAATACAGGCGTATGGCGACCGGCTTCGGGCACCGATGTCACGATGGCCAGACACAGGCCAAGGATATCGCGGGTTTGCGCGGGTTCGATCAGCCCGTCATCCCAAAGCCGCGAGGTGGCATAATAGGGATCGGACTGTTCACCGTACTGGGCCCGAACCTGCTCCTCGATTAGCTTCATGTCGGCCTCCATCTTGCCCGGGTCGCCCCCTTTCTGGCGGCGCAGTTCCAGCATCACATTTGTGGCGATGTCGGCAGACATGGTGGCCAGTTCCGCCGTGGGCCAGGCGAAGAGAAAATTCGGGGCGAAACCACGTCCGCACATGCCGTAGTTGCCTGCCCCGTATGAGCCGCCCAAGAGGACCGACAGGCGCGGCACCTTGGCAACCGACATGGCATAGACCAGCTTGGCGCTGTCTTTGGCAATGCCGCCGCGCTCGGCTTCGGTGCCGACCATGAAGCCCGAGATGTTGTGGAGGAACAAAAGCGGGATGTTGCGTTGATCGCACATCGACACGAATTGCGCGCCCTTGAGCGAACTGTCGGACACAAGCGCCCCATTATTTGCGAGAATGCCCACTCGATAGCCGTGAATCCGCGCGGTGCCGCAGACCAGCGTCTCACCCCATCCGGGCTTGAATTCGCGGAATTCGCCGGCGTCGATCATGCGCAGCAGAACCTCGCGCATGTCATAGGGCTGTTTGCGATCGGCGCTGATGACGCCAAGCAGTTCCTCTGGGTTGCGCGCCGGCGGCGCGCAGGTTGCATCGGGACCCATCGGGCGCGACAGGCCCAGTTCGGATACGATGTCGCGCATCAGAGCAAGCGCATGATACTCGTCCTCGGCCAGATGGTCAGACACACCGGAGAAGCGCGAATGCATCTCGGCCCCCCCCAATGTTTCTCCATCAACCTCTTCGTTGATCGCCACCTTGACGATCGAGGGGCCGCCCAGATGGATGCGTGCGTTGCCGCGTACCATGATGACTTCGTCCGACAGGGCCGGGATATAGGCCCCACCGGCCGTGCAGCCTCCAAAGACCGCCGAGATCTGCGGCAGGCCGCTCGCGGACATGTTGGTTTGACGATAAAAGGAATTGCCGAAATGGCGGGCATCGGGGAAAACCCGGTCCTGCTCTGGCAGATAGGCACCGCCGCAATCCACCAGATAGAGGCAGGGCAGCCGGTTCTCGGCTGCGATTTCCTGGGCGCGGATGTGTTTCTGCACGGTTTCGTGATAGAAAGACCCACCCTTCACTGTCGCATCGTTGGCGATCACAACGCAGGGCAGCCCGTGGACGATCCCGATACCGGTCACGATCCCCGCACCGGGCACCTCGCCCCCGTATTGACCGTAGGCGGCAAGCGACGACAGCTCAAGAAACGCAGTGCCCGGATCCACCAGCAGGTCGATCCGTTCGCGGACCAACAGCTTGCTGCGCTTGCGATGCCGCGCGACCATATCGGGGCGGCCGCCAGCCGTTGCTTCGGCGATCCGCGCGCGCAGCGTTTCGACGCGCTCGCTTAGTGCGGCGTGGTTGCGGGTGTAGGTCTCTGATGCGGTCAGCACCGCTGTTTCAAGACGTGCCATGAAGTCAGGTATCCTGTCTTTGGAGTATCCCGTTGAGGAACACATCGGCATAGGTGCGTGACAACGCATCGGCGCTACCGCGGTCCGGGTCGAACCAATCGAGCGTGGCGTTCAATGTACCGATCAGCATCAGGCGCAGGCGACGGATATCGACGTCTTGCTTCAGCGTGCCGTCTTTCTTAAGCTGGGACAGAAGACTGTCCCACTCTGCCTCATAGGCCCTTCGCGTAGGCAAGTTGGCATCCCGGACGGATTGCGGCACCTGCCCGAAAATACGCACATTCGCCGATGTATAATCGCTCACATCAAGAAGTGCGCGCAGATGCGCCCGGATCGCGGCGCGCAGTACCGTTTCGCCGTCGGTATCGGCCCGCAGGTCGGTGATGGCGTCTCTCATGCTCGCGTGAACGACTCGAATCCCTGCATCAAGAACGGCCGCGACGATCTCGTCCTTGGAACCGAAATGATAGTATATGCTACCCGCCTTGATCCCGGCGGCCTCGGCAATTTTTCGGAGCGAAACGGACCCGTAGCCTTGTTCGCGGAAAAGCCGCGCGGCAATGTCCAGCACCCCGTCCCGTCCAACCGCGCTGCGCGATGTCTCGTTGACTTTGATTGCCGTGTTTTGTGCCATAGACTTTCGTATCCCCCAACGCCTAACTAACGCCTGTTAGGTTAATAACTCAAGTGAGTCAATCGTCGTGATCGTGCCAGACTAGAGTTTGCGGAAAATTCCGCATTGGCGACCGCCAAGAGGCCGCCCAGACATTAATGTGCTTGCCCGGACCACGTCATCGGGTCCGGGCAACTGCCTTAGATCACGAAACCGCCACCGCAGATGACGTGCTGGCCTGAAATGAAGTTCGATTCCGGCGCACAGAACAGATAGACGGCACCGGCAGCTTCTTCCGGAGTGCCGACCCGGCCCAGCGGGATCATGCGCTCCATCTGGGACAGGAGATCGGGATTCACGCCGACCTTGATCTCTTTTTCTTCGACCTTGATCGTGCTGTCGCCATCCGCGCTGCCTTCGGTCAAGCGGGTGCGAATCGGGCCGAAGGCGACGGCGTTGACGTTGACCTTATAGCGGCCCCATTCCTTGGCCATCGTCCGGGTGACCCCTAGGATACCGGCCTTAGCGGCGGAATAGTTGATCTGGCCAGCATTGCCGCCGGTCCCTGCGATGGACGAGATGTTGACTACCTTGCGGAACACCTCTTGCCCGGCGGCGGCCTCTTCCTTGGCCTTGGCGCTGATCACCGGCTGGGCAGCGCGCAGGATCTTGAAAGGTGCCGTCAGGTGGACGTCGATGATCGCCTGCCACTGTTCGTCGGACATCTTCTGAACGACGCTATCCCAAGTGTAGCCTGCGTTGTTCACGATGATGTCTAACCCGCCAAAGCTGTCCACGCCGGTCTTGATGAACCGTTCGGCAAAACCGACTTCGGTAACGCTGCCGGCACAGACCACGGCCTCAGCTCCCATTGCGCGCACCGCCTCGGCGGTTTCATTGGCCGGACCGGCGTCCAGATCGTTGATCACCAGCCGGGCCCCTTCCGAGGCCAGTTTGAGAGCGATTTCGCGGCCAATGCCCCGGCCCGAGCCCGAGACCAGCGCCACGCGCCCGTCGAGTTTTCCAGTCATATTGATTCCTCCCGAAAGGCGCTATCAGGCTTTTTCATAAAGCGTGGTGACGCAGGCCCCGCCGAGGCCCAGATTGTGCTGAAGCGCCAGACGTGCGCCATCAACCTGGCGCGCATCTGCCTGGCCGCGAAGCTGCTGAACGAGCTCGGTACATTGCGCTAGGCCGGTCGCCCCAAGCGGATGGCCTTTGGACAAAAGACCGCCCGACGGGTTGGTCACGTATTTTCCGCCGTAGGTGTTGTCGCCATCATCAACGAATTTCGCCGCTTCGCCGCGACCGCAAAGGCCAAGCGCCTCATAGGTGATAAGCTCGTTGTGGGCGAAACAGTCGTGCAGTTCGACCACATCCACGTCCTCGGGCCCGATGCCCGCGTCCTCGTAAACCTGATCGGCGGCGCGCTTGGCCATCGAAAAGCCGACCACTTCGCGCATGTCATGGGCTTCGAAAGTTTCCGGGCCGTCGGTCGTCATGGCCTGCGCCGCGATCCGAACCGAACTGTCCAGTCCGTGCTTGTCGGCGAATTCCTTGGAACAAATGATCGCGGCGGCCGCGCCACAGGTTGGCGGACAGGCCATGAGCTTGGTCATGACGCCGGGCCAGACGACCTGGGCGGCCATGACGTCTTCCGCCGTCACCTTCTGCCGGAACAGGGCAACCGGATTCTTCGCAGCATGTCGGCTGGCCTTGGCGCGGATTTTTGCGAAGGTTTCTAGGGGGGTGCCGAACTCGTCCATATGCGCCTTGCCGGCACCGCCGAAGTACCGCAGCGCCAGCGGGATCTCGGCACTGCCAACCAGTTCGTCGGTTTCATTGTCGAATGCCGCAAACGGGCTGACCCGGTCATGGAACATCGCACCGATTGCGCCAGGCTGCATCTGTTCGAACCCAAGTGCCAGAGCACATTCGACCGCGCCGCTTTCAACTGCCTGCCTGGCCAGGAACAGGGCGGACGATCCGGTCGAGCAGTTGTTGTTCACATTCAGAACCGGGATGCCTGTCATTCCGACATGGTACAAGGCGCGCTGACCGCAGGTGCTGTCGCCATAGACATAGCCCACATAGGCCTGTTGGACTTTATCATAATCCAACCCCGCGTCTGCCAGAGCGGACCGGGTCGCAGCGGTCGCCATCACATCGTAGCTTTCGGATTTTCCCGGCTTCTGGAACGGGACCATCCCAACGCCTGCAACATAGGCTTTGTCTGTCATTTCTCTCTCTCCCTAGTTCGGTCAGGCCACCCTAATCGGTCCGCCAGCCTATTTTCTACCATTTGTTAGATTTTAAATCCCAACCTTGGGAAGTGTCAATATCGCCAAGCTGTGACGTAGGGAGCTTGCGCTATTTTCTAACTTGTGTTTGTTTTCGGGCCACACGCCCTGATCGGCGGCACAATTGAGGGATTCTGGTCCCGGCGCAACCGCTGACAAGCGTTTAGCACTCAGCTTACGAAAGGTGGTCGGAATGGCATACTGTTATGAGTTCAAGGGTTTTATACCCGTCGTGCCCGAGGATACATATGTCCACCCCCAGGCCGTTCTGATCGGAAATGTCATCTTGGGTCATGGATGCTACATCGGCCCCGGAGCAAGCTTGCGGGGCGATTTCGGCAGGATCGTGATCGGGGATGGAGCCAATGTTCAGGACAATTGCATCATCCATTCCTTTCCCGGCCGCGACGCCGTGGTGGAAAGCGACGGCCACATCGGCCATGGCGCGATCCTGCACGGTTGCACAGTGGGCCGGAACGCTCTGGTCGGAATGAATTCCGTCATTATGGATGGTGTAGAGCTTGGGGCGGAATCGATTGTCGGCGCGCAGGCGTTTGTGCGTGGCGAAACCGTGATTCCGGCGCGTTCGATGGTGGTGGGATCGCCGGCAAAGGTGATCCGCGAGGTCAGCGAGAAAGAAATCGCGTGGAAAACGCGCGGCACCGCGGAATACCAGCAACTTGCGCGCGATTGTCTGGCCGGATTGAGGCCGGTCGAGCCGCTGAAGGCGGTCGAGGCAGACCGGCCCGGCATGGCGGCCTCTGACGTCGTCTCCATTCAGGAGGCGCGGCGGACATCGTCCTGACCTGTCCGGGAACCGGACCGGTCAGGACTACTTCAGATTCCGAAAGCGCCAGATGCAAGCGCCTTGACGCGGAACGGCACCCCCCGACCCGGTGTGCCGTCCCTCAAGCCTTTACAGACGGAAGATCCCGTAGTGCGGATCGTCGATCGGTGCATTGAGCGAGGCAGAAATCGACATGCCAAGCGCGTTGCGTGTGTCCGCCGGGTCGAGGATGCCGTCGTCCCACAATTCCGAGGTCGAGGTATAAGCCTCGACATCGCGCTTGTATTTTTCCAGCACCGGTTCGCGGATCGCGGCGATTTCTTCTTCGGTCAGCTCTTTGCCTTCGCGCTGAAGCTGCCGAATCTTGACGTCCGCCATGGTATTTGCGGCCTGATCCGCCCCCATCACGCCGATCTCGGCCTGGGGCCACATGAACAGCGTGCGCGCGTCCCAGGCCCGTCCGCACATCCCGTAGTTGCCGGCCCCGTAAGACGCATTGGCGATTACTGTGAACTTCGGCACGACCGAGCCGCCCTGCGCCATCAGCATCTTGGCGCCATCCTTGGCGATGCCTCGTTCTTCGTATTCGCGGCCCACCATATAGCCGGTGATGTTCTGGAAAAAGACCAGAGGCGTGCGGTTCTGGTTGCACAACTGCATGAAATGCGCTGCCTTGAGCGAACTGTCGTTGAACAGCACCCCGTTGTTGGCAAGGATGCCGACCTTGTAACCCCAGATATGGGCAAAGCCGCACACCATCGTGGTGCCATAGTCCGGCTGGTATTCGTGAAAGCGTGAGCCGTCCACGATCCGGGCCAGAACCTCGCGCATGTCGAACTGGGTTTTCCGGTCTTTTGGAATGATCCCGTAGAGTTCTTTGGGGTCATAGTAAGGCTCTTCATAGGCCGCGGTTTCGATGATCGTTTTCGGCGTGCGCTTCCACTGGCCGACAATCTCGCGGGCCAGTGAAAAGGCGTGTTTTTCGGTCGCGGCGCGATAGTCGCCGGTGCCCGATACCGAGGTGTGCATGACCGCGCCGCCAAGCTCCTGAACACCGACCTCTTCGCCGGTAGCCGCCTTGACCAGCGGGGGACCGCCAAGGAAAATCGCCCCTGTGCCTTCGATGATGATGTTGTAGTCGCTCAGCGTCGGCACATAGGCGCCGCCAGCCGTGCAGTGACCGCCGACCACGGCAATCTGCGGGATATTGGCCTGGCTCAGCTTGACCTGGTTGCGGAACACCCGCCCGCCCAGATACCGGTCGGGAAACACCCCGTGCTGCAGCGGCAGGAAACCGCCCGCGCTGTCACAGATATGGATGACCGGCAGGCGGTTTTCCAGCGCGACATCCAGAAGACGCACGACCTTTTTGACCGTATGTGGATACCAAGCCCCGCCCTTGACGCTAGCGTCGTTGGCGTGGATGGCGACCTCGCGACCCTGCACAATACCGATGCCCGTCACCACAGCGGCGCCAGGCACGGTTCCATCGTATTCGCGACAGGCGGCAAGTGTGGAAAACTCCAAAAACGGAGTGCCGGGGTCCAGCAGCAGTTTCAACCGCTCGCGCACGCCCAGTTTGTTCTGGCGGGCAAGGCGGTCGATATCGCGTTGCGGGCGTTCGAAACGCGCCGCGTGCTGGCGGGCGTGGAATTCCTTCAGCCGTTCAGACATGGCGGCATAGTTTGCCTTGTAGTCGGCGGCATTGGTGTCGATCAGACTTTCAATCCTGCGCATTGTCACTCCTCCTCCGGGGCCAATTGGGCCAGGATGTCTTTCAGACCAAAACTGTCGCCTTCGGCGAATGGCATTTCGGCAACGACCCCGTCGCGCGGGGCCGTCAGTGTGGTTTCCAACTTCATGCTTTCGATCACCAGAAGCGGCTGGCCTTCTTCAACCGCATCGCCGGGTTTAACCGCAACCGACACCACGACACCCGGCATGGGCGCCACCAATCGGTCGTCGCTCGCGCCACCGTCGCTTCCGGCCAGGCGTTCGGCGGGATCAACCCGCCCGACTTCGTAGGTTCGCCCGTCCATGTGCACAAAAGTTGCTTCCGGCCCCACGGCCAGTCGCAATTCGCGCACAACACCCTTGGCCCTCAGCTTGTAACCGCCCGGCAGACCCGTCGGGTCCAATTGGCAGGCAACAGCGCCAGTGGGGGTATTGAGCACGAACCGGCTGCCATCATGACCCAGCCAGCAATCAGTCTCTTCTCCGTCCATCTGAAAAATCCGTTGCATCAGTTTCTCCACCCACCCATCTTGCGGTACATTTCCGGTATCTGCATTACGTCACTCACCAGGCGCTCGTCCGATAGGGCCGCCGCCGCCATCAGCAAGTCAGAGACATCTTCGCCCGGCGCGGTCAGCGTTTCGGATTGTTCAGCCAGGAAGCCAGTTGAAACGTCACCAGAGGCGAAATCCGGATGTGCAAGGATTGCATCCAGGTAACCAGTGTTGGTCGTTACCCCGAGAATCACATAGCTTTGCACCGCGCTCCGGGCACGGGCGATGGCCTGCGCGCGATCCGGGCCATGCACGATCAACTTGGACAACATCGGGTCGAAGTCGGTCGTTACCTTGCCGCCATCCAGAATGCCGCTGTCTACGCGGATCCCCTCGCCCTGGGGTTCGTCCAGCAGCAGGATATTGCCGATCGCGGGGCGAAAATCGGCGGTCGCATCCTCGGCACAGATGCGCAGTTCGATCGAGTGTCCGGTTTGGGGAATATCCGCCTGCACGGCGCTCAGCCCGTCGCCCGCCGCGACACGCAGCTGCTCGGCAACCAGATCAAAGCCGGTTACCATCTCGGTCACCGGATGTTCGACCTGAAGGCGGGTGTTCATTTCCAGGAAATAAAAGGCCCCATCCTGTGCATAGATGAATTCGACAGTCCCTGCCCCGCGGTATTTGACGGCGCGGGCAATTCCGGCAGCGGTCTCGCAGATCTCATCCCGTTGCTCGGGGGTCAGCGCCGGTGACGGCGTTTCCTCGATAATCTTCTGGAACCGGCGCTGGATCGAACATTCACGTTCCCAGAAATGGACCACGTTGCCCTGTCCGTCGCCCATCACCTGCACCTCGATATGGCGCGGGCGTTCGATATAGCGTTCGACGAAAAGCCGCCCGTCGCCGAAATATCGTTCGCCTTCGCGGCGCGCGGTTTCGATTTCGGTCTCCAGCGTGCTGTCCTCGCGTACGACGCGCATGCCCTTGCCGCCACCGCCGGCCGAGGGCTTGATGAGCAGCGGATAGCCAACGGCGCGGGCGCGTTCGACAAAGCTCGCCGGATCATCATCCTCGATGGCCGAGGGGGCGACGGGAAACCCGCGTTCCTCGACGAAGGCGCGGGCGCGGACCTTGTCCCCCATCAGGTCGATGACCTCGGACGTCGGGCCGACAAAGGTCACTCCGGCTTTTTCCAGCGCCGCGACAAAACCGGCATTCTCTGACAGAAAGCCATAGCCGGGATGAACCGCGTCCGCGCCGATCCCTTTGGCGGCTTCGACGATCTGAGGAATATCGAGATAGGCGGCCACGGGCGTCGGGCCGTCGATCATCACGACCTCATCTGCAATCAGATGCGCCGGCCCCTCTTGCTCGGCGACATGACGCAACACGGCAGTCGCAAGCCCGCGGGCCTTAGCGGTGCGCAACACGCGCGCCGCGATCTCGCCCCGATTGGCGACCAGGAGTTTCGAAATGGTCATGGTGTCGTCCTCTTAGTTCCGGGCCGCGGCATTCAGTCCGTCACGTGCGGCCAGATCGGCTGGCACGGGAATTTCGATATCAAGCAGCATCTGCGCGAACCCTTTGCCCTGCGGGTCTATGCGGACCGAAGCGATGCCCCCCCCGCCCAGCGAGTCATGCAGCAGGAAATTCAGCGAATGGCTTCCGGGCAGGTCGAACCGTTCTACCCTGCCGTCGCAGACATGGGCGAAATAGTCCTTCACCACCTCTTCGCTGAGAGCCGAGCGGATATATGGCAGGTAGTCCGGCTTGCGCGCGAGGATGCCGATATTGGCGATGTCCCCCTTGTCGCCCGAGCGGCCCCAGGCCAGATCGACGAGGCGGACCTTGACAACGTCCGGACCGGGCTCGCGGCTATCTGCGGGCGGTGCGGCAGGCGGATCAAGGTGGACTGGCGTGGCGGCCACGCTCACGGGCACATCCTTGCCGTCGACCTCGACCGCGACGGGGGTCTCGGCCTTGCTCTGAAGGAAGGAAAATAGACGGACCACCGGCTGCACCTTTGGCCGTCCGGCGAAGAACCCGGTCAGACCCTGCGCGGTCGAAATCGCCATCGGTGCGATTTCGCCGGCAAAGATGTTCAGCGCGGCGCGATCGTCATGGACCGCGCCGATCTTGAGCACCACCTCGCGGGTCCGGGCGCGCGCATTTGCGCCATAGGCCGCCTCGGCCCCCAGCACCTCGACGCTGACCTGCCGGAAATCTCCCATGTTGCGGTCGCGGAAAATCCGGCGACAGCGGGTCAGGATCGCCTCGGCCACACGTTCGGCCTTGGCGGGTGCGTCAATCGCGGCCAGTGTCAGGGTAGAGACCGCGCGCCAGCCATCGGCATGGGTCGCCGACACCTTGTAGCTGTCGGTGCGCCCAAGCCCCCTGCCGCCCTTGACCAGCACCCGGTCGGGTCCGACCTGTTCCAGGGTGACCCCGGACCAGTCGCAGATCACGTCGGGCAACAGGTAGGCGCGCGGGTCCCCGATTTCATAGAGCATCTGCTCTCCGACTGACCCGGGCACGACCAGCCCGCCGGTGTCAGGCGTCTTGGTCATGATGAAACTGCCGTCTTCGGACACCTCGACGATGGGCATGCCCATATTGTCCCAACCCGGCACGTCCTGCCAGTCGGTGAAGTTGCCGCCGGTTCCCTGGGGGCCGCATTCGATCAGGTGGCCGGCCAGCGATCCCTGGCTGAGCTTGTCCCAGTCATCGTCGCCCCAACCGTATTCATGCATCAGGGGACCAAGCGCGACCGCGCTGTCGGCGCAGCGTCCGGTGATCACGATGTCGGCCCCGGCATCCAGCGCGGCAGCGATGGGGCGGGCACCCAGATAGGCATTCATGCTCCAGATATCATCTGGAAATGCGACACCCGAGAACATTTCCGTCTGACCGTTTTTGCGAATTTCATCGGCCCTAGGCAACAGGTCATCGCCTAGCACGACTCCGATGGACAGATCGATCCCGGCCTGGGCGGCGGCTTTGGCAAGCGCATCGCTGCAGCCACGCGGGTTCACGCCCCCTGCATTGGCAACGACCTTGATCCCTTTTGCCTTGATATCCGACAACCAGGGTGCCAGCGCCTTGACGAAGTCCGGCGCATAGCCCGACTCGGGCGCTTTGGCGCGGGCCCGCGCCATCAGCGACATTGTCACCTCTGCCAGATAGTCAAACACCAGATAGTCGATCTCGCCCTTTGAGACCAGTTGACCGATCGCTTCCGGCGTATCGCCCCAGAAGCCCGACGCGCATCCGATGCGCAGCTTTCGTTCCGACATATTCCTCTCCTCCCCGTTTGATCAGCGGCCCGTCCATTCGGGTTTGCGCTTCTCAATAAAGGCATCAAAGCCTTCGCGCGCGTCTTCGGTCTGCGCCACACGCGGTAACAGTGTTTCTGCAAACCGCATCTGCTGCGGATAGGTCATGTCCTCCATCGCGTGACAGGCGTATTTTCCCAGCCGGATCGCGCTCGGCGACTGCGCGGCGATCTGGGCAACCAGTTCTGCAACCTTGTCGTCCAGCCCCGCGGCATCGGTCACATAGTTGACCAGATTGAACTGCAGGGCTTCCTCGGCCGTCAGAGGAACGCCGGTGATGAACATCTCCATCAGCCTCCGCCGGGGCAGCACGCGCATCATGGGTGGCACGATCGTCATGGGAAACAGACCTACCTTCACTTCCGGCGTTCCGATGCGGGCATGATCCGCCATCACAGCCAGATCGCAGGCACAGATGATGCCCGCTCCCGCCCCCATCGCGACGCCATTGATGCGCGCGATCGTTGGCTTTCGGCACGCCTGTATCGTCTCGAACAACCTTCCGGCAAAATGATCCGGGTCCGCCGGATCCTGAACAAACGGGCCGCCATCCGCCCCCGCCTTGATGTCGCCCCCGGCACAGAAGGCGCGCTCGCCCTCGCCGGTCAGAACGATCACGCGGCAATCGCTGTCCGTCTCGGCAGCACATATGGCGGCCATGATCCCGTCTGCGACCTCACGGTTGAGGGCATTTCGATTGTCAGGACGTCGAATCGTGATACGCACTTCTTTGCCGAGCGCCTGCGATTGAACAACGCTCTCAGTCATTTCCGAAGCTCCCCCCCTGTATTCAGGACACCGCGCTTTCTTACGTCAGGTCGTCAAAAGCTTGGCTTGATCTATTTTCTAACATATGTTTGATTTTGGTCAACACTGCGGACGACATTTTTCGGGAGGATGATATGACCACTCAAAGTGAGGCTATCGCGGCTGATCTGGAAGCCATCAGGGCGAACTATTCTTTGACTGATGAGCAAAGCCAGATCGTCGATCACGTGGATCGGGTATCGCGCGAGGTGCTGCACCCGCTGCAGGCGCGCATGGATGACGAGGAATGGTGGCCCGATGATCTGTTCAAGCAGATGGGCGAGCTGGGCCTGCTGGGGATTACCGCGCCGGAGGAGCTGGGCGGATCGGGGCAGAACGAGTTCACCCAGGCGCTGGTGTCCGAGGTGATTTCGAAGTGGAACCCGGCTGTGGGCCTCTCGCACGGGGCGCATGACAACCTGTGCCTGAATAACCTGCTGCGCAACGGCTCCGAAGAGCAGGTGAAGAAATACGTGCCGGGCCTTTGCTCGGGCGAGCTCGTCGGTGCTTTGGGCCTGACCGAACCGGGTGCGGGATCCGATGCGCTCGGATCCATGGCCACCACTGCCCGCCGCGACGGTGATGATTATGTCATCAACGGCTCGAAGATTTACATCACCAACGGCCCCATTGCCGATGTGATCCTGCTTTATGCCAAAACCGACAAGTCGAAGGGCGCCAAGGGCATTTCTGCTTTCATCATCGAGACGGACAATCCCGGTTTCAAGGTGGCGCAAAAGCTTGACAAAATGGGCTTTCGCGGCTCGCCAACCGGAGAACTGGTGTTTGAGGATTGCCGCGTACCCGCATCCGCCATGGTTGGACCGGAAAACACCGGCGTTTCGGTGGTAATGAGCGGGTTGGATCTGGAGCGTGCTATGGTTGCCTCAGTCTGCGTTGGCATGGCCGAACGCGCCCTGGAACTAGGGCTGGAATACGCCAAGATTCGCGAACAATTCGGCAAACCGATTGCAAGTTTCCAGATGATGCAGTCGAAACTGGCCGAGATCTACACCGAGGTCGAAACCGCGCGCGCATTCGGTTATCGGGCACTGGCCGCCTGTACGGGCCTACCAAAAGGGGCCGGGGGCCGTGGCGAAATCCACAAACTGACCGCGGCGGCCTGTCTTTACGCAGGCGAGGCATTCAACAAGGCGGTGACCGAAGCCTGTCATATTCATGGTGGCTCTGGCTACATGCAGGACACCGAGATCAACCGGCTGTTCCGCGCCAACAAATTGTTGGAGATCGGCGCGGGAACAAGCGAAGTCCGCAAGATCATCATTGCCGAAGAACTTTTGCGCGCCTGAGGGGGACGAGACAATGAACAAGCAACTGCGCAACGACACCGCTCTGCCAACACATTTCATGACGGACGAACAGCAGGCCCTGGCCGATCAGGCCGGCAAGTTCTTCATGTCCGAATTCCACCATCTGAATGCGGAAATGGACGATACTGATGACCTGCCGTCTTCGGTTTTCCCCAAGCTGGGCGAAATGGGCTATCTGGGACTGAACGTGCCGCCGGAATTCGGCGGCGCTGGTTTGGATTTCACCTCGGCCTGCATCATCACCGAACAGCTGTCGCGGGCCTCTGCCGCGATTGGGCTGACTCATGTGGCGCATGACAATTTGTGCGTCAACAACATCTATCGCAACGCCAATGACGATCTGCGCCGAAAATACCTGCCAGGTCTGTGCAACGGAACGCTGATCGGCGCCCTGGGTCTGACCGAACCCGGCGCGGGGTCTGATGCGCTTGGCTCGATGCGGACCACGGCCAAAAAGGATGCCGACGACTACATCCTGAACGGCGCCAAGATCTACATCACCAATGGGCCGATTGCCGATCTGGTGCTGGTCTATGCCAAGACATCGCCCGAAAAAGGGGCCAAGGGCATTTCCGCCTTTATCGTGGAAACCGACACGCCCGGTTTCAAGGTGGCGCAGAAGCTCAACAAGATGGGATTCCGCGGCTCGCCGACGGGCGAACTGGTATTCGAAGATTGCCGTGTTCCGGCCAGAAACATGGTCGGCAAGCTGGATGGCGGGGTTGCCGTTACCATGTCCGGACTTGATCTGGAACGTGCCATCGTCTGTTTCAACGCTCTGGGCATTGCGCAGCGGGCGCTGGATATTTCCATCGACTACGCCAAGACACGCCAGCAATTCGGCAAACCGATCGCCAGTTTTCAGATGGTTCAGGCGATGCTGGCCGACATGTATACGCAGATCGAGGCCGCGCGGAGCCTGTCCTTGCGCACCGCTGCCATGTGTGAAGGCCTCGAAGAGGGCGAAGGCGGGCGCGGCGAAATCCACAAGCTCACCGCTGCGGCGATCTACAAGGCCGCTGAGGCGACATCCTTCGTGCTGGACAAAGCTGTCCAGATTCACGGCGGCTCGGGTTACATGCGTGATACAGAAGTGAACCGGCTGTACCGGACCGGTCGCGTGCTTGAGGTCGGCGCAGGCACCCAGGAGGTTCGCAAACTCATCATTTCTGGCGAATTGCTGAAGAATTAGGGGCGGAACATGAGCGAAGCGAAATCAAGGCGTTACGCGTCGGATCTCATGGCGGGCCAGGTTGCCCTGGTCACGGGGTCCGGATCTGGAATGGGCCGGGCGACGGCGATCGAAATGGCCGCTTGCGGGGCCAGGCTTGCGCTGTTCGCGCGCCGCGAAGAGCCGCTGGAAGAGACCGCCGAAATGATCCGGGCGGCGGGGGGCGAGGCCTTTGTCGTGCCCGGAGACACCCGCGACGAAGACAGTATCGAAGCTGCGATGGGGCGGATCAAGGACCACTATGGGCAGTTGGATGTTTTGGTGAACAATGCCGGCGGCCAGTATATCGCGGCCGCCCGCGATATCACCAACAAGGGCTTCGAAGCCGTGATCCGCAACAACCTGATCGGGTCTTGGCAGATGACCCGGGCAGCGGCGGATCACTTCATGTACGACAATGGTGGATCGGTTGTGTTTGTCACCGCCATCTCGGCGCGCACCGCGCTTACCGGCTTTACACACACCGTCGCCGCCCGCGCCGGTGTAACGGGCATGATGAAAACGCTGGCCGCCGAATGGGGCGAGTACGGCATCCGGCTGAACTGTGTCGCGCCGGGCACGATCAAGACCGATGCGCTTGGCCGCTATCCGATTCCGCCGGAACAGTGGAAAAAGCTGAACCGCTCGGTGCTAAACCGGATGGGGGCGGCCGAGGACATCGCAGGCACGATCATTTTCCTGGCCTCGAAACTTGGCGGTTTCATCACCGGAGAAGACATTTATGTAGACGGCGGTGAGACCTTGCATATGGGTCATGACGCGCGGGACATGATCAACCCCGCGATGTTCGAGAAACGCGAACGGGGAGATGGCAAGAATGAGTAAACACCCAGTCCTTCTGGAGATTTCCGGCAGGATCGCCACGGTTACGCTGAACGATCCCGAGCGGCGCAACCCGGTCACCGGAAACGACATGATCGCTGCCCTTCTGGAGACCTTCGCCAAGGTGCAGGCCGATCCTCAGGTCAGCGTGATGATCCTGACCGGCGCCGACCCGGCCTTTTGTGCCGGCGGCGACATCAAGGAAATGAACGATCCCGACAGCGTGTTCCGCAAGGAGCCGCTGGCGGCGGCGCAGAGCTATGTTGATGGGGTGCAGCGGCTGCCGCTTGCGCTCTACAACATGGATATTCCGACCATCGCCGCAGTCAACGGCCCGGCGGTGGGCGCGGGGTGCGACCTGACCATGATGTGCGACATGCGCATCGCGTCGGAAAAAGCAAGGTTCGGCGAAGTGTTTCTGAATCTCGGAATCATTCCGGGCGATGCGGGCAGCTGGTTCCTGTTGCGTCGTCTGGGCCACCAGAAGGCCGCCGATCTGACCTTCTCAGGGCGCATGGTCGAGGCCAAGGAAGCGCTGGAGCTTGGTATGGTGCTTGAACTTGTGCCTCATGAAAAATTGATGGAACGGGCCCGCGAACGGGCCGCTGTCATCGCCGCGAAACCGCCGCGCGCGGTGCGGGTCGCCAAGCGTCTGATGCGCAATGCCGAACGGATGGACCTGCCGGATTTTCTGAATTCCGCGGCGGCCTATCAGGCGCTCATGCATCAGACCGAAGACCACCACGAGGCGGTTGCTGCGTTCGTCGAAAAACGAAAACCCAATTTCACGGGGCGTTAAAGGAAAGATCGCATGTCAGACATCACCCAAAAGAAGATGGAGCAAATCGCGCAGATGTGGAATGCGCGCGGCAAGGGTCTGATAACGCATATGGCGCTTGAGATCGAAGAGGTCTCGACCGAACGTGTTCGGGTTCGGATGCCGTTCAATCCGGACTTTTGCGTCGATGCGGAACAATCGCTGCTCCACGGTGGTATCCTGACGGCACTTCTGGACAGTGTCTTTGGACTGGCGAACTTTGTTGCCATCGAAGGCGTCAGTACCATGGCCACTCTTGACCTCAGAGTTGATTACCTGCGCCCGGCCCGTTCGCGCGCGGATGTCATCGTTCAAGCGCATTGTTTTCGCAAGACCCGCCACATCGCCTTCAATTCCGGCAGCGTCTGGTTCGCGGGCCATGAGGATGCTGAAATAGCCAGGGGAACCGCCTCGTTTGCATTGACGCGCGGCGAAACCAGCCTGTTTGACGCAATGACAAAAGGAAAAACCTCGTGATGGACGTGCAAACTGTCAATGCCAATGTTTCCCGGGTGCCGTTCTTCCGATTTCTCAACTTTGAGGTCAGAAGTCTAGACAGTCTCCATGCTGAGGCGGAGATGACCTTTGATGACCCCCATATCGGTAACCCGATCATGGAGTACTACCATGGCGGCATAATCGCGAGTTTTATGGAGGCCACTGCCGCCATCGCGGTACAGCCCGATTTCGCCGACGTTCCGGCCAAGCCGATCAACCTGACCGTCGATTACCTCAGACCCGGTGTGAAGGGACCGCTTTTTGCGCGCGCTAACGTCACGCGCAAAGGCAAGCGGATGGCAAGCGTCAGCGTGCTCAGCTGGCAGACGGATCGGGAAAAGGCGGTTGCCGAAGGGCTGTATCACTTCCTTCTGGTCTGACCGGGGCAACCGCTTTCAGGGCTACCTTGTCCTGTGGACGGGGCCGCTTCCCGGTTACAAATGCCTTCCAGTAACAGATAGATGAGCATGCTGGAGAATTCAGGCAGTGATAGATATCCTTCCACTCCTGCCTTGTTCGGGTCGAACCATTCCACCGTCCAGTTTAAGGCACCCAACATCACCTGGCGCAAGGGGACGATCTTGATATCCGACCGTATGGCACCGTCGTCCTGAGCTTCACGGAGTATCCGATCCCAGAGTTTTCCATACTCATGGCGAATACCCCTGTGCCTCTCCCTGAAATGATTGGGGAGCATTCCATAGCTTCTGATATTCGCCGAGGTGAATTCACTTGCCTTGAAGAGGAAATCCAGGTGCGCCCAGATTGCAGTCGCTATCTTGGCGTGATGATCGTACGGGGCATCGAATTTCCGAACGGCGGCTTCGACACCTGATAGCAAGTCCCTCAGTCCGGCGTTTAGAACTTCGTCAACGATCGCTTCTTTGGAGTTGAAATGGTAATAGACGCTGCCCGCTTTCATGTCCGCTTCTTCCGCGATCTTTCTCAGCGTGGTCGCCTTGTAGCCATTGTCCCTCAGAACGCGCGCTGCGGCCTTTAGAATTTCTGCACGGGTCTTAGCCGCCTTGCTGTCGGGATCCGGGGTTTTGGCGGGAGTGGCGGGGCACAGCTTCAAGCCTTCGGTACCCGCCTTGCGATGTGGACACATTCCGTCAAGTATCAGCTTACTCATTCGTTCCGCGAGGATGCGCACCGGATACTTGTCGACATCGTACCATTCTACGGTCCAGTTCATGGCACTCAGGATGAACTGGCGGATCACAGCAGTGGATATGTCGCTTCGAAGGTGGCCGGCGCGTTTGGCGTCATTCAGGAATTTGCCCCAGGCCCCTGCATATGATGCACGCAATTCGCGATGCGGGGCGCGTGTTTCGTCCGACAACATCGGATAGTTCCGAATATTGGCTGACGTGAAGTCGCTGTCGGTCAAGAGATAGGTCAGATGTGTTTCAATCAGCAGTCCGAAAGTCTTGCGAAAATCCTCCGAACTTGTCGGTGCCGACCGAACAATTTCACTGACCGCCTGATATAGTTGACGGACGCCAAGATCGAGAACTTCGCTCAGAATCTGGTCCTTGGATTGAAAATGATAATAAATGCTGCCGGCCTCAATGCCAGCTACCTGCGCGATGTCGCGCATAGTCGTTGCGTGATAGCCTTCATACCGAAAAAGTCGCGCGGCCGCAGCGAGTATGGCT
Organism: Phaeobacter sp. PT47_59; assembly: GCF_028890025.1. NCBI lineage: Bacteria > Pseudomonadati > Pseudomonadota > Alphaproteobacteria > Rhodobacterales > Roseobacteraceae > Phaeobacter > Phaeobacter sp. PT47_59. Next base: position 23,742 of record NZ_JARCJL010000024.1, read on the forward strand.
TCGCGGGTCCTCTCCGACTTGCTTAGATCGTCATTCACTATCCTGGTATCTTCAATCTGTCGTGCCATCCAGTGTCGATACTTGTCGTAGATGAGGCTGTCCATTGCAATTAATCTAACAACTGTTAGATTACATCGGAGAGAGTGTCGAATCAAGCTCTTTTCAAGGTGCAACGGAAGAGGAGGACCTCCACATGCGAGGGTTGAGTGGAAAACGGGTCGTCGTGACCGGCGGTGGGAGCGGCATTGGCCGAGCGGTTTGCGAACGGTTCGGCGCGGAGGGTGCCGAAGTCGCCGTTTTCGATCTGAACAAAGCCGGAGCGGATGAAACCGCCAAACTAATCACTGAATCCGGCGGAAAAGCGACTGCATTTCAGGCGGATATCACCGATCGCGCACAGGTCGACAAGGCCGTCGCCGAGTTCGAATCCGGCGGACCGATTGATGTGCTGGTGAACAACGCGGGCTGGGACGTGATCAAACCGTTCCTCGACACCGATCCCGACCTTTGGAAAAAGGTCATCGACATAAATCTTTACGGTCCGCTGAATATGCATCACGCGGTGCTTCCGGGCATGGTCAAGAACGGCGGCGGCCGTGTGGTCAACATCGCGTCCGACGCCGGACGCGTCGGATCATCCGGCGAAGCCGTGTATTCGGCCTGCAAGGGTGGCATCATCTCGTTCACCAAAACCGTAGCGCGCGAACTGGCGCGTAAAGGTATTCAATTGAATGCGGTCGCCCCCGGCCCGACCGATACGCCGCTGTTCGCTCAGGTTGCCGAGGGCGAGGCCGGTCAAAAGATCGCCGAAGGTCTCAAGCGGGCGATTCCGATGAAGCGTCTTGCGCAGCCGACGGATTACCCTGGCATCATCTGCTTCCTGTCGTCGGACGACGCAGGGTTCATTACCGGCCAGGTGATTTCGGTTTCGGGCGGCCTGTCCATGCACGGTTAAAACGCTGGCAGCAGCGCCGGACTCAAGGCGCTGCTGCCATACCGTGCCAAGAGTTACCTCCCCGACTGGCCGCGCCTTATATGCGGCCCTTTTTCATTCTAGAAAGGTTGCGAATGTTTCAGCCAGGCTCTGACATCCAGCGGACAAGCACGCTGACCGCATTTCTGAGGGGCTGCGGCATTGACAGTTACGAGGAACTCGTCCGCCGTTCGAATGAAGACCCAGACTGGTTCTTGGGGCAGATCATTGACCATGCCGGGATACGGTTCGCGCGGCCCTACAGCCGGTTGCGAGATATCTCCGAAGGGCCCGAATCGATCCGGTGGGCCGTCGGGAGTACTTTGAATCTGACGGAAACCTGTCTTGACGCCCGAATTGCCGATGGCTTGGGCGACAAGGTCGCAATCGACTGGGTCGGCGAAGACGGAAGCCGCCGCCGCTGGACCTATTCCGACCTTACCGCCGAAGCCTCCCGCGTCGCCTCGGCCCTTGCCACGCGCGGTGTAAGGCCCGGTCAGGCGGTGGGCATCTATATGCCGATGATCCCCGAAATCGAGGCCGCGCTTCTGGGTATTGCCCGGCTGGGCGCGGTTGCGGTGCCGCTGTTTTCCGGTTTTGCGCCCCATGCCATCGTATCGCGCCTGAACGACGCGGATGCCGTGGCGGTGTTGACGGCGGATGCCACACCCCGGCGAGGCAAGCCGGTCTGGATGGAAGCGACCCTTGCCCAAGCTTTGACCGACGTACCATCGGTTCATACCGTGATCAGCCTGCGACGGTTCGGCGATGCGGTGGCCGATCCGGCCCGCGATCTGGACTGGACCGAAACAGTGGGCCGCGCCAGTCCGGAGTTTGCCGCCGTTCCCGTCAGTGCCGATGACACCTTTCTCATCGCCTATACATCGGGCACCACCGGGCGGCCCAAGGGTGTCGTGCATACCCATTTGGGCGTGCAGGCCAAGGCCACGGCCGATTTCCTGCTTTGCCTCGACATGAAACGGGATGACCGGCACCTCTGGATGACCGACATGGGGTGGGTCATGGGACCGCTCACCCTTTTATCGGTGCTCTTGTCCGGTTCGACTCTGGTGCTGGCCGAGGGCGCACCATCAATGCCCGGCGATCCCTTCAGGCTGCTGCGTCTTGCGTCCGAGATGGAGGTCACGCATCTCGGCGTGGCCCCGACCCTGGTACGGCAGTTCATGACGCAGGATACTGAATCTTTGTCGGGCTACGACTTGTCGTCCCTGCGCATCGTCGCCTCGACCGGCGAGCCCTGGACCGAGGATGCCTGGCTCTGGCAGCTCGATCATATCTGTCGCCGCCGCGCCGTGCCGCTGAACATCTCGGGCGGGACCGAGCTTTTTGGCGCGATCCTGACCTCGACCGTGCTGCACGAGCTCAAGCCCGGCGGATTTTCGGCCCAGGCCCTGGGTGTCGGGGCCAAGGTTCTGCGCCAGGACGGCAGCGAAGCCGCACCGGGCGAGGTCGGCGAACTGGTCGTGACCCAGCCGCCTCTGGGTCTGACCCCGGCCATCAGGGGGGACCGCGATCGCTACCTTGACACCTACTGGTCCACCTTCCCCGGCCTCTGGCGGCACGGCGACTGGGTGCGCTGCGATCCGGACGGGACATGGTATATCCTGGGCCGGTCGGACGACACGCTGAACATCGCCGGCAAACGCATCGGCCCGCCCGAGATCGAGGCGGCCCTGACCGAAACCGGAGAGGTGGTGGACGCCGCGGCCATCGCGGCACCTGATGACATCAAGGGCGTGGCTGTCGTCTGCGTCTGCGTGGCGGCACCAAATGTGTCGCCGGACGCGGAGCTCGTGAACCGGCTCAAGGATCGTGTCGGGGAGATCGTCTCGAAACCCTTCCGCCCGCGCGAGATCCACTTTGTCGAAGCGCTGCCCAAGACCCGCAGCATGAAAACCATGCGCCGTGTCGTGCGCGCCGCCTTTCTCGGTGAAGATCCAGGCGATCTGTCGTCGATCAGCAACCCGGAAACCATTCAGCCCATCGCAGACCTGCAAAAGGAAAAGTCATGATCACTGTTTTCGGAGCCACGGGCACGACTGGTGCGCCCCTCGTCGACACGCTTCTGGCAAAAGGCGCGACCGTGCGCGCTGTCACCAGCGACCTCTCAAAGTTAGACGCGCTAAAGGCCAAAGGATGCGAGGCGGTCGTCGCGGATTTCACGGACCCTGCCGCGCTGGCGCGGGCCTGTGACGGGGCAGAAAAGATATACCTGGTCACGCCTGCCCATCTGAACATGCGCCAGTGGAAGGCGAACGTGATCGAGGCGGCCAAGGCCGCGGGCGTGCGCCATATCGTTGTGGCCACGGGGCTTGGCGCGTCGCCCAAGGCGGGGCTGACCTTTGGAAAGTGGCATTCCGAAACCCAGGAGCTGCTGAAGCAAAGCGGCCTTGACTGGACCTTTGTCCAGCCGACCTATTTCATGCAGAACCTGCTGTGGCAGGCCGGTAACATTGCAAAGGACGCCGTGTACTATGACGATCTGGGCGGCCCCGTGGCCTGGATCGACGCCCGCGACATCGCGGATGTCGCCGCCGAGGCGCTGACCGCTCCGGGTTACGAAGGCAAGGCTCTTGGTCTGACCGGGCCCGAAGCTCTTACCGGAGAAGATATCGCCGCCCTCCTGTCCAGGGTGACCGGGCGCACTGTCTCCTGCGCACCCCTGCCGGCCGAAAATGCCAAGGCGGGCATGGTGGCTGGCGGAATGCAGGACGAGGTCGCCAGAGCCATGGTCGAATTGGCTTCCATCGCGCCCAAGGGCTACCTTGCCGGCATCGAGACCACGGTCAGCGATGTGATGGGACGCCCGGCGCGCCGATTTGCCGATTTCGTCGCCGAGAACCGGGATGCTTTCGTCAAGTAACCTGATGGCGGCGCCGCTTTATCTCGAACTGGCGCCGCCTGAGGAAGCGGCCAAACAGATCGACCATTTGTTCGTGTTCCGCGATACCGGTGTGCTGAGCGGTGGTGGACGCGGGCGGTTCGCAACCGACCTCTTTACCCTTTCGGTAACGCGCGACGACAGCGGCGGCGGGCGCGTATCGCTGGCAGAACCGCGCCCCTATTTTTCGCCCCGCCCAAGGCCATTCCAGGGTGTCGTGGCCGGGCTGCGACTGTCGTCACGACCGCAGCGATTTCCCGACTCCAAAGGGCTGGACATGCTGGCCTCAGAACTGGCCCGGGTTCAGACCGGGGACGATGACCTGCCTGCGCTCATCGCGGTGCTTGACGGCCTTGCGAGAGACCTGCGCTTTGCCGCACCACCCGGAGCTTACAGCGACCGGACCAAACGTCGAAAGGTGCGGGCGGAAACCGGCGTGTCGCGGCGGCGGCTTGCGACCTTGCGACGCTTTCGCCGGGCTCTCGGGCAGCTTGCGTCAAAGACCCTGCCGCTGAGCGATCTGGCGCTGGACGCCGGATATTACGATCAATCTCACTTGTCCGCCGCTTGCCGGATCTTCGCCGGCAAACCGCCCGGCGCGTTGCGCGCTCTGTCTATTCCGCGTCGTTTTGACCTTTCGCTACAAGATACGCGCCTCAAAGACCGCCTAAGATTGGTCATTGACGAATGAAATCGAAGAGGAAGACCCGCCATGACACAATTCAAACCGAAAAACCCCGACTATGACGCACGCGTGCGCAACAGTTTCGATCGCCAGAAGGTGATGAACACGTTGGGGATCAGCATTGCCGAGTTGTTACCCGGCCGCATCGTTCTGGAAATGGCACATCAGGTTGCACTGACCCAGCAGCATGGGTTTTTGCATGCCGGAATCGTGTCGACAGCGCTGGACAGCGCCTGCGGATACGCGGCCTTTTCGCTGATGCCAGCGGACGCGGCAGTGTTGACGGCCGAATTCAAGATCAACCTACTCAACCCGGCGGACGGCGAACGGTTTCGCTTCGTCGCTGACGTGGTGAAACCAGGCAGGACGCTGACCATATGCGAGGCGCGTGCCTATGCCGTGAAGGGCCAGGATGAAAAGCTCGTCGCAACGATGACCGGAACGCTCATGGCGCTGATCGGGCGGGCGGGGGTCGCGGACTGAGCGCAACCCGGCCGCAGCACATCCGATCCGGGCGGCCGGGCCGATTATTCAGACAGCTGGATCAGCTGTTCCAGCGGCTCGCGACCTCGGCCAACCGTTTCCCGTAGGCGCGCGCGGTATCCAGATCGCCGCCAGCAGGTTCAGACCTGTCAAGCGGTAATGTTAGCTTTTAGCAGTGCGGTCGCCGATTGTCCGTCGTCAGGGTTTTTCGGAGAGCTGAGACTGTATCGTAACGGAGGATCTGGTTCGGTTTCTGTTCAAGTTTATGCGGCAGCGGCCTGATGCTGCAACCGTAATTGGAACGGATGGACGCCCACGGTGCCGATGGGCTGCCGTCACGCCGGAGTTTCCAGTCAGGGCTGAGCTGGCGCACCATTCTGGCCAAGCGCGAGAACTTTCGTGCTGCCTTCGCCGGGTTCGACTTTCGGGGAGTTGCGAACTTTGACGACAACGACATTGAGCGCCTACTTGCCGATGAAGGAATTGTTCGCTATCGAGGCAAGATCGAAGCCGTGATCAACAACGCTCGCCGTACTTTCGAGGTCGTCCAAGAGGAAGGCTCCTTCGCCGCATTCATCTGGCTATATGAACCTGCCAAGGACGACGCACTGCCACAAATGCGGTCCAAATCAACAGCGTCCGAGACCCTTTCCAAAGACCTACGAAAGCTTGGCTTCAAATTCGTGGGACCGACCACCGTATATGCATTCATGCCGGCCATGGGATGTATCAACGATCACGCAGAAGTCTGTTGGATGCGAAAGGACGTCGAAACAGCCCGAAATACCCTTCGCACACCGACATAGGCAACTGTCGGCCAATTAACGTGAAAAAAATCAAGGCCACTTAGCGTGGAAAGTCACAGACAGGTTTCGCGTCAGTCGACCGAGACTTCAGAGCCTTGAGAGTAGCGTGGCCAATTGAGCGGCGTCTTTGGGTTTCAGCTTTGCGCCGATCCTTTCCGACAGAACCCGTTCATAGATCGGCCACATCGCCCTCCTGACAGATTTACCCTTTTCAGAGATAGAAATGTTTTGACCTCGCCCATCTTCCGAGCAGTCCCGTCGGTCCACCAGCCCTGCTTTCACCATGCGGTCCAGCAACCGCGATGTACCGTATTGGGGTAACAATATCCGGTCTTTGAGTTCGAATGGACGGAGTCCGTCCGGGCCTGCCTTCTCGAGTTCGAGAAGCGCGTCATACCATGCAAGTGGCGGGTATCCTGCCGATTTCAGAGACGATTCGACAGCCTCAAGCAAAACGCGGCTTTTAGTCATGAGGGCTGTCCAGGCGGCCTCAGTAGCATGGTCAATCTCGTTCATATCCAGCACCTATCATGTGCATGCAAGTGCATCAACCTTGACGTCGCATGTAACGCGCTATATATAGATGCAAATGCATCGACATATGGGATCATATCATGTCAAAATCGCACCTCACAGAATTTGGGATATTCCTGCTCCGTATAGCACTCGGTATCATGTTCCTGGCGCACAGCCTGTTTCTCAAGCTCTTCATTTTCACACTTCCCGGAACGGCGCAGTTCTTCATTTCGATCGGGCTGCCCGGCTGGTTTGCTTATATGGTATTTGCAGTCGAGGCGATTGCCGGTGCCTTTTTGGTCCTCGGCATACAGGCGCGGTGGGTCGCGTCGGCGACCGTGCCCATCCTGGCCGGAGCGACCTGGGCTCACTCCGGAAACGGCTGGATGTTCGGATACGAGAACGGCGGGTGGGAATACCCGGCCTATCTGACGCTGCTTGCCATCGTGCAAGGGCTTCTGGGCGACGGCCGTTTCGCCCTCAGCCCTTCCTTCGCGCCCGGTAACGTGCAGATGGAGGGAGAGACAACATGAGCCTCCACCTCATTAGCCATGCGGCCTGCCCATATGTGCAGCGCGCGGCGATCTCGCTCACTGAGAAAGGTGTCACGTTCGAGAGAACTGACATCGATCTTTCGAACAAGCCCGACTGGTTTCTTGCCATATCTCCGCTGGGCAAGACGCCTGTCCTGGTTGTGGACGGGACGCCGATTTTCGAATCTGCGGTTATCCTCGAATATCTTGAGGATACACAACCCCACGCGCTTCATCCGCACGACGCTCTTGATCGCGCCCGCCACCGTGCCTGGATTGAATTTGGATCTGCTGTCTTGAACGACATTGCGGGGTTCTACTCGGCGCCGAACGAGAAAGCGTTGGAAGAAAAAGTGGCGGCGCTCCGCGCAAAGTTCCTTCGGCTGGACGCGGAGCTTGGGGAGGGACCATGGTTCGATGGCCACCGGTTCAGCCTCGTCGATGTCGTATTCGGCCCGGTCTTCCGCTATTTCGACGTTTTTGACACCATCGGAGAGTTTGGCGTCTTCACAGGGCTTGCCCGTGTAAGGGCCTGGCGACATGAACTGGAGCGTCGGGTTTCTGTGAAGAATGCCGTCAGTGAAGATTACCCGACCCTTCTGCGTGACTTCATCAGACGGCGCAATTCTTACCTGTCCCAGATCATGCAGACAGGAGGGCCGAAGAAGACAGTTACACAGGTGCGATCGGCTGACCGCTGATCACTTGATATCGTTTTGTCGGGCCGCAGTACAGAACCGGACGTTTGAGGTCGCTTGGCGAATGTCCGCTTTGTCCCGCACATCGGATAGTCGCCGACTTTCCCTTGAAGGCCCGCAGCAGCCCCAACCGGCAATTGCCGGCAGTCCATGCCCGTCCGTGCGATGCGCAGGGTTACTGCTGCCCCCACAGCGAAACCGGGAACAAACCACCGATCGCATTGATGAATGGCTCAGGGATCTACGAATCCTCCTGAGCTCAAACACCCGGAAAACCCTAGCCGTGTAGTCCGACAGAGGGCTGCGCATCAATCGCGGGTCAATCTATCCCAGATGGTGGATCACTTTCAGGGGGTTACTCCAAAGGGCGGGGATAAGAAGCTCGTGGCAACGAGGATAAGAACGCTTTTATCGCTATTGGGGCGAACTGGCGTGGCTGGCTGACGATCGGGTCAGAGCGAAAATTAATCTGCGAGCCGGGCTTCGAGGATATGCCGCTGGATCTTGCCGCTGGTCGATCTGGGAAAATCCTCGAACGCGATGAAGCGAATTTCGCGTGGTCGCTTATAGCCAGCGAGGCTTTCGCGGCACAAGTTCAGCAGCGCCTCGGCATCCGGCCCGTCATCGTCACAGGCGACAAAGGCCACCGGGCTTTCCCCCCATTTCGCGTCGAAGGCCCTTACCACGGCGGCATCGATCACATCGGGATGAGAAAGAAGCACACGTTCGATTTCCGCCGGATAGACGTTTTCACCTCCGGTCTTGATCAGGTATTTCGCCCGATCCACAAAGTCGACGGTGCCGTCCGCATTGCGCCGGAACAGATCGCCCATGTGGAAAAAGCCGTTGCGAAAGTCACGGGCATTGGTGTCGTCGGCGTTCCAGTACCCGGAAAACAGCGTCGGACCCCGAAGCGCCATTTCGCCCGGCGTTCCATCGGGGACTTCGCGGTCGTCGGGATCGACCAGCCGCACCTCGCAAAAGGCGCTGATGCGCTTGGACAGCCGGTCCGGGGTCACACCCGGCGCGATCAGATCGGCGGTTCCCGGCGGCAGGCCGGTTTCGGTCGCCCCGAAGGAATTCAGATAGGGCGTGTCCAGAAGACCGGTCAGTTCCGCGATCTGATGCGGCGGCACCAGATCAGCCATTGCGCCGCAAACCTTGATCCCCTTCAGCGGCAAAGGGTTGGCGTGCCGTTCGTTAATAAAAGCCTCCAGTGCCCCGGGCATCATCACGAACCAGCCGATCCTGTGGCGTGACAGCGCCTCGTTGATGACGGCGGGCTGCAGCCCGTCCACCATCACCACGGTCCCACCCCGCAGGATCGTTGCCAGCGCATGATCGGTGGAGGCCATGTGGAACATCGGCGCCCAGGCGATGAACCCGTCGCCGGGATCCAGCGCCAGCTGGGCCGCAAAAACCATGGATCGGGCGATATGCGCGCGGTGGCTGATATGCGCCCCCTTGGGCAGGCCCGTGGTCCCCGAGGTATAGAGGATCGTCAGACCGGCCTCGGGGTCGTCAACCATGGTTCCGGTGCGCGGGTCCGGCTCGACCCCGGCAATGGCCGTTTCCAGGTCTGGCCCGACGGTTAGACAGGGTGTCGACGCGACGGCGCGGTAAGCTTCTGAAAGTTCCGGTTCGACAACCGCGAGAACCGGCTCGACCAGATCGATGCAGTGCCGCAGTTCATCGGGGGCAAGCCGCCAGTTCAGACAGGCGACGATCGCGCCGATTCCCGCTGCTGCAAGTTCGACCTCCAGGTATTCTGAGCGGTTATGCGACAGGATCGCGATCCTGTCTCCGGGCGCCACGCCTCGTGCCAGAAAGACAGCCGCCAGACGATCGACCCGCTCCAGCAGTTCTGCATAGGTCAGTTTCCTGCTGCCGTCCTCGATGGCGAGGGCGCGGGCGCAGTCATGTGCGCGGGTTCGAAAGATCGAATACAGATCAGCGCGCCCCGCGCGGATGACGCCGGTCAGCATAGTTTCCCCCTTGCCCGAGCCTCGGTTCAGAGATCCTGCGCCAGGCGCACGCCCTCATCAATGGCGCGCAGCGCATCCAGTTCGGCGGCCTCCTTTGCCCCGCCGATCATCGTAACCAGGACGCCGCGCGCTACAACCTCTTTGGCCAGGGCCCGTTCCGGTTCCTGACCGGTGCACAGCACAATTGTATCGGCTGCGATGACCGTCGGGTTTCCGTCCGCGACGATGTGCAGCCCCGCATCGTCGATATGTTCATAGGTCACCCCGCCCATTGCCTCGACCCCATGTTTGCGCAGCGCGTTGCGCAGGATCCACCCTGTCGAAACACCAAGCCCCGCGCCCGGTTTAGCGGTCTTGCGCTGCAGCATGACGACCTTGCGGCGCGACGGCTTCGGTGCCAGAGGGTCGCCCGCCAGGGCACCCGAGGAGACAAATTCGGGGTCCACTCCCCAGGTTTCGCAAAAGACGTCGGAATTCGCGGTCTCGGCGGGTTTGGTCACTAGGAACTCGGCCACATCATGACCGATGCCCCCCGCCCCCATCACCACGACACGGTCGCCCGCCTCGCGGTCACCGGACAGAATTTCGGCGTAGGTCGCGACGCTGGGATGGTCGATACCCGGCAGGTCGGGAATGCGCGGCGTGACCCCGGTGGCGATGACCACATGGTCAAATCCCTCAAGATCGCTCGCCTCTGCCCGCTGTCCCAGACGCTGCGTGACCCCGTGTTTCTGCATCTGACCGGCATAATACCGCAGGGTTTCGTCGAATTCGTCCTTGCCTGGTGCGGCGCGGGCCAGATTCAGCTGACCGCCCAATTTGTCCTGCGCTTCGAACAGGGTGACATCGTGGCCCAGCCGTGCCGCCTCGGCGGCTGTGGCCATGCCCGCGGCACCACCGCCAACGACGGCCACTTTCTTTGGCGTGTCGGTTGGCGTATCCCGGAATTCCGTTTCACGCCCGGCCCTTGGATTGACCAGACATCCGACCGGCCGGTCCGAAAAAATGAAATCCAGGCAGGCCTGGTTGCAGGCAATGCAGGTGTTGATCTCGTCTGCGCGGCCCTCGCGCGTCTTTTTCACGAAATGCGGATCGGCCAGAAACGGGCGCGCCATCGAGATCATGTCCGCATCGCCAGAGGCAAGTATGTCTTCTGCAAGCTGGGGTGTGTTGATCCGGTTCGAGGCGACTACCGGGATCGACACCGCCGCTTTGACGTTGGCTGCCGCCTTGCGCCAGGCACCGCGCGGCACCGGGTAGGCGATCGTCGGCACGCGGGCCTCATGCCAGCCGATGCCGGTGTTCAGGATATCCGCACCCGCAGCCTCGATCTTGCGGGCCAGTGCGGCAATTTCATCGGCGGGCGCGCCGCCCTCGACCAGATCGGCCGCCGAAATCCGGTAGATGACCAGAAAGTCGGGGCCGCAACGTTCGCGCACCGCGCGCACGATATCGACCGGGAATCGGTGGCGGTTCGCGGCGCTGCCGCCCCAGTCGTCTTGGCGCTTGTTGGTGTGGGTGACGGTGAATTCGTTGATCAGGTATCCCTCGGACCCCATGATCTCGACGCCATCAAAGCCTGCGGCCAGCGCATTGGCGGCCGCCACGGCAAAATCCTCGATGGTACGGAGAATGTCGGCTTCGGTCATTTCACGCGGGATGAAACGGTTGATCGGGGCGCGGATCGGCGACGGGGCCACACACCCTTCGATCTTGGCATAGCGCCCGGCGTGGAGGAGTTGCGCGCAGATCAGGCTGCCTTCGGCCTGCACCGCCTCGCAGATCGGGCGCAGGTCAAGCGCTTCTTCCGGGTCATCGATTCTCGGACCTTCTGGATCGAATATGCCCTCGGCATTGGGCGAAAACCCGCCGGTGACCAGAATCGCCGCCTCCCCCCGCGCCCGCTCAGAGTAAAAAGCGATCTGTTTAGCTATGCCGTCAGGCTCGGTTTCCAACCGCGTGTGCATCGACCCCATGATGACACGATTTCGCAATGTATGCTGGCCTGCGCGGATGGGCGAGAGCATGGTTTCAAAGCTTCCATCTGGTCTATTTTTCACTTTGGTTCTCCTCCTCAAAACTGCACTTGATATACATTCTAACATTTGTTAGATTTTTGGAAAGAAGATTTTCGCTCACGAGGAGGAGCACCGATGCAATTCCAGCCTACAGACGATCAGAAGGCGTTTCGCGAGACCGCAAAGCGCTTCGCAACTGAAAGGCTTTCGCCCACATATCAAGAACGCGCCAGCGGCCATACATTCGACCGTGCGCTGATCAAGGAGATGGGCGCACTGGGGCTGATCGGGGCCGATCTGCCCGAGGAATTCGGGGGTCTCGGCGAAAGCTCTGTCACGTCAGGGCTGATCGTCGAAGAGATCGCCTATGCCGATTTCAACGCAAGTTACGTGCAGCTTCTGGGCTCTCTCATGGGCGGAATGGTTGCCAAACATGCCTCCAAGGACATCGCGTCGGAATGGGTGCCCAAGGTTGTTTCGGGTGATGCGGTCATTGGCCTGGGCCTGACAGAGCCGCGCGGCGGTTCGGATGCGGCGAACCTGATTCTGAGGGCCGAGAAATCCGGCAACGGCTGGCGGCTGAACGGTGAAAAGACATCCATGAGTTTTGCCAGTCAGGCGGATGCGGCGGTCGTCTTTGCCCGTACCGGCGATCCTGACGGCGGCTCACGCGGGGTCAGCGCCTTTTTCGTCGATCTGAACCAGGAAGGCATCAAGCGCACCCATTTTGACGACATCGGCACCAAGCCTGTCGGGCGCGGCTCGGTTTTCTTTGACGATGTTTTCGTGCCGGCTGAAAACATGATGGCGGAACAGGACCGTGCCTTTGGCACGATCATGGCGGGCTTCGACTATTCCCGCGCACTGATCGGGCTGGAGTGCCTGGGGGCCGCGCAAGCGTCGGTGGATGAAACCTGGGCCTACGTTCAGGAGCGCGAGGCATTCGGAGCCCCGATCGTGCAGTATCAGGGTGTCAGCTTTCCCTTGGCCGAGGCCGAGACCCAACTGACCATGATGCGCCAGCTTTGCTATTACACGCTGGACCTGCGCGACCGTGGCCTGCCCCACACCTCTCAGGCCGCCATGTGCAAATGGTACCTGCCCAAAACCGCCTGCGAGATCCTGCACCAGTGCCTGATCCTGCACGGACATTACGGCTACACCACCGACCTGCCCCACCACCAGCGCTACAACGATGTGCTCGGCTTGCAGATCGGTGACGGCACCGCGCAGATCCAGAAGCTGGTGATCGCCCGCGAGAAGGTCGGTCGCATGGCGCTGCAGTATGACAAGAAGGCGAAGGGAGCCTCGAAATGAGCGACCCCATCCTCGTCACTTCCGAGGGCAACACCGGCATCATCGAACTGGCCCGCCCCGAGAAATTCAATTGCCTGTCACTTGAGGTGCATGAGCGTATTTCTGTCGCGCGTGCGGAATTCGAGGCGAACCCCGCTATTCGGGCGATCCTCATCCGGGCGCAGGGCAAGCACTTTTGCACCGGTGCCGATCTGGTGGAAGTGAAAGGTAAATTGAACGATCCCGCCGCGCTGGACCATTTCATCGCCTTTGGCATGAAAAACCTGCGTGCGCTCGAAACCTCCTCCCTCCCTGTCGTAGTCGCAGTGCAGGGGTTGTGTCTGGCCGGCGGGATCGAACTGATGCTGGCCTGCGACGTGTGCTTTGCGGCCGAAAGCGCCCAGTTTGGCGATCAGCATGCGCAATTCGGGCTGATTCCCGGTTGGGGTGGCTCGCAGCGGCTGACGCGGTTGATGGGGCAGCGCCGGGCGCTCGACCTGATGTTCTCGGCCCGCTGGCTCAAGTCGGACGAGGCCAAAGAGGCCGGCCTGGTCAACTACATCGTGCCGGATGCGGACCTGCACAAGATCTCGCTGGAATACTGCCAGAAGATCGCCACCCGCTCGCGTCCCGGCATCGCCGAGATGAAGCGGTTGGCGCGCGAAGGTGCGGACCTTGGTATCGACCAGCAGATGCGGCTTGAGCGCGATGCCGCGGTGCGTGCACTGCCCAGCGATGACGTGGCCGAGGGCCTCGACGCATTCGAGAACCGGCGCGCCCCCGAATTCAAGGCCTGAGGACGAAACATGGATTTCATTTTGAACGACGAACAACGCCAGATTTACGAGTATGGCGGCCAGCTGGCGCAGAAATACGACAATGCGTATTGGCTGGACCACGCGCGCAGGCATGAGTTCCCGCACGAGATGTTCAAGCAGATTGCCGATGACGGTTTCCTGGGCATCATGGTGCCCGAGGAATTCGGCGGCGCGGGCCTTGGTATGACTGAAATGGCCCTGTTCATGGAGGGCACCGCCAATCACGGCATTCCGCTTTTGATGATGGTGGTCGGGCCGACCATGTCGCTGGCCCATATCGCCAGCCACGGGAGCGAGTTCCACAAGAAAGAACTGCTGCCGGCCGCCTGCCGCGGTGATATCCAGTTCTGTTTCGCGATCACCGAACCGGGGGCCGGGTCGAACACGATGAAGGCCACTACGCTGGCCAAGCGTCGAGGCAACCGGTTCAGCCTGTCGGGCGAAAAGACCTTCATCACCGGGGCCGAAGTGGCCGACTACTGCCTCGTGGTGGCGCGGACCAAACCGCATACCGAGGTCAGCCGCAAGACCGACGGCTTTACCCTGTTCGCCGTGGATCTGAAGAAAAAAGGCGTCCACAAGCAGCGGGTGAAGATCTCGATCCCCCTGCCCGAGGAGCAGTGGACACTGTTCTTCGACGATGTGGATCTCGGCCCCGAGGATGTGGTCGGCGAGGTGGACGAAGGGTTCTCGATCCTGTTCGACAGCCTCAACCCCGAGCGTATTATCCTGGCCGCCTTGTGCTGCGGCATCGGCCGGTTCGCCCTGAACAAGGGCGTGGCCTATGCCTCCGAGCGCAATGTGTTCGGCCAACCCATCGGTGCGCACCAGGGCGTGCAGCATCCGATGGCCAAGGCGCATACGGCAGTCGAAATGGCCAGTCTGATGACCCGGCGCGCGGCATGGGAGTTCGACAACAAGCTGCCTGCCGGTGCGTCGTCGAACATGGCGAAATATGCCGCCGCCGAAGCCGGGATCGAAGCGGTCGACGCGGCGCTTCAGGCGCATGGTGGATCGGGCTTTACCGAAGATACGGGACTTTACGAAATGTACCCGCTGGTCCGCCTGCTGCGCACAGCGCCGGTGAACCGCGAACTGTGCCTGAGCTTTATCGGCGAAAAGGTCATGGGCCTGCCACGATCCTATTGATCGCCACGGCTAGGAACGGAGAACGACATGCAATTTGGAATGCGCTTCCGGCGGGAAGATGCCGCCGACAAGGTAAATGATCGCTTCTGGCACGCGATCGAGGGCACGCCGCTCGACGAGGTGCGCCGTATTCAGGAAGAGCGACTGCGCGATCAGATGGCCTATCTCAAGGCAAACTCGACTTTCTATCAGGAGAAGTTCGCGAAAGCCGGTGTGGAATTCGACGATATCCGCACCATCGAAGACCTGCAGAAACTGCCCTATACCTACAAGACCGAGATCCGCGAAAGCCTGGCCGCCGATCCGCCGTTCGGCAAACACCGCGCCGCGCCCATGTACGAGATCATCCAAATGCAGGCATCGTCGGGCACGACCGGCAGCCCCTCATATGTGGCCCTGACCGAATCCGACGCCGAAATGTGGCACGAGATGACGGCACGCTGTTTCTTTGCCAATGGCGTGCGGCCGGGCGACATGGTGCTGCACGCGTTTTCGCTCGCCAAGGGCTTTGTCGGCGGCATCCCCGTGATGCAGGGATTGCAGTACATGGGCACGATCGATGTCCCGGTGGGCGCCGATGGCGGTGCGGAACGGCTGCTGCGCGCCTGCGCCGACACCCGCACGCGTTGCGTGGTCGGCGCCCCGAACTTTGTGCTGCACCTGGCCGAAAAGGCTCCCGAGGTACTTGGCTGCAAGGCCAGCGAACTGGGTATCGAGCGCGTGATCGTCGGCGGCGAACCCGGCGGCGGCATTCCCGCAATTCGGGCAAAGATCGAAAAGGCCTGGGGTGCGAAATGCACCGAGATGCTGGGCGGCACCGATCTGGGCGTGACATACTGGGCCGAGTGCGACGCCCAGTCGGGTATGCACATGGTCAACATGGATTATGTCCTGACCGAGCTGCTCGACCCGGAGAGCGGCAGGATCATTCCCTGGAAAAAAGGCGCAGAAGGCGAGATGGTCTATACCGCGCTCGGCCGCCAGGCGAGCCCGCTCGTGCGGTTCCGGTCAGGCGATTATATCGAAGTGATCGATACCGAATGCTCCTGCGGCCGCACCGGACCGAAGATCCGCTGCACCGGCCGCACCGACGACATGCTGATCGTGCGCGGGGCCAATGTCTTCCCGTCGGCGATCAACAGCATCGTTACCGAAATGGTGCCGGACACCAACGGCGTCATGCGCATCGTGGCCGATTTCGAGGGCCATACCACGCAGGGCGCGCTGACGGTGATTGTCGAACGGGGCCCCGATCGCGATCCGGCCGATGACGTCACCCTCAAAAAGAAAATTGAGCAGCGGCTTCGCGACTCCTTGGTCTTCAAGGCCGACGTTCACCTGGTTGCGGCCGACACTTTCGAAAAACCTGGCGCCGCTAAGGTCGCCTTCGTTCTCAGGAAATATCCAGACCTGCCATGACTAGAATGAAATCCCTTCTCGACAGCGGGTCGGACGACTTCCGCGCCAACGACGTGTCTTACCGCGAAAAGGTCGATGAACTACATGCCCTCCGGCTCTTACAGCGCGTCGGCGGCCCCGAAATGGCGCGCAAACGTCATGTGGACAAAGGCAAAATCCTGCCGCGCGAACGGATCGAACGGCTGATCGACCCGGGCACACCATTTCTGGAACTCGGCGAGTTGGCCGGACTGAATATGCACAAGGGAGTTCCACCCGGCGCCGGCATCATTACCGGTATTGGCGTGATCGAAGGCCGTCAGTGCATGATCATCGCCAATGATGCCACCGTAAAGGGCGGCACCTATTTCGGGATCACCTGCCGCAAACACGTCCGGGCACAGAAAATTGCCTGGAAAAACCGCCTGCCCGTCATCACCCTCGTGGACTCCGGCGGTGCCTTCCTGCCCGACCAGGCCAACCTTTTCCCCGACGAAGGCCAGTTCGGCTCCATCTTTCACCAACAGATCGGCATGTCTGGCGATGGTGTGCCGCAAATCGCCGTGGTCATGGGGCCCTGCACCGCGGGTGGTGCCTATATCCCCGCGCTCTGTGACGAAGTGGTGATCGTGCGCGGTCAGGGCTTTATGTATCTGGGCGGACCGGAATTGACCTTTGCCGCAACCGGCGAAAAGGTCGAAGCCGAAGAACTGGGTGGCGGCAAGATGCATTCGTCCGTTTCCGGTGTGACCGACCATTTGGCCGAAGATGACGCCCACGCTCTGGCCATCACGCGCGAAATTGTCAGCCATCTTGGCGAAAAACCCCAACCCCGCAAGACGCCCGAAACGCCCCGTGCGCCCGCCTACCCGGTCGAAGAGATTTATGGGCTCATCAGCCGCGACCCCAAGGTGCCGACCGACAACCGCGAAATCGTGGCTCGGTTGGTCGATGAGAGCGATTTTCACGAATTCAAGCCGCTTTATGGCGACACGATCATGACCGGCTGGGGGCGCATCCACGGCCACGAGGTCGGGATCATCGCCAATACAGGCGTGCTTTTCGTCGAAGCCGCGCTGAAGGCGACGCATTTCATCAATCTCTGCGTCCAGCGTGATATTCCGCTGCTGTTCCTGGCCGATGTGAACGGCTTCATGGTGGGCCGCGAGGTCGAGCAGATGGGCATTGCCAAGGCTGGCGCCAAGATGATCACGGCCATGTCTTCGGCCCGGGTGCCGAAATTCACAATCATCACCGGTGGCTCTTACGGGGCCGGATACCTGGCGATGCTGGGCCGCCCGTTCCAGCCGGACGCAATGTTCGCCTGGCCGACGGGACGGTCGGCAATCATGGGGCCGGAACAGGCCGCCAGCGTGCTGGCTCAGGTCCGCGCGCAGATCAACGAACGCGAAGGCAAAAGCTGGACCCCCGAGGAGGAGGAAGCCTTCAAGGCACCGATCCGCAAGGAATACGAAGATTTTCAGGGAGCCTATAATTTTGCTTCCAACCTTTGGATCGACAGCGTGATCGAGCCCTGTGAGACCCGTGACGTCATGGCGCTGATGCTGGATGTGACATCGCGCAGACCCAAGGTCGATACCAACTTCGGCGTGTTCAGGATGTGAGGAGCGAACCGTGAAAATCAAAACGCTTCTGATCGCCAACCGCGGCGAAATTGCCTGCCGGATCGCGCGCACCGCGCGGGCCAGCGGTATCACCCCTGTCGGCGTGCATTCGCAGGCCGATGCCAATGCCCTGCATGTCCGCGAGATCGGCAAATCTGTCTGTATCGGTGCCGGGCCTGCATCCGAGAGCTATCTGAAAATCGACGCGGTGATTGCCGCTGCGCAATCAGTGGGCGCGGATGCGATCCATCCCGGTTATGGCTTTCTGGCCGAAAACCCCGATTTTGCTCGTTCGGTCGAAGCCGCCGGCATGATCTTCATGGGGCCGACGCCGGAAACGCTTGAACGTTTCGGCGACAAGGCCAGCGCCAAAGAGGCCGCCGTGGCGGCCAGCGTCCCGGTGATTTCGGGCGCCGAAGGTGCGCGGTCCGATCCCGAGCAGATTGCCGAGGAGGTGCGCCAAATGGGCCTGCCGGTGCTGCTCAAGGCGGTCGGCGGCGGTGGTGGGCGCGGACAACGGCTCGTCACTGACGAGACCACGCTGGTCGAGGACATCGAAGGCGCGCTGCGCGAAGCAAAATCCACCTTCGGCTCCGAAGGGCTGCTGTTGGAGCGTTTCCTGCCCGAGGCGCGCCATGTTGAAGTGCAGATCGCAGGTGACGGCAAGGGCCATGTGGTGCATCTGTTCGAACGCGATTGCACGCTTCAGCGCCGCCACCAGAAGGTCATCGAGGAAGCCCCGGCCTGGGGTCTGCCCCGAACGCTTCTGGACGACATCGCACGCGACGCGGTGCGCTTGGGCGAAACGCTGGACTATCGCGGGCTGGGCACGGTCGAATTTCTGGTCGCGGGTGGCGAGTATTTCTTCCTTGAGGTGAACCCGCGCATTCAGGTGGAACATCCCGTCACCGAAGCGATCACCGGGCTGGACCTTGTCGCGCTTCACCTGCGGATTGCCGAAGGCGCGGGCCTTGGACTGGTGCAGGACGATCTGACGATCAACGGCCACGCGGTCGAGGCGCGGCTTTACGCCGAAGATCCGGCGATGCAATTCGCCCCGTCGACGGGCACGCTCTCCACGCTCAGCCTGCCATCGGGCCTGCGCATCGACAGCGGCGTCGAAGAAGGCGATGCCGTCACGCCCTACTACGACCCGATGATCGCCAAGCTGATCGTGCACGCGCCCGACCGGGAAACCGCATTGGCACGTCTGGCCACGGCGCTTGATCATGTCGCGGTCGAAGGTGTCGAGACCAATCGCGCCTTTCTAACGGCGCTGGCGCGAAACCATGAATTCGAACGGATGCAGGTGCATACCCGCTGGATCGACGGCAGGCTGGATGAGCTGACACAGGCACCCGGCCTGACCCGCCCAGATCTGTGGAAGGCGACCGCTGCCATTCTCTTCGTGACCCAGTCGCGCAGCGACACAGACGCCAATCCCTGGACCAACCGTGATGCCTTTACCGGCTGGCGGCTTGGACTGGGCGGCGATGCGATTGAAGCGGGGCAGCGCGTGACGCTTACCGATTCTGACGAGGTATCCGAAGAACTGCGCGTCAGTCCAGTCAAACCGGGTGCCAAGTACACCATCCATTCGGAGAAAGGCGAGGCGCTGATACTGTCGGCACGTGAACTGACCCCGGGCCGTTGGCGTGTCGGCGAAGGCGACACCGTCCATCTGATCGACGCGCGCCTGCACGCGGGCGTGATCGAACTGGATACGCCCGAAGGCCGCCTGGTCTTTCGGCCCGCCGCGCCCCTTGCCTTTGCCGGCGGCGATGCCGCGGCGGATCGCGCCGTGACCTCTCCGCTGACCGGCATGATTGTCGAAATCAAGGTCTCCGATGGTCAGAGCGTGGCCGAAGGCGACGTGGTCGCGGTCATGGAATCCATGAAACTCGAAATCTCGATCCGGGCGGCCGCGGCCGGGATCGCCAGCAATATATCCGTCTCGAATGGGGACATGGTCGATCGCGGCCAGGTCATCGCCGAGATCCTGCCATCCGAGGAGTGATGAAATGAGCGACTTTCCCAAATTCGTAGAATTTCGTGAAGAAGGCCCGCGTGAGGGTTTTCAGATCGAAAAGAAGATTTACCCGATCGAAGAGCGGATCGAACTGATCGACATGCTCAGCGAAACCGGCTTGAAACGCATTCAGGTCGGCAGCTTTGTCAGCCCGAAATACGTTCCTCAGATGGCGGACACCGGCGAGTTGTTCCAGCGTATCAAGCGCAAACCGGGCGTGAACTACACATCGCTGTGGCTGAACGACAAAGGGTTTCGCAAGGCCCTGACCGCGCATGAGGTCGATATCGACCCGCGTCTGCTGTTCTATCCTTCCGAAGCATTCGCCCAATCGAACAACAATTGTTCCTCGGCCGAGATGCGGGAAAAACAACGTGACTGGGTCCGTCTTTACAAGGAAGAGGGATATACCGTCGACGCGGCCTATGTGATGACCGCTTTCGGCTGCAACCTCGAGGGCCCCATCCCCCAAGAACGCATCTTGGACGATTTCCGCTTTATCCTTCAGCTATGCGAAGAAGAGAACATCCCCGTGCCGATCCTCGTGGTCGCCGACACCATGGGTTGGGGAAACCCCGAGGCGGTCAAACGGATGATCGGCGCCCTGCGCGAATTGGCGCCCGAGGCGCGCATCGGTATGCACATCCATGACACACGTGGGCTGGGGATCGCCAACGTTTATGCGGCCCTGTCGATGGGCGTGGACATGTTCGAAAGCTCCGTCGCCGGTCTTGGCGGCTGTCCTTTCGCGGGCCACGGCCACGCGCGCGCCGCAGGAAATGTCTGCACCGAGGATGCAGTGTTCCTGTGTCACGAGCTCGGCATCGAAACCGGCATTGATCTGGACAAGCTGATCGCAGCGGCGGTCAAAGCAGAAGAGATCATCGGTGTGCCGCTCATGGGCCGGGTCATGCACACCGGCGGGTTGGACAAATACCGCAAGTCACTCTGAGGGAGCAAGAAGATGACAAAAGCACTTGACGGAAAGGTCGTTCTGGTCACCGGGGCCGGCGGTGGGATCGGGCGTGATATCGCCTTGATGGCAGCTACCGAAGGCGCCGCCGTGGTGGTCAATGATCTGGGCGCATCCCTGAAAGGCACCGGTCAGACAGAAACTGCGGCGCAGAAAGTCGTCGAAGAGATCAGGGCCGCTGGGGGCGATGCCATTGCCGATGGCGGCTCTGTCACCGATCCCGATGCCGCGCGCGCGATGATCGAAGCCGGGGTCAAGGAATTCGGTCGCATCGACGCGGTGGTAAACAACGCCGGCATTCTGCGCGACGGTTACTTCCACAAGATGACCTATGAGGATTTCGACGCGGTGGTGAAGGTCCATCTTTATGGTGCCTTCAATACCAGCCGCGCGGCCGCCGACTATTTCCGCGAACAGGAAAGCGGCGCGCTCGTGCACATGACCTCGACCTCGGGGCTGATCGGCAATTTTGCCCAGGCGAACTACTCTGCCGCGAAGCTGGGCATCGCGGCCTTCTCAAAATCTGTTGCGCTTGATCTCAAGCGCTGGAACGTGCGGTCAAACTGCATCGCGCCCTTCGCCTGGAGCCGGATGATCTCGTCGATCAAGACAGACACCCCGGAACAGGTGGCACGGGTCGAAAAGATCAAGGAGATGACACCGGCCAAGGTTGCACCGATGGCCTGTTTCCTGATGAGCGACCGCGCGGCTGACGTGTCAGGACAGATCTTTGCGGTTCGCAAGAACGAGATCTTCCTGTTCAACCAGCCCCGCCCGGTGCGGTCGGTTCATTCCGGTGATGGCTGGACCGCCGATGAAATCGCCGATCGCGCCATTCCCGCGCTCAAATCGCAGTTCACGCCGCTCGAAGTTTCGGCGGATGTCTTTTCATGGGATCCGGTCTAATGGGAAAACGCAAAGAAAAAATCAGCTCCAGCATTGCCTGGAGCACCCCTGACAAGATCAGCGTGCGTGGCCTCGACCTGCCCAACGAGATCCTGGGCCACATGAACCTCGGCGATCTGGCGTTCCTGCAACTGACGGGCCGCAAGGCCACACCCGAGGAAAGCCGGGTGTTCAACGCCATCGTCATTACCCTGGTCGAACATGGTATCACGCCCTCGGCCCTGGCGGCGCGGATGACCTATATGGGGGCGCCGGAATCGCTTCAGGCGGCTGTGGCGGCTGGCTTGTGTGGGCTGGGCACCGTCTTTGTCGGTTCTATGGAAGGTGCCTCGAAAATGCTTTACGAGGCACTGCCACAGGACAAGTTGGGCACCGGTGTCGATCTGGATGCGCTGGCCGTCGAGACGGTAGAAAAATTCCGCGCCCGCAAGATGATCGTGCCGGGGCTCGGACATCCGGTGCACAAACCGGTCGATCCGCGCACCCCGCGCCTGTTCCAGATCGCTGCCGAGAACGGCAAGTCCGGTGAATACATCGAGTTGATCCAGAAAATTCAGGCCGTTGCCGAAGAAAAATCGGGTAAGATGCTGCCGATTAACGCCACTGGTGCGATCGGAGCGATCTGCTGTGAATTCGGCTTTCCCTGGAAGATCGTGCGGGGCTTTGGCGTCATGGCGCGCGCCATCGGCCTGGTCGGTCATATCCTCGAAGAGAGCGAAAACCCGATCTCCTATGAATTGTGGCAGCGCGCCGAAGAGGAAATCCTCGAAACCTCCGGCCCGGGAGCGGCTTGAACGATGCAGACGTCAGCCCCAGACACTCACACCGATCTGCGCGATGCCTTGCGCGCACTTTGCGCGCAGTTTCCGCCAGAGTATCATCGCAAGTTCGGCGAAGACGAAACCTACCCCGAGGAATTCGTCGATGCGCTGACCCGCGAGGGCTGGCTTGCCGCGATGATCCCAGAGGAATACGGTGGCTCGGGTCTGGGGTTGACCGAAGCCTCGATCATCATGGAGGAGGTGAACCGCTGCGGCGGAAACGCGGGCCATTGCCACGGGCAGATGTATAACATGGGCACGCTGCTGCGGCATGGTTCGGATGAGCAAAAGCAGACATACCTGCCCGGTATTGCCAGCGGCGCGTTGCGCCTGCAATCCATGGCCGTGACCGAACCGACAACCGGGACCGACACCACCAAACTGAAGACCATCGCAGTCAAGAAGGGTGACCGGTATGAGATCAATGGCCAGAAGGTCTGGATCAGCCGTATCCAGCATTCTGACCTGATGATCTTGCTGGCCCGCACTACGCCGCTGAGCGAGGTCAAGAAAAAGTCGCAGGGCCTGTCGATCTTTATGGTCGATCTGAAAGAGGCAATCGGCAACGGGATGGAGGTCCGCCCCATCGCCAACATGCCCGGCCACGAAACCAATGAAGTGTTTTTCGACAACCTGGAAATCCCCGCCGAGAACCTGATCGGCACCGAGGGGCGCGGGTTTTACCATATTCTTGACGGGCTGAACGCCGAACGGACCCTGATTGCGGCGGAATGCATCGGTGATGGATACTGGTTCGTTGACAAGGCCCGCGCCTATGCCGGCGACCGCGTGGTCTTTGACCGTCCCATCGGCCAGAACCAAGGTGTGCAATTCCCTATCGCCAGGTCCTATGTGAACATCGAGGCCGCCAATCTGATGCGCTTTGAAGCCTGCAGGCGGTTCGATGCCGGACTGGATTGTGGTGCACAGGCGAACATGGCCAAGCTGCTGGCTTCGGAAGCCAGCTGGGAAGCGGCCAATGCCTGCATCCAGACCCACGGCGGCTTCGGTTTCGCACGGGAGTACGATGTTGAGCGCAAGTTTCGCGAGGCGCGCCTCTATCAGGTCGCCCCGATCTCGACCAACCTGATCCTCTCCTATGTCGGCGAACATATCCTCGGCATGCCCCGATCCTTCTGAGGCCAGAAACATGGGTGAGATCGACCTTGACGCGCTGGCGCCCTGGCTGGGACGCACCGAGACCAAGGAAGATGTTCTGACGCAGGGGCTGATCGACAAATTCCGCGCCACGCTCGGTCCGCATCTTTGGGACGAAGCCGGCGATGTCCCGCTGGGGGTTCATTGGTGCCTTGCCCTTGATACCGTGCCAGCTGCCGCCCTGTCAGAAGACGGCCACGCCGCGAGGGGTGGATTTCTGCCCCCTGTTCTGCTGCCCGCCCGCATGTGGGCTGGCGGCGATGTTACGCATATCGCGCCGCTGAAAATCGGCGAAACCATCACCCGACGCTCTTCGATCAGGAATATTGTGGCCAAGCAGGGCCGTAGTGGACCATTGGTCTTTGTGACCGTCGAACATGAGTATCTGAGTGGCAACCGGCTTTGTATCCGGGAGCAGCAAACGATCGTTTATCGTGAGATTTCCACCCCCCGCACGGGCGAGAGCGCAGCTGACGCGGGTGACCCCAACACGCTTAGATCGACGCTGACACCGGATCCTGTTCTTCTGTTTCGCTATTCGGCGCTGACGTTCAATGCCCATCGCATTCACTATGATTACGTCTACGCCACCGAAACCGAAGCCTATTCCGGACTTGTTGTGCATGGCCCATTGCAGGCCACGCTGCTTCTGAATCTGGCGGCGGGTGCGTTGAAAACATCGCCCCACCGGTTTTCGTTCCGTGGCCTCGCGCCACTCACCCTGCCCTGCGAATTGCAACTGCACAATGAAGGGACCGGCACCTCCGGGACAGTCTGGTGTCAGGATCAAAAAGGTCTTCGAAGCTTTTCCGCAGAGTACGCGGCCGTCTGATCGGTCTTCTTCGGTAGCGAATTCAGTTGTTGACCAATTTTTCTAACATCTGTTAGGCTTCGCGGAGAGACTTGGTAAATAAACCAGGCAAACCTCTGAATTTAGAGGTGGGAGGAGGAACAATGCGAGGAAAACTCGTAACCAACGAAAAACCGTGCGGTCAGGCTATGCGCGCCTCCATGAGGTGTGGGGCAAAAGCACGGGCCGCAACATGACCACGAATAACGGGCACGTATCCTCACCGCTTGCGGTGCGTGGTGCAACTTTGAAATTTGGCGGTGTGACCGCGCTCGACGATGTGAGCATTTCTGTGGCCGACGATGAATTGCTTGCAATTATCGGACCGAACGGAGCCGGAAAAACATCACTTCTAAACGTGACTGCGGGCTTCTACCGTCCGCAGAAGGGCCGTGTCGAATTGTCCGGGCAGGACGTGACCGGCCTGCGTGTTGACCAGATCGCCCGGCGCGGTCTGGCGCGGACGTTTCAGGGCACCCATCTTTTTGCCGGGCAGACGGTGGTGGAAAACATTATGATCGGCCGCCACATGCTGATGAAATCGAATGTAGTCCAGGCTTTTTTCCAGTTCGGTCCCGTGATGCGCGAGGAATCGGAACATCGTGAAGCCGCAGAGGAGATCATCGATTTTCTCGAGATCGAGGCAATCCGCAACCGGCCCGTGGGCACGTTGGGGTATGGGTTGCGCAAGCGTGTCGATCTGGGCCGTGCATTGGCGCAGGAACCGTCGATCCTGCTGATGGATGAACCGATGGCCGGCATGAACTCGGAGGAAAAAGAAGACCTGGCGCGCTTCATTCTCGATGTGCGCGAGGCGCGCAAGATTCCGGTAGTTCTGGTGGAGCACGACATGGGCGTCGTGATGGACCTTGCCGACCGGATCGTGGTGCTGGATTTCGGGCGGGTCATCGCTGAAGGCACCCCGGAAGAAATCCAGAAGGACCCGGCTGTCATAAAGGCATATCTGGGGTAGCGGCATGGTCAAACAACGGACAGCAATGGTCTTTTCGGACCCAGCAGTGACACATAGCGAAACCCTGCCGCAGGTTTTGCTCGCGCGAGCGACATCCACACCGACCAACCTCGCCGAACGGCACAAGCGCCTGGGCATCTGGCGTGAATTCACCTGGGCCGATGTTCTTGACAGGGTTCGCGCCCTGGCTCTCGGGTTGGAGAACCTGGGCTTGTCGGCTGGCGAATCCGTCATGATGATTGGCGAAAACGAACCCGAACATTTCTGGGCTGAATACGCCGTCCAGTCGTTAGGCGGCAAAGTCCTGTCTGTCTATCCGGATCAAAACGCTGAAGAGATTCTGTATCTGGCCGAAGACTCGCAAACGCGGATTTTTCTGGCACAGGATCAGGAGCAGGTCGATAAATGCATCGAGATTGCGGGCAAGTACTCGGGCGCCCTGGCGGTCGTTTACTGGGACGATTCCGGTCTGTGGGGCTATGATCATCCCCTGTTGCATTCGTTTGAAAGTGTGAGCGCGGCCGGGCGTCAGATCCACGCCAAGGAACCCGCCAGATTTGAAGAACACGTAAAACGTGGACGGGCGGACGATACCGCCTTGCTGTCCTATACCTCGGGTACCACGGGAAAACCCAAGGGCGTTGTCATCAGCCATCGCTACCTGTTCGACAATTGCTCGCGGGTGATGGGGGCAATCGAAATCGCGCCGGGCACCGAATACCTGACCTACATTTCGCCGGCCTGGGTCACGGAACAGATTTTCGGCCTGTCGATCGGTTTGATCGCGCCCATGGTCGTCAACTTCCCCGAAGGCCCTGAAGACGTACTGACCAACATTCGCGAACTGGCGGTCGACGCACTGGTGTTCAGCCCGCGCCAGTGGGAAAATCTCGCCTCCATCGTTCAGGCCCGGATGCTGGGGGCGGGTAAAATCCGCAATGCGATGTACAACTGGGGTATGAAGGTCGGCCACGACGTTTATGTGGAACGGCTGGAGGGGCGTAGCCCCAGCCTTGCCGCACGCCTGCAGCTTCCCTTTGCCGAAGCTCTGGTGCTGCATCACCTGCGCGACAATCTTGGCCTTGGTAAGGCCAAAAACGCAATGAGCGGCGGCGCCCTGATGGCACCTGACGTCTTTCGTATGTTCCACGCGATGGGGGTTAAGCTGCGCAACGTGTATGGCGCGACCGAAATCGGCCTTCTGACCGCGCATGTCGGCGAAAGCTATCAGCTGGAAACCAGCGGCAGCTGGATGCAAAGCAACACGAACTACGGCGAACCGCTGGAATACAGGGTCTCGGACGAAGGGGAGCTTCAGGTGCGTGGCGGATCGGGCTTCGGTGGCTATCACGGCAAGCCCGAAAAGACCGCAGAGGAATTGACCGAAGACGGTTGGTACAAGACCGGTGACGCGGTGTCGATGACCGACGACGGCGAGCTTTTGTTCTTTGACCGTGTCAAGGATATGCGCCGCCTGGCAAATGGGCACAGCTATCCGCCGCAATTCATCGAAACGCGGTTGCGGTATAGCCCCTTCATCAAGGATCTCATGACCTTGGGCGACGAAACCCGGAGCTTCGTCAGCGCGCTTATCAATATCGATATGGAAGTTCTCGGGCGTTGGGCGGAAGAGAACAAGATCAGCTTTTCGACCTACACCGATCTCTCGCAGAAACCCGAAGTTCTGGACCTTATCAAAGGCGAAGTGGCGCGCATCAATGCGCTCCTGCCCGAAGGCTCGCGCGTGGCACGTTTTGCGAATTTTCCCAAGGAACTCGACCCGGATGAAGGCGAGTTGACCCGCAGCCGAAAGCTTCGCCGGGCCTTTCTGGAGGAACGGTATGCCAAGCTCGTCGAGGCGATCTATGCTGGCGATGACGAGACAGATCTCGAAATCGCTGTGACCTATCAGGACGGCCGTCAAGGCGTTCTCAAGACCACGGTTCGCGTGTCGGATGTTGAAAACGCATCGAAGGCTGCCAAGCGGCAGTCCAAATCTTAAAGGAGGTCGGCGACAATGGTCTATTTCATCAATGACATCATTACCGGGGCTTTGATCGGCCTTCTGTATTCGCTGGTGGCCATGGGCTTTGTTGTGATTTACCGCGCCAGCAAGGTGTTCAACTTCGCGCAGGGCGAGCTTGTGATCATCGGCGGGTTCATCGTCTGGTTCACAACGATGCAAGCGGGGCTTAGCCTTTGGTTGTCGATACCCCTTTCGCTGGTTCTGGCCGGGCTGGTCGGGTACGCAATCGAACGGATTTTCCTGACAAAGCTGATCGGTGAATCGGTTTTCTCGATGGTCATGGTCACCGTCGGCCTTTTGATCCTGCTGCGCGGTTTGGTGCTGCTTGTGTTCGGTCCCGCGGTAAGACCCTTCCCGATCATTTTTCCGCTGAAACCCTTGTTCCTCGGCGATATGTTGATCCCGATGAACCTCCTGATAGGTGGGATCATCACCATTGTCGCGGCCGTCGGCCTGTCGTGGTTCTTCAACCGGACCCGGTCCGGCCTCCGTATGACCGCTGTGGCGGAGGACCACGTCGTAGCTTCCTCGATGGGCATTTCGGTGAAAGGCTCGATTGCCGTTGCCTGGGTTCTCGGGGCAATCCTGTCCACAATTGGTGCGATGATCTTTCTCAGCGGCAAATCGCTGACCTTCCTGGCCTCGGATATCGGGTTCGCGGCCCTGCCGGTGGCGCTCTTTGCCGGGCTGGAATCCATCGGCGGGCTTATCCTGGCAGGAATAATCATCGGCATCGCGCAGAGCTTGACCACCAACTACCTTGATCCGTTGATCGGTGGCTCGCTCGGCAGTGTCGTTCCATATATCATAATGCTTGCCATTCTGCTGATCCGGCCGACCGGCCTGTTCGGCTGGCGCACAATCGAACGGGTGTAATCCATGGATCCTTCTGGCGTATTCCCGACAAGCTATCGCAGTGACAGACGTTTGATCCGAACGCGCTGGCAGTTTCTGGCCCTCGTCGTATTCATGGCTCTACTGCTGTTGGCGCCTTACCTGGTGAGCAGCCGTATCATCGCTATCCTGAATATGATGATGATCAGCGCCGTCATCGCCGTCGGGCTTCAGATCTGCACCGGCTATGCGGGCCAGATCAACCTGGGTCAGGCGGCGTTCATGGGGGTCGGCGCCTATACGGCCTCGATACTGGCCTCGAAGACCGGCCTTACGTTTCTGCTGACCATTCCTCTGGCCGGGCTCTCGGCTGCGCTGTTCGGCTTTCTCTTTGGCTTGACCGCGGCGCGGATCAAGGGGTTCTATCTGGCACTGACCACGATTGCAGCTCAGTTCCTGTTCCACTTTGCCGTATTGAACCTGCCGTCAACCTGGCTGGGTGGATCGAACGGTATCACCGTGCCCCCGGCCGAGCTTTTCGGGCAGCGATTTGTCAGCGAATCTTCGCAGTTCTATCTGAATTTCGCCGTGACCGCGATCATGGTGGCGGGCGCGTTCGGGATCGTTCGGTCACGCTTCGGCCGTGCCTTCGTGGCGGTCAGGGATGATGACGTGGCCGCGGGTATAATGGGGATCAATGTCGCGGCCACAAAGGCAAATGCCTTCCTGATCGGCGCTTTCTATGCGGGCGTCGGCGGGGCGCTTTGGGCCTATCTGATCCGCTTCGTGGGGGTAGACCAGTTCACCCTGTTTCACTCGATCTTCTTCGTCGCGATGATCATCGTCGGCGGGATGGGTTCAATCGTGGGGGCCCTGATCGGCGTCTTCATTATCCGCATCATCCAGGAAATTATCGCGACGGTCGGCCCCAATATCGCCGACTCGGTATCATTCCTTGGCGGTGACATCGTGTTCGCTGGCATGAATGTCGTTCTTGGCGGCGTGATCGCATTGTTTATGATCCTCGAACCCAAGGGGCTGATGCACCGCTGGAACATCCTGAAGTCGTCATACCGTATCTGGCCGTTTCCTTACTGAGAAATAGAGCGGCTCTAAACCTGGGAGGAAGAATATGACTTACCAATCGAATCGAGGTCTTCGCGGCTTACTGGCAGCGGCTGCCTTGGCGGCCGCGGCGACCATGCCTTTGAAGGCGCAGGCCGAAGAGACCTATAATCTGGCCCTGCTGTCGGACTTTTCCGGCCCTTATGCTGACATCATGCCCATCCTGGCAGGCGGACGCGAAGCTGTGTTCACCTGGTGGAATGAAACCCGCGGCAAGGAACTTGGCGTCACGCTGAACTACAAAAACTACGAAACCCGCTATGACGCGGCACAGGTGGCAAGTCTCTGGCCCGGGATCAAATCGGAACTGGACCCGATTGCGGTTGTCGGCCTCGGCGGGCCTGACGTCGCGGCCCTTTCCGAACGCCTGCCGGAAGACAAAATCCCGATGTTCATGGCCACAGCGGCCTACGGTTTTGCCTGGCAACCGGATGCCTGGATTTTCAACCCACGTCCGACCTATTCGCACGAAAGTGTCGGCTTTCTAAACTGGATGCGTGAACAGCGCGGAGGAGACGAACCGCTCAAGGTTGCGATCCTCGCCTCCGAAGCATCGCCTGCCTATGTCGACATGGCAAAGGGCCTTGAACTCTATGCCGAAGAGCACCCCGAGGAGATCGACCTCGTCGAGGTCATCTATACCGAAGTTCAACCCACCGATCTGACGGGGCAAATGCGCCGCGTTGTACGAGCCGGGGCCGAGGCGCTGGTAATCCAAACGAACACCTCTATCGTGGTTGCCGCGAAACGTGGGCTGCAGGCCAACGGGGCGAACATCCCGATCATGATGAGTTCGCATAACGGGCTTCCAGCCTCGGGTGGCGCGCTTGGCGGGCTTGAGCAAATGGAGGGGGACTTTGAAGCCTACGGCATGGCGATTGCGGCCGATGAGGACACTCCCGCGCGACAATTCTACGAGACATTGGTTGCCGATTACGGACTCGAAGCACCTTGGAACGTCGTGACCGCAATGGGCGTATCTCAGGGTCTCTATACCGTGACCGTGATCGATCACGCGATCGAGGCGAACGGCGCCGAGGGCCTGACCGGAGAGATGGTACGTGAGGCGCTTTTTGCCAAACCGATCACCACCGAAGAAACCCATGGGTTCCTGCCGACCTTGTCCTTTACGCCAGAAGCACCGTTCCCATTGGAAGGCCTCAAAGTGAATGTGGGCACCGTCAAAGATGGGAAAATCACCATCGCGGCAACGGGTGTCGACGTTCCGCAAGTTGAGAAATGGTGAATTAATCCGGGCGCCGCAGTCGCGGCGCCCGTTCTGATCCTTAGCCCCGGGCAATATGACCATGCTGGAACTCAACAACGTAGAGGTGACATATTCCGACGTCATCCTGGCGCTCAAAGGCGTGTCCATGACAGTCCGTGCGGGACAATGTGTTGCTCTGCTCGGTGGCAATGGCGCAGGAAAAAGCACGACGCTTAAAGCCATCTCGGGAACGCTCAAATCCGAGGATGGAACCGTTTCGGCGGGGTCCATCGTTCTGGACGGAACTCCCATTCAGAACATGGAAGCCTCGGAAGTCGTGAAGAACGGTCTCATCCATGTGATGGAAGGGCGGCGCGTTTTGCGGCATCTGACGTCAGAGCAAAACCTGATCGTCGGCGGGCACATGGTGCCCAACTCCGCCGAGCTGAAAAAGCGCTTGGACCATGTTTACACCTTGATGCCCCGGCTTGCGGACCTGCGCAACCGCACCTCTGGCTTCATGTCTGGTGGCGAACAACAACTGCTGCTGATCGGCCGGGCCATGATGGCCAGCCCCAAGATCATCGCGATCGACGAACCGTCGTTGGGATTGGCCCCGATGATGATCCGGGATGTTTATGAAGTGCTCAAGCAGCTCAAGTCAGAAGGCACGACCTTCTTCCTGGTCGAACAAAACAGCGCCGCGGCGCTATCGATCGCCGACTATGCCTATGTGATGGAGAACGGCCGGATCGTGATGGACGGCCCTGCCGACAAGCTCGCTGACAACGAGGACATCAAGGAATTCTATCTCGGCGTCACCGCATCGGGCGAGCGCAAAAGCTATCGAGATATCAAACACTATCGCCGCCGGAAGAGATGGCTGGGCTGAGGAGAAGGAATTCATGAGCACCATCCTGGATATCAAGGGCCGCACCGCGCTGGTGACCGGCGCCGGACAGGGCGTGGGCCGGCAGGTCGCGCTTTATCTGGCGGAACATGGCGCAGGCGCTGTTGTGATCAATGATTTTCACGCCGATCGGGCGGAAAGCGTTGCCGCAGAAGTTGAAGCAGCTGGCGCCAAGGCATTGCCAATCGCCTTTGACGTCTCGAACTTCGAGGCGGTCGGCGCAGCTTTCGCCGAGGCGCAATCCGCGTTCGGCGGCGTGGATATCCTGGTCAACAACGCCGGGAACGCGGGGCCGACCTCGCGGCTCGATGATCTGGTGCCCTTCTGGGACTCAGACCCATCGGAATGGAAGCGCTGGATGGCGACCAATTTCGACGGCGTGTTGAACTGCACCCGTCACGCAATGCCCCTGATGGTCAAGGGCGGCTATGGGCGCATCGTGACAGTCATCTCCGACGCGGGCCGCGTGGGCGAGCCGCATCTGGCGGTCTACTCCGGCGCCAAGGCCGGCGCGGCCGGCTTCATGCGGGCAATTGCAAAAGCCGGTGGTCGGTTCGGGATCACCGCGAATTGCGTCGCCTTGGGGGGCACAAGAACTCCGGCTGTCGCCGACCTGATCCCGGATGCAGAGACCGAGAAGCGGGCATTGTCGCAATACGTGATCCGCCGTCTGGGCGAGCCGGAAGACCCCGCCGGAATGATCCTGTTCCTCTGCTCGGATGCTGCCAGCTGGATCACCGGTCAAACTTATCCGGTGAATGGCGGGTATTCTTTTGCCTGCTAGAGCCGCCATCGGACGGCTGCCGCCTCTAGTTGGAGCTGTCCGAAAAAACGCTGTCATTATCTGCCCCGAGCTCGGGGGGCAGATCCGGTATCGCGGTTTCGAAACCATCGAATTTCAACGGCTGGACAATAAAAGTCTCGGCCTTGCCGCCGTCATGCGTAATCTTGCGCAGCAGCTGGCGCGCACGCACATGGGGGTCGTCCAACGTTTCGACCAGGGAATTGACCGGACCCCATGGCACCCCCGCCTTATCCAGAAGGTCGCCCCATTCGGCGCGCGTCTTGTTGACCAAAATCGCCGCGATTTCTTCGCGCAGCGCGGCCTTGCGGGCGACACGGTCGCGGCCTGTCAACGGCGCAAGATCCGCCCTGTTGATCACATCGCAGAACGGTTTCCAGAACCAGTCCTCATGCGCGATGGACAAGGTCAAGAGCTTGCCGTCTTTGCAGGTGAACACGCCATAGCCCGGCTCGGCGATAAATTCGCCCAGCGGTGTTCCATTGGCGGCGGGAACGAGGAATGCGGTCAACATCGAAACCACCGCATCCGACATGGACACGTCCACGTAACGCCCCTGCCCTGTGCGCTGGCTCGACACCACCGCCGACAGGATTGCGATCGCCGCGAACAACGCCGCGCCAACATCCGCAAGGGGGATCGGCGGCACAGGGCCGGGCTGCTTTGCATCGGCCTGATCGGCCAGCAAACCGCCAACCCCTTCATAGCTCAGGTCATGGCCAGCCCTGTCACGATAGGGGCCGTCCTGCCCGTAACCCGAAATCGATACATAAACCAGCCGCGAGTTGACACTACGCATGTCCTCGAAACCGGCACCCAAGGCCGCAAGCTTGCCAGGGCGGAACCCTTCGACGATGACATCCGATTCCTTGGCCAGTTCGCGAAACCGTGCCAGCCCCTCGGCCGATTTCAGATCCAACGCAACGCTGCGCTTGCCTCGGTTCAGTGCCCGGAACAAGGGCGGAAATTGCCGGGCCGGATCGCCGACACCCGGTCGTTCGATCATGATCACCTCGGCTCCCATGTCGGACAACAGCATTGTGGCATAGGGACCGGGAAACTGTTCGGCAAGGCTGAGAATTTTCAGGCCGGCCAGGGGTGCAGTGCTCATATCAATCTCCAGCTCTTTTGTTTTCCACGTGCGGGTCCGCCCGAGTGCAGCGCAAATCGCCGCAAAAGACAAGGCGAAAAACCAATAATATGTATAATTATCAGGAGCTTAGCATGAGTGAAGCAAAGCAGACGCTATTCGTTGAGCGGGTCGCAAAAACTGAATGGATTACCTTCCAGCGCACCGAACAGCTCAACGCAATGTCAACGCAGATGCTGCGCGAGATGGCGGCAGCACTGGAATCGGCGCTGGCCGACGATGGGGTGCGTACAATTGTCCTGACCGGCTCTGGCCGGGCATTCTGCGCCGGTGCCGATCTGAAAGAAGTTGCTGGCGCCAAACATGCACCAGGCGAGCCGGATCTTCTGGATCTTGTCGATCACACGTTTGGGCTGATGCGACATGGCCCGAAACCGGTGATCGCCGCAGTGAACGGGCTGGCGATGGCGGGCGGTTTGGAAATGGTGATGGCCTGCGATCTGGTCTTTGCCGCCGAAAGCGCGCAACTGGGCGACGCACATTCCAACTTTGGCGTCTTTCCCGGGGCCGGCGGTGCGGCGATCCTGCCGCGTAGGATTGGCCTGAACCGCGCGAAATACCTGCTGTTCTCGGGCGAGAACGTTTCGGCACGGGACATGATGGACTGGGGACTGGTGAACAAGGTCATCGCGGACGAAGACCTGCGACAAGCGGTGCAGGCCTTTACCGACAGGCTGGCAGAAAAAAGCCCGGCGGTCTTACGCCGCATGAAGACGGTTGCCAATCGGTCGCTGGACGTGGACGAAACCGCCGCGCTTTCCGAAGAGATGCTGAACCTGCGCGCGCACATGCGATCCTGGGACATGCACGAGGGTCTGTCGGCGTTCAATGAAAAACGAAAACCGCAGTTTCGCGGATACTAGGTCAGGAGGACAAACGATGCAGGACATTTACATCGTTGGCATCGGGATGACGCCGTTCGGAAAGTTCCGGGACAAAACCATCAAGGACATGACCGGCGAGGCCGTCGCCGCCGCGCTTTCCGATGCCCGAGTGACGGCAGATCGTATCGACGGCGCATTCTTCTCGAACGCGGTGCAGGGCCACATGGAGGGCCAGCACATGATCCGCGGCGAAATCGCGCTGCGTGAAATGGGCATTCAGGGCATTCCGGTGGTGAATGTCGAAAACGCCTGCGCCAGCGCCTCGACCGGGTTCAAACTGGCAGTCGATTTCCTCAAGGCCGGCAATGGCGACTGCTGTCTCGCCGTGGGCGCCGAAAAGATGTATTCTGACGACCGTGCGTTGATGTTTTCGGCCTTCGACAGCGGCTGGGACGTCAGCAACAGCGAAGAGGTCGCGCAACGGCTGGCCGATCTGGGTGCAGGGGTCGAGGAACCCGAAGGATCGAAATCGCCCAAGCCCTACAGCGTGTTCATGGATGTCTACGCAGGCTTCGCCCGGCTGCACATGAAGACCTTTGGCACAACTCAGGAACAGTTCGCCGCCGTCGCCGCCAAGAACCATGCGCATTCCGTGCATAATCCACTGGCGCAATACCGAGAAGCCATGAGCGTCGATCGGGTATTGGCCGCGCCGCCGATCACCTATCCGCTGACCCTGCCGATGTGCGCCCCGATCTCGGACGGGGCCGCTGCGGCCGTTTTATGCACCGGCGAGGGGATAAAACGTCTGGGCCTAGATCCCGCGCGCGCGATCAAGGTCAAGGCCGCGATCCTGCGCTCGGGCACCGATCGTCCGCCGGAAGATTACAAGAACCACCTGACCCGGCTTGCCGCGCTTGAGGCCTATGAACAGGCCGGGATCGGCCCCGAGGATATATCGGTGGCCGAAGTGCATGACGCCACGGCCGTGGGCGAAGTGATCCAGATCGAGAACCTCGGATTTGTCGAATTCGGCGAGGGCGGTCCCGCCAGTCTGCGCGGCGAGACAAAGATCGGTGGACGCATTCCGGTGAACCCCTCGGGCGGGTTGGAATCCAAGGGCCACCCGGTCGGTGCCACAGGGATAGGGCAGGTTTTCGAACTGGTCACGCAACTGCGCGGCGAAGCTGGCGCGCGTCAGGTCGAAGGGGCAAAGAACGCCATCGCCGAAAACGGCGGGGGGTTGCACGGGGTAGAAGAAGCGGCCGCCTGCGTCACCATTCTGGGCCGTTGAAACAAGGAGACGAACCATGGAAAACGTGATCGCCGCCGCTCAGGCAATCTATACAGATGAGCAACGCATGTTGCTGGAAAACTTCCGCAAGATGGCCGAGGCAGAGTTCGCGCCGCTGGCCGAGAAATACGAGAACCTCGGCCACCCCCCCGATGCGAAAACCCTGAAGTCCCTGTTCGCCAAGGTCGAGGAATTCGGGCTGATCAGCGGCCTGATCCCCGAAGAGGACGGCGGTGCCGGAATCGACCGCATGACCTATGGCATCCTATACGAGGAACTGGCCCGGATATGGGCCGATCTGGCAATCGCGGTGCTGATTCAGGGTCATGCCGTGTTCGCGGTCAACCTCTTGGGAAATGTGGCGCAGAAAGAGGCCTATCTGAAGCCGCTCCTGCGCAGCGAACGGATCTGTGCCACCTGTATTTCCGAACCAGAGGTCGGTTCGAACGTACGCGAGGTCAAGACACGTGCGGACCGCGAGGGCGATAAGATTTTCGTCACTGGCCAGAAGCTCTGGATTTCCAATGGGGCCCAGTCGGATTTCGCCATCGTTGTCTGCAATCTGGACGACGGTATTTCCATGGTCATCGTCGACCGCGATACCGGCAACTACGAGAGCCGCGAATTGCGCAAGCTGGGGCTTATCGGTGCATCGACCTGCGAATTGTTTTTCGACCGTGCCGAAACCAGCGCTGACCATGTTCTGGGTAATGCAGGCGGCGGCCTGTTCCAGACATTGAAACTGTTTGAGAGCGCTCGCGTGTTTGTCGGCCTGACGAGCATTGGCATAGCGCAGGCGGCGTTGGAATGTGCCGTCAAATATGCGCAGGATCGCCAACAACATGGTAAGCCGATCGGCGGGCACCAGTTGATTCAAGGCTACTTGGCCGACATGGCCACGCACCTGGATGCCGCGCGCCTGTTGTGCCAGCGCGGGCTGCAACTTCTGGACTTGGGCGTGCGCTGTGACACCCAGACCTCGATGGCGAAATGGTATGCAACCGAAATGGCCGTCGAAATCGCCGGCAAAGCGGTGCAGATCCACGGCGGCAACGGCATCACCAAAGAGTTCCCCGTTGAACGGCACTTCCGCAATGCAAAGGTCATGCCGATTCCCGATGGCACCACCGAAATCCAAAAACTGGTCATCGGGCGCAACCTGACCGGGCTTAACGCGTTCTGAAATCGTGACTCTAAGAATTGCGGCCGGGGATTCCCGGTCGCCTTATCGTAGGCCCCCGGTCCGGGGGGGCGGCCAACGGATCATGCCCCAACCGGCGCTGCGGGACGCGTTTGATCAATGCCTGTCCCGCGTCAGTGGCAAAAAACTCACGGTTCAGGTCGGTTTCGATATAACCGGGGCAGATGGCATTCACCCGGATGCCATGCCGCGCCCATTCAAGCGCCAGAGACCGGGTCAGTTGAATCAGCCCTTCCTTGGACGCGGCATAGGCGGACACATGGCTGGCCACCCGTGTGCCCAGAATCGAGGCGACATTGACGATACAGCCCCCGCGTCCGGCATCAATCATCGCTTTGGCGGCGATACGTGGGTAGTGTCCCGGGAGATGGTGTAGGAACTGGCGTCCACCTGCTTCTTCATAGCTGGTGCTGCTCGTTCACTGCGC
>NZ_JARCJL010000025.1:0-52692 GCF_028890025.1 Phaeobacter sp. PT47_59
CGCCAGCCCGGCCGCGCGCTGCGCTACGCCAAGGGCTTCGCGCGCGGCCTCTTACACCACCCCACGGGGCACTACCGATACGGTGCGACATGAAATGCGCCCTTGAGATTTGTGTCTATGATCGCGTCGATTTCGGCCGGCCCGTGTTCCAATGCGGGAAGAGATGCCGTCGTTCCGGCATTGTTGATGACAGTGTCAAAGACCCGTCCCTTCAGCGCGGCTTCCACCGACTCCGGGTCCGCCACGTCCATCTCTATCACATCGGCCTGCCCCCCTTCCGCCGCTATCTTTGCGGAAAGCTCAGACAAGCGGGCGACGCGGCGGGCGGCCAATGTGACGTCGACATCCTGCCCCGCCAGCAGTTCGGCGAAATGCTCGCCCAATCCCGAAGATCTGGCGGACGACTATCAATTCATCCCGGGCCAGTACGTCACGCTGCGCCGTGCCGGTGATATCGATGGTGTGCGGCGATGCTATTCGGTCAGCTCCGGCCGAGACGATGGCGAGTTGCGCGTTCTGGTCAAGCTGCTGGAAGGCGGAGCGTTTTCCTCTTTCGTTCATAGCGAACTGCCACCGGGCACCGAACTTGATGTCATGACGCCCGAAGGCACATTCGGATCAAAGATACGACAAGGCGGACCACGCACCTATCTCGCCCTGGCCCCGGGCAGTGGAACTACTCCAATCATTTCGATCATCCGCTCGGTGCTTGCCACCGAGGCCGGGGCCAACTTCATCCTTTTTTACGGCAGTCGAACGCTAAGTTCCATCATCTTCCGCGACGAATTGAACGATCTCAAGGATACCTATCCCGGACGGTTCTCTCTTTTTCATACACTGACGCGCGAAGGCACCGATTCCCCACTATTCTCGGGCCGGCTTGATGCGGAAAAGCTGCGCAAGTTCTCCGGTGCCCTGTTCGCTCCGGCAGAAATAGAAGATGCTTTTCTTTGCGGCCCCGCCGAGATGATTCAGGAACTCAAGACCGCGCTCCGCGACCTCGGCGTTGAAGAGAACCGTTTTCATGACGAGCTGTTCGCTCCCGCCGATGCTGACAATACCGCCACCGTCACGCTTGCGCCGCTTACGGCGGAAGCCGCCACTGGAGAAGGAGTTCAGGTCACGGCGATCCTTGATGGCACCGCCCGCAGCTTTGTGATGACACCTGATCAGGAAAGCGTGGTCTCCGCCGCCGCAGCAGGTATCGAACTACCCTATTGCTGCAAGGGCGCAATGTGTTCCACCTGCCGCGCCAAAGTTATCGAAGGCGAGGCAGAGATGACGCTGAACTATGCTTTGGAGCCTCGGTAGTTGAAGGAGAACTTTGTCCTGACCTGCCAGGCCCGTCCGAAAACCAAAAAACTGACAGTCGATTTCGACCACGTTTGACCTGTGCCGCTTTCCGCGACACCCCACGGGCGCGCGGGGCCGGGATCCCCAAGACCTTCGCCAAGTTGAAAGTCTTGGGTCCACGAAAACCCGCGTGCCAGTGTCGGCTAAAAGGTCGGATTCAGGCAAAGCGCACAGAACCCGATCTCAGCGGTCTTTTTGGTTGACGATCAGTTCTGCATTTTCGGGTAGTTCCGAAACAATGTTCACCTCGTCAGCACGAATTCGTGCATGCAGTTTGAAGGTATCAGCGGCGGCTGCTTCTGCGGCGGAAGCGTCGGCACCGTCTTCCAGCACAAGCGAGAGGCGGATCATGTCGCGATCGTTCTCGCGCGTTACCACGGCCTGCGCGGCCTTTGCGCCCGGCGTGCCGATGACAACTTCTTCAACCACGCGCGGATAAACGAAAATCTCGCGCACTTTGACCGCTGCCCCGACCCGTCCCTGCAATGCTGAAATCCGGCTGACGGTGCCATCCGCGTTGCTTTCCAGGGCAAAGGCGCTGTCGCCGGTGCCGAACCGGATCATCGGCCAGGTGGAATCGCGCGCGGTCACGACAACCTCGCCAGGATCGCCATGAGCGACCTGTTCGCCGCTGACCGGATCGCAGATCTGCACCACGCGGTCGGGATGAACCAGGTAGCCTTCGCCGCCATCCTCATAGGCGACAAGGCCCAGATCGGCGGTGGCATAGGCGGCCCAGGTGGACACGCCGTATTCGGCCTCGATCCGGCGGCGCTTGGCCATCCAGTCGCCCATCTCACCGCCGAGGAAGGCTGTCTTCACCTTCCATGCGTCGCGGCCATAGGTTTCGATCACCTTGTCCGCCAGCGTCAGGAAAAACGCGGTCGAAGCGCAGATCGAAGTCACGCCGGTTTCGGCGATGATCTGTGCCTGAAGCTCCGTATTGCCGACGCCTCCGGGGATCACCGTGGCGCCTGCGGCCTGTGCCGCTTCGTCGAACAAAAGCCCCGCGGGCACCAGATGATACATCCAGGTGTTCAGGATGATATCCCCCGGCCCCACGCCTGCCGCCTTGAACAGCCGGTCAAGGCCGTGGCCGCCACCGTCCGAAAGGGCCGGTTCGAAAATCGGGCCGGGGGACACGTAGATCCGCCCGACATCCTTCAGATCCGAGGCCAGGAACCCGCCAAAGGGCGGGTTCTCGCGCTGGATCTTCAGAAGCTCTTCTTTTTTCATCACTGGAAGACGCGAGAGGTCCGCCACCGATGTGACAGCTGCCGGATCGAATCCGGCAGCTGTAAATCGCGATTTCAGGCCAGGAGCTTTTTCGGCCGCAGCGGCATAGGCTTGAGCTATATCTTTGTAGATATCATCAGACATTTCCATGCCTCCTCGTCCAATCTGGTGTTAAAGCGGGCAGTCCTTACGGAAGTTCGGCGCGCGCTTCTCGCGGTGCGACAACACACCTTCCTTGACGTCCTCGCTCATGAAGCCAAGCATCTCCAGCGCGGTCGACGCATCAAAGATCGGCCCGGCCTGGCGCAGCCAGTTGTTCAGCGAATACTTGGTCCAGCGAATCGCGCTTTGCGAGCCGTTGGCCAGTTCGACGGCTGTATCCAGCGCGATCTGCTGCAGCTCGTCATCCTCGACGCACATTGATACCAGACCGATACGCTCGGCCTCTTCGCCCGACACCGGCTTGCAGGTCATCAGATAGTATTTCGCCTTGGCCATCGAGGTCAGCAGCGGCCAGATAATCGCCGCGACGTCACCGGCGGCAACACCAAGGCGGGGATGACCATCGACAATCTTGGCCTTCTTTCCGGCGATCGAGATGTCGGCCAGGATGGCAACCACAAGGCCTGCGCCGGCCGCAGGGCCATTGATCGCGGAAATGATCGGCTTGTTGCAGTTGATGATGTTATAGACGAGATCCTTGGCTTCTTTCCACGTCTTCATGATCTCGTGCGAATTGCCAATCATGTTTTCGATCAGGCTGAAATCACCCCCGGCGGAAAATGCCTTGCCCGCACCGGTCACGATGACCGAATTGATGTCTGGGTCACGGTCGATATCGATCCACATGTCCGTCATCTGGGTGTGGGTTTCGGCATCGACCGAGTTGAATGTCTCGGGCCGGTCGAACGTGATGCGCAGGACGCGATCCGCCGGGTAGTCAAATTTCAGTTTATCGTATTTTGCATAACGATCCGACATGGTTCTATTTCCTCCGTGGGGTATTGATTCAGCCAGGCAGTCCCAGGACGGCCTTGGACAGGATGTTTCTTTGGATTTCGTTCGATCCACCGTAGATCGTGGTAGGTCTGGCCTTGTAGAAACTCGCCAGAACATCGACACTTACGTTGCCGACCTGAAGCGGCCCGATGGAGCCGCCATCGGGACCGGCTGCTTCGATCATCAGCTCGGTGATGCGCTGGAAGCATTCAGTCACCCAAATCTTCAGCATGGACACATCCGCACCGAGCGTCTCGCCACGTTTGAGCTGATCTGCAAAACGGGCATAAAGCGCGGCATGATCTTCCACATCCAGTGCCGCCTGGGCAAAGCGGTCACGGAACACCGGATCGTCAAACGCGCCACGGCCACGGGCAAAACTTTCAAGCTGTCCCAGAGCGTTCTGGGCCAGACTTGGCGAACCGATGAAAATGCGTTCGAAGCTCAAGAGAGCCTTGGCCATCGTCCAACCCTTGTTCAGCTCGCCCACGAGGTTCTCGCGGGGCGTCCGTGCATTGTCAAAGAAGACCTCGCAAAACTCGGTCTCGCCCGACAGGGTCGTGATGGTGCGCACCTCGACTCCGGGTTGATCCATCGGAGCGAGCAGGAAACTGATGCCCTGCTGTTTCTTCGGCGCATCGGGATCGGTGCGCACCAGCATGAAAATATGCGTGGCGTCATGCGCCATCGTGGTCCAGATCTTCTGTCCGTTGATGACAAAGTCGTCGCCGTCAATCTCTGCGCGTGTGCGCAGGTTCGCCAGATCGGACCCGGCGCCGGGTTCCGAATAGCCCTGACACCAGATATCTTCGCAACTCAGGATACGCGGCAGCCAGTAATCTTTTTGTTCCTGGGTGCCGAATTTGATGATCAGCGGCCCGACCATCTGCACGCCCATGTCGCGGCCGCGATTGACGCCCCAGCGCTGCTGCTCTTCGTAAAAGATCAGCAACTTGGCGGCGTTCAGCCCCATACCGCCGAATTCAGCGGGCCAGGCTGGCGCGACCCAGCCCTTGGCGTGAAGCTTGCGGTGCCAATGTTCGATCTCGGCGAACTTCGGTCGGTGCGGCAGGTGACGCAGCTCCTCGGGATATTCCGCCTCGAAGAACTGGCGCACTTCTTTGCGGAACTCTGCATCGGTCATAGCGTTCCAGTCGGTCATTGTGCTGCCCCCTCTGCTTCGCGTGCCTCGAACCATATCCGCCTGTGATAGGCATCGTCGCCCAACCAGGCCGACAGCACCAGCGCCCGGTTCAGGTAGAGCCCGATATCGAACTCATCCGTGTACCCGACGGCCCCGTGCAGCTGGATGGCGTCGCGGGTGATTTTCTTGGCGGCCGTGACGGCGCGCGCTTTGGCGCGGCTGGCAATCGGGGCCCGAACCTTCGGATCGGTTTCGCTGTCCATCTGCGCAAGCGCCTCCCGCACTCCGGCCTGCGCGACCTCGCACATCACGTTGAGGTCGACGGCACGGTGCTGGATGACCTGGAATGATCCGATCGGCTTGTCGAACTGCTCCCGCGTCTTGATGTAGTCGAGCGTGATCTCGAAGGCGCGCTCGCTCAGGCCGACAAGCTCGGCCGCGGCAAGCGCCGTTGCATCGGCGACAGCTTCGGCCAGTGCAGTGAGAACCGCACCGCTGCTGGCCAATTCCGCGGCCGGAGTTCCCGAAAACGAAAGCTCGCCCAGAGAGCTGCCATCCGCCTGCGTCCGCTTGTCGATGACAAGCCCCTGCGCGTCTGCCTCAGCCAGAACCAGAACCGGACCATCATCCTGTTCGGCCACGACAAGGAA
Organism: Phaeobacter sp. PT47_59; assembly: GCF_028890025.1. Lineage (NCBI taxonomy): Bacteria > Pseudomonadati > Pseudomonadota > Alphaproteobacteria > Rhodobacterales > Roseobacteraceae > Phaeobacter > Phaeobacter sp. PT47_59. The sequence goes on from NZ_JARCJL010000025.1 coordinate 5,383, forward strand.
CCCGTGCGAACCGATCGCACCGACGACCCAGGCCTTGCCACCGGTCAGCTTTCCGTCCGCGTATCGGCAGGTCGCATCGGCAGGCGCCCCGTCGGGGCCGCGTTCCTGCCAGGCAACCGCCAATGAAATTTCGCCGCCGATGAGCTGTGCCATCTTCGGATGATCCGGACAAAGGCGGCGCAGAAGGCCGAGGCTCAGACCGATCGTCGACACGACCGGTTCCGGGGCAATCACACGGCCGACTTCCTCGGCGATGACACCCCCGGCGGCTAGGCCCATGCCAAGCCCGCCCTGATCTTCGGGCACCGCCACGCCGAAAACACCGGCCTCGGCCAGTTCCCGGACCATCTCCGGATCGAAACCGCCCCCGGCATCACGGAGTTGTCGGGCTCTGTCACTTCCGCCCGCCCGTTCAAACAACGTGCGCACGCTCTCGCGCAACAGGCGAAGGTCTTCTTGTTCGCTGGAAAGGATATCAGTTTGTGTCATTTTGTTTTCGCTGGATCATCACGGGGGTGTCGGTCGAAAAAACGACCTCGCCCTCGGGGTTTTTGGCGCTGAGCGTATAGTGCAAAACACCTCTGTCGGGCTTGCTTTTTGACGGTGTGACCGAGTTGACCGTCAGTTCGACATCAAGGGGTTCGTTCGGGTGCACAGGCCGCAGCCAGCGCAAATTGTCAAAGCCCATGCCGCCGATATTGGCAACATCGACCATCATCTCGGTCATGACCGGCTTGAACACCTCAAGCATGGTCTGAAAGCCCGAGGCGATCAGGCTGCCATGTATGGCGGTTGCATAGTCTTCATCGGTGTGCAGCCGCTGCGGATCCCATTCCTTGGCAAAGGCCTTTATTGAATCCGCGCTCATCGGAGCGCTGCGAAAGCGATAGACTTGGCCCGGCGAGAAGTCTTCCAGATACCTCAAGAGGCACCCTCCTTTGCGAAACCGTCATCGTATCCGCTCGCATCCTTGGATATCCGGATGCGGTTGAATTCTTCCAGCTTCGGATAGGTTTCCTTGAACGCCACCAGGAACTCACCCATCGGCGCGTCGAAATAGAGACCACGGTCGTTCACATATTCCATGTGCCGGTGATTCTGTTCGTCGAACTCATGAAAGAGCGCGTCGTGATAGCCGTCGAAGACCAGGGGTTTGACCCCGAATCTTTCACACAGTTCCATGTTGAATGCAGGTGTCACCTTGTAGGCCTCATTCCCCAACCACAGCTGAACATAGCCGTGGTAGATAAAGAGATCGGTCCCCATCAACTCCTGCAACTTGGGTGTATTCAGGTGGTTGCGCACATCCGCGAACCCCAGAGCGGCGGGGATACCCACAGCACGCAAACAAGCCGCCAGAAGAATTGCCTTGGGAACGCAAAACGCCGCTTCCGCCCCAGCGATACGGCTGGCACGGTAAGAGTCCTCATCCAGCGCAAAACAATAGGGATCATAGCGAATATCGTCGCGCACCGCTTCGAACAGGCGGATCGCCTTGTCGCGATTGGTTGCGCCCACAGGGAGATCACGCAAAGCCGATGTCACGAAACCCTGCACTTCCAAGCTATCGCTTTCCACAAAGCGCGATGGCATGACATAACGCTCAGCTTCAGTCGGCAGGTCATCGTCAGACTTGTCCATTGGCCCCTCCTTTTTTCTAACAAATGTTAGATTACCGATTCAAAACCTGCCCGTCAACGGGATTTACTCTGTCTTTGGTTGGTCCAAGCCATAACGCGTATTGTCTTCGCCCAGAGTGGCTGCAACTCCGACCGAATTTCCGGAAGAACGGAACTCCGGCGCAATTGGCAGCGGCAAAGCAGGCGCGTCCCGGCCGGAGATTTTTACTGTCCGCCCGAACACGTCACGCGCTTTGAAATGCGGGTCGCGCGCCGCCTCGGCGGGCGTTTTCACGACCGAACAGCAGCAATCTGCCGCTGCCAGCAAAGGCTCCCAATGGGTCGAGGGGTGTTCCCTCAGACGACGTGCAACCTCTGCGGCGCAGGCATTGGGATCGGACCAGTCATCGCGAAGGGCCACCGGCAAACCAATAACATCGCAGAACGACTGCCAGAACTTTTCTTCCAACGCGCCGACGGCGATCTGACGCCCGTCCGCAGCCGAATAAAGCCGATATCGGGCCAGGCCACCCGTCAGACGGCTGCCACCGCTTTCGATGTTCTGCCCGGCAATCACACCTTCGGCATGGGCCCAATAGGCAAAGGCGAACGCCCCCTCGGCCATTGCGATATCCAGATGCGTTCCCTGCCCGCTTGCCTGCCGCGCAATCAGGGCCAGCAGGATATTCATCACCGCAGGATAGGTTCCGCCTCCGATATCGGCGACCAGCCCGAACGGGGCCGTTGGCTGGTCATCCGGTCCACGACTGAGCGACAGGATACCCGCATCACCGACGTAGTTGAGGTCGTGGCCGGCGGCGCTGGCCTTTGGTCCGGTCTGGCCATAGCCGGTGATCGAACAATAGATGAGACCGGGATTGATCTTGCGCACCGCTTCATAACCAAGCCCCAACCGGTCCATCACGCCGGGACGGAACTGCTCGACCAGAACATCGGCCCTCTCGATCAAGGGGCGCAGACGTTCCACTGCGCCCCTTGACTTGAGGTCGATGGCCACCGATCGCTTGCCGTGGTTCAACACGGCAAATCCGATGCTCTCTCCGTCGATCTTGGGCTCGGTTTGGCGCGCGTCCTCGCCGACTCCGGGACGCTCGAACTTGATCACTTCGGCGCCGACCTCGGACAACATGAGCGTCGCCATCGGACCGGGAAGAAGTGTGCTGAAATCCAGCACCAGGATATCCTTGAGCGGTTGAGCCATCTTCACTGCCTCAGGCGAAGCGCGCCGCGCCGTTGTTCAGAACAACCACGTCGCGTGCCGGAATAGATGCTCGAAACCGGGCCTCGCCGTCCTCTTCCCAGATTTCGAACCGCACGGTTTCGCCGGGATAGACCGGCGCCGAGAACCGAACATCCAGACCGACAAGCCGGGCAGAATCATAGTCCAGCAACGTCTTGAGAATCGCCCGGGCCGCCAGCCCATAGGTCGCCAGACCATGCAGGATCGGGCGGTCGAACCCGACAGAACGGGCAACATCCGGGTCAGCATGAAGCGGATTGAAATCACCGCTGAGACGATAAATAAGGGCTTGGCGCGGCAGGGTATTGATATCACATACATGATCAGGCGCCCGATCAGGCAGCACTGCGGGTGCCGGACCCGCCTGGTTTTCACCGCCGAACCCCCCATCACCGCGACAGAAAGCCGACATCGCCACGCGCGCCAGTTTTTCGCCGCTGTCCGCGTCGATAATATCGCGGCTTTGGTAAATGACGGCTCCCTTGCCCTCGCCCTTGTCGGCGATAAAGTCGATCTTGCTGCGGCCGACAATTCGGCCATGTGTCGGCAGCGGCTTGTAGATGTCGAGCCACTGTTCTCCGTGCAGCACTTTCTGCCAGTTCACGCCGGTTTTCGGATTGCGCAGCCAGAAGCCCGGATACCCCAGGGTAACGGCCATAGAGGGAACCGCCTTCAGACCGTCCTCATAGACAAAGGCCAGTTCTTTCTTGTCTGTCGGATCTTCGCCGAACCCCAGCCCGAGTGCGTAAAGGATGGTATCCCGCTCGGTCAGAGTCTGCTTGATCTCTTCGAAATCCCAATTCGAAAGTGCTTCGAAATCCAGTGGCATGATCTTTCCTCCCTTGATCGCCGTCAGAGCGTGTTTCGTGACCCCAGTATTGCCGTGACCTGGCTGGACAGCACACCGCCATTGCCATGCGCCAGCGCCAGATCAATATCCTTCAACTGAATGCCCGGCGCGTCGCCACGGATCTGACGGGCAGCCTCGATCACTGTGAAGATGCCGTACATCCCGGGGTGCACGCAGGACAGGCCGCCGCCATTCGTGTTCACCGGCAACACGCCGCCAGGCGCGATGCGTCCGCCCTCGACAAAGGCCCCTCCCTCGCCCTTCGCGCAGAACCCAAGATCTTCGAGAAACAAAATCGTGTTGATGGTGAAGGCATCATAGAGCTCGACCGCCTGGATATCCGCAGGGGTCACTCCGGCCGCCGCAAAGGCGCGCGCGCCCGAGTCGCGGGCCGCGGTCACGGTGAAATCCTTCATCTGGGAAATCTGCCGGTGCGAGCTTGCCGCAGCACTGCCCAGCACATAGGCAGGTGCCTTCGGGAAATCCCGGGCGCGGTCCGCGCGGACCATTACGATCGCGCCGCCACCGTCGGTGACAAGACAACAGTCGCGCACGGTCAATGGATCGCCCACCATGCGCGAACCCAACACGTCCTCGCGGGTCAGCGGGCCGCGCTCGAACGCTTCGGGGTTGCGCTGCGCCCAGGCCCGCGCGGCAACGGCCACGTCGGCCAGCTGTTCGCGGGTGGTACCATATTCATGCATGTGCCGCGCCGCCGCCATCGCATAGGCCGAGATCGGATAGCGCGGATTATACGGCGCCTCGTAGGCCGGCGGACGTGAAGCGGTCACCAGTCTGCCCGACGCGGTGCGCTGGTTGGAGCCATAAACAATCAGCGCGACATCACACAGACCGGCGTCCAGCGCCATGGTCGCGGACGTCAGGTAGTTTACGAAGGACGAACCGCCCGACATCGTGCCATCAATGAAACGGGGCTGGATGCCCAGATACTCCGCCGCCATAAGCGCCGGCATGCTGTCTTCCATCATGGTGCAAAACAGCCCGTCGACGTCGGACAGTTTCAGCCCGGCATCGCCAAGCGCCGCAAGCGCAGATTGCGCCATGACATCATAGGCCGTCAGGCCATGGGCTTCTCCGAGACCGGCATGACCGGTTCCCACGATGGCGGATTTCCCCCGAAGTTCAGTGGTCATGGCCTATCCCTCCGACGGTTTGAAAAGCACGGCCGGAACACCCTCGGCCTCGCCCACGAATGCGGTTACAGGCATGTCGATGACGACCTCACCCGGGGCAATGCCCTCGACCCGGCTCATCATCCGGACACCCTCGTCCAGCTCGACGACGCATACGTTGTAGTCGCCGCCCCGTTCGGGCTTTCGGCGCACGACTGTTGTGGTGTGGACCCGTCCCTTGCCGCCGGCCTGCTTCCACGAAATCGCGGTGCCATGACAATGTGGACACAGGACTCGCGGGAAAAAGTGATAGGCCCCGCAGTCGTCGCACTTGGGCAGCAGGATCTCTCCCTCTGCCAGCGCGCGTTGGAAAAGCTGGTCTGGTCCTTTGGCATCCTGCATTGGCGTTCTCCTTCAAGCGACCCAGTCTTTGTTTAAGCGTATTGATAATCTTTCTAACAATTGTTAGATTTAGTCAACCTTTCAGGATCAATTGAGAGAAACTCATGTCAGGTTCAGACTTAGCCCCCCTTTCCGGCAAACTCGTCGTTGCGTTGGAACAGGCAGTCGCCGCGCCTTTTTGCTCCTCGCGGCTGGCCGACGCCGGCGCGCGCGTGATCAAGATCGAACGCAAGGGCGCAGGCGATTTCGCCCGCGCCTACGATACCGCCGCCAACGGTGAAAGCGCCTATTTCACATGGCTGAACCGAGGCAAAGAATCGGTCGCCTTGGACATTAAAGCCGACGAAGACCGTGAAATCCTGCTCAGGATGCTGGAAAACGCAGATGTGTTTATTCAGAACCTGCTGCCGGGCGCGCTGGCCAAGCTGGGGCTCGATTCCGCGAGTCTGCGAGAGAGCTTCCCGCGTCTAGTGACCTGCGACATCACCGGATATGGCGAAGACGGCCCGATGCGCAACGCCAAGGCCTATGACCTTCTGGTGCAATGCGAGAGCGGTCTGGCATCAGTGACCGGTACACCCGACGGACCAGGACGGGTGGGCGTGTCGGTCTGCGATATCGCCACCGGTATGACAGCCCATGCTGGAATCTGCGAAGCACTTGTCGGGCGTGATCGCACCGGCAAGGGCAGCGGCGTTTCCGTGGCAATGTTTGATGTGATGGCCGACTGGATGTCGGTTCCACTGCTGTATCACGATTACCTTGGCAAGCCGACACCTCGTGTCGGACTGAACCACACGGTCATTTGCCCGTACGGGGCCTATGAATGCAAGGACGGTCAGCTTGTCGTCATTACCGTGCAACACAACGGCGAATGGCAACGGTTCTGTGAACACATACTGGGCGATGCGGCTTTGGCAACCGACCCCCGGTTCCATGACAACACGTCGCGAATTGAAAACAAACCCGCGCTCGAAGTTCTCATCAAGGCCGTGTTCGCCTCGCATGACCGCGCCGAGATGCTGAAGCGGCTTGACGCTGCGGGCATTGCCTCGGGCGCGGTGAACGACGTGGCGACCCTGTCCGGTCACCCCCAGCTCGACCGGTCCGTAATTCGCACGCCTTCCGGTGAAATCAACGTCCCGACCCCCCCGATCCGGCGCAGCCTCGGCGAAACGGCACTGGGCCCCTGCCCGGCCTTCGATGCGCAAGGCAAGGCCCTTCGCGCCGAGTTCGGCCGTCGTTCATAAAAAACGGTAGGCAACTAAGTGGACAATCAAATGACCGATGAGAACAATCCGGCGATCCTTCAAGACGTGAAGATCGTCGATCTGACTTCTGTAGTTTTCGGACCTTTGGCGACGCAGATGCTGGGCGATCTGGGGGCCGATGTGATCAAGGTGGAAGGCCCCGAGGGCGATCTTCTTCGCCAGGTCCAGCCATCGCGCAACAAGCTGATGGGTGCCGCTTTTCTGGGGGCCAACCGTAACAAGCGCAGTGTCGTACTCGACCTCAAAACACAAACCGGTCTCGATCAGTTGCGCAAACTGCTCATCGATGCCGATGTGATGATTTCGAGCATCCGGCCTGCGGCGCTTGCCAGATTGTCTTTGGAACCCGAAACCCTGCGCCAGGAAAACCCGAACCTGATCACGGTATCCGCCACCGGTTTCGGACAGGACGGGCCCTATGCCGCCAAGCCAGCATTCGACGATTCCGTCCAGTCGGTGTCGGGATTGGCCAGCCTGGCAACCTTGCGCGACCCCGAGGCACCGCCCGCTTATGCCCCGACAATTCTGGCCGACAAGCTTGGCGGGGTCACCGCCGCCTATGCCGTGATGGGCGCCCTGTTCCACCGCGAGCGTACGGGACAGGCCCAGCATGTCGAAGTTCCGATGTTTGAGACGCTGGCCGCCTTCCTGCTGGCCGAACATATGGATGGCGCCACCTTCGAGGAGGCTCCGCAGGATTTCGGCTATGCCCGCATGCTGGTTCCGCACCGGCGTCCGGTTCAGACCGCAGATGGCTACATCACAATTCTGCCTTACACCAACGTACAATGGGCGCGGTTTTTCAAGACGGTTGGGCGCAATGACATGATCGACCATGTCTGGGTCACGGACATGGACGCCCGTAGCCGCAACATCGGCGCAGTATACGATATGGTGGCGCACATTGCGCTGACCCGGACCACAGATGAGTGGCTTGACCTCATGGAGCAGGCCGACATACCCGCCATGCCAGTGCGCAACCTGTCAGATTTACCGAACGATCCCCATCTTGCCGCAACCGGGTTCTTTCAACGGATTGATCACCCGACCGAAGGTGCGATCTGGACGACACGCCCGCCGGTTCGCTTTTCGGCGACCCCTGCGCGACATGATCATCGCCCGGCCCCGCGACTTGGGGAACACAGCGACGAAATTCTGGGGCCGGGCAGGGAGTAGCCCCACCCGGCACCGGACGGATCAAACATCCATCGAGCGTGCGATCAGTTCCTTCATGATCTCGTTGGTGCCGCCATAGATCATCTGGACCCTGCTGTCGGCATAAAGTCGCGCGATGGGGTATTCCATCATGAAACCGTAACCGCCGTGCAGTTGCAGGCATTCATGCATGACCTCGTTCTGCGTCTGGCTGCCCCACCATTTCGCCATCGAAGCCGTGGCCGCATCAAGTTCGCCCGCTTCAAGACGCGCGAGCCCGTCATTTACGAAGGAGCGTAGCAATTCGGCCTTGGTTTTGCATTCCGCCAGTTTGAAGCGTGTATTCTGGAAGTCCATGATCCGGCTTCCAAATGCCTTGCGGTCCTGAACATATTTCACCGTTTCATCGATCGCAAAATCAATAAAACCGAGCGCGGTAATGCCGATCATCAGCCGCTCCCAAGGCAGCTGCTTCATCAGCTGGTAGAACCCCTGCCCCTCTTCCGGACCAAGCAGGTTCGCCGTGGGCACGCGCACATCCTCGAAGAACAGCTCAGCAGTATCCGAACCTTTCATACCCAGTTTCTTCAGGTTCCGTCCCCGGCGAAAGCCCTCGGCGCCCTCGGTTTCCAGAACGATCAACGAAACGCCCTTGGCGCCGGCGTTGCGATCGGTCTTTGCCACGATAACAACGAGATCCGCCGTGTGCCCGTTTGTGATAAAGATCTTCGAACCGTTGATCTTGTAGTGGTTGCCATCCTTTTCCGCATAGGTTTGTACGTTCTGGAGGTCAGAGCCCGTTCCAGGCTCGGTCATGGCAATCGCCGCAACGCTGTCGCCGCTGACCAGTTTCGGCAACCACTTTTTCTTCTGTTCCTCACTGCCATATGCGTTGAGATAATGGATTACGATGGACTGAATCCCATAGCCCCAACCCGTATCACCGGTGCGCCCCTGCTCGTAGACGGTAATCGCGTCGAACCCGATGCCGCCACCGAACCCACCATATTCTTCGGCAATCGAGCCACCCATGACACCCTGCTGACCGACTGTTTTCCAGAAGTCGCGGTCAACAATTCCCTGCTCCGCCCATTTTTCAATCTTCGGAGCCATCTCTGCATCGAAAAGCCTGCGTGTACTATCGGCGAACATCTTGTGTTCATCCACTGCCCAACTCGGGGAGTTCTTGATCAGAGACATGTTTTATTCCTATCGGTTCATGCTTGCATTGAAGAAATCTAACAAGTGTTTTATTTCCTGGCAATGAACCCGAGGCGTTCTGACGGGGCGTCACAAGGCTTCGGACCGTGCGCATCCGGATTTATCTAATCACGCGCCGCCCATTCGGCTCGTACAAAAAAGGCCCGCCAAAACAGGCGGGCCTTTTTGTAATTTTTTCGCAATGACTTACAGCCTGTCGGTCAGTTCGGGCACGGCGTCGAACAGGTCGGCAACCAGACCGTAATCGGCAACCTGGAAGATCGGGGCTTCTTCGTCCTTGTTGATCGCAACGATGATCTTGCTGTCCTTCATGCCGGCCAGGTGTTGGATCGCACCCGAGATGCCAACAGCGATATACAGGTCAGGCGCGACCACCTTGCCGGTCTGGCCAACCTGCCAGTCGTTCGGTGCAAAGCCCGAGTCGACGGCGGCGCGGGATGCGCCAACGGCGGCGCCCAGCTTGTCGGCCAGTTTCTCGATCAGGGCAAAGTTCTCTTCGGAGCCGACGCCGCGCCCACCGGACACGACCACACCGGCCGAGGTCAGTTCGGGACGATCCGATGCGGCGACCTTGTCTTCGACCCATTCCGACAGGCCGGGGTTGTCCCCGGCACCGATGCTTTCGACCGAGGCAGACCCGCCTTCGCCAGCGGCATCAAAGGTCGAGGTGCGGAAGGTGATGACCTTTTTCGCATCCGACGATTTGACGGTTTGAATCGCGTTCCCGGCATAGATCGGGCGCTCGAACGTTTTGCCATCGACAACGCCGGACACGTCCGACAGGACCATCACGTCCAGCAGCGCGGCAACGCGCGGCATGACGTTCTTGGCGTCCGTGGTGGCCGGGGCGACGATATGTTCATAATCACCGGCCAGCGATGCGATCAGCGCGGCGGTCGGTTCGGCCAGGCGGTGACCCAGCGATGCGTCTTCGGCGACCAGAACCTTGGTCACACCGTCGATCTTGGCGGCGGCGTCGCCTGCGGCAGCAGCAGAGGCGCCCGCGCACAGAACGGTCACATCGCCTAGGGCCTTGGCCGCGGTCACGGCCTTGGCGGTTGCGTCGATTGCCAGTTCACCATCGGTCACTTCTGCGAGAAGAAGAACAGCCATTATACAGCCCCCGCTTCTTTGAGTTTTGCGACCAGCTCGTCCACCGAGCCGACCATGATACCGGCCGCGCGTGCCACGGGCTCGGAGGTTTTGACGATTTCCAGACGCGGCGTGACATCAACGCCGTAATCATCGGCGGTCTTCTCATCCAGCGGCTTTTTCTTGGCCTTCATAATGTTGGGCAGCGACGCATAGCGCGGCTCGTTCAGGCGCAGGTCCACGGTGACGATCGCGGGCATCTTGACCTTGATGGTCTGCAGGCCGCCGTCAACTTCGCGGGTCACGACGGCACTGTCACCGTCGATGTCCAGTTCCGAGGCAAAGGTACCCTGCGACCAGCCCAGCAGGGCTGACAGCATCTGGCCGGTGGCATTCATGTCGTTGTCGATCGCCTGCTTGCCGCAGAGAATCAGACCAGGCTGTTCCTCTTCCACGACCTTGGCAAGGATTTTGGCCACTGCCAGCGGCTCGATATCATGGTGCACGTCATCCGCTGCAACGACCAGGATGGCGCGGTCGGCACCCATGGCCAGTGCGGTGCGCAGGGTTTCCTGCGCCTGTTTGACGCCGATGGATACCGCGACCACCTCTTCGGCCTTGCCGGCCTCTTTCAGGCGTATCGCCTCTTCGACGGCGATTTCGTCGAAAGGGTTCATCGACATCTTAACGTTGGCCAGATCGACACCGCTTCCGTCCGCTTTGACACGAACCTTCACGTTGTAGTCGATCACGCGTTTCACAGGCACGAGTACCTTCATTGGCGTGGTCTCCTTGAGTTTTGCGATAAGGTTTCAACCGAGCTAACGGTCTTTGAATTCTGGAGTTCTTTTTTCCGAAAACGCTTTCATGGCCTCGGGAAAGTCATGCGCGCACAGCAAAACGCTTTGGGCATCGCGCTCGATATCCAGCGCCTCGAGATAGCTGCACTCGGCTGCGGCGCGCATCACACGCTTGGCGGTCTGAACGCCAAACATCGGGTGCGTTGCAATCTCGCGGGCAATTTCCAGCGCCCGTACCTCGACCTGGTTGGCCGGCACGCATTCTTCGACAACGCGCAGGTCCCTGGCGGTGCGCCCGTCGATTTCACGGCCCGTGAGCACAAGCATCCGGGCAACGCCCGCACCGGCGCGCTGGTGAAGCAGCCAGCTTGATCCCGTGTCGGGACAACCGCCGACGCGTGCAAATACTTCGCACAGCCGGGCATCTTCGGCGGCAACGACAATGTCCGCCGACAAGGCCAGGCTGAGGCCCGCGCCAAAAGCCACGCCGCATACCGCGGAAATCAGAGGTTTGCGAAACAGATAGGCCGCGCGTCCGCCATCGTGAACCAGGTCCACCATTTCCGACGTCGCCCGCGCGCCTTTGGCGATCTCGGACTGAAACCCGACAAGATCGCCGCCGCTGCTGAAATGATTGCCACCGGTCATAACAACGACACGGATCGTAGCGTCCCGTTCGGCTTCGCGCAGAAGCGCCACCAGTTCTTCGACGAACCCGATGCTGTAAGGGTTGCGTTTTGTCGGCTGAAGAAAACGCAGGATTCCGACAGGGCCTTCCCTGTCCAGGCGAATAAGCTCAGTCATTCAAGTCTCCATCAGGTCCCGGTCCAGACGGGTGCTCGCTTTTCAGCAAAGGCCTTTGGGCCTTCAATCGCGTCGTTGCTGGCGTAAACCACCTCGTGAAGGCGCTTGCCCTCTTTCAGGCCACCCGCACAGCCCAGGTCCATGGTCGCGCGAACGCCGCCTTTCGCGGCAACAACCGACAGCGGGGCCGCGCTGGCAATGCGTTTGGCAAGGTCAAATGCCCTTGCGCGGACAGCATCGGGAGTGTCTTCGATATAGTTGGTGAACCCGTATTCGTGCAGGCGCTCGATCGGCATCAAGTCGCCGGTCAGAACGATTTCCATAAGGATGGGCTGCGGTAGCATGGACAGTGCCGGCGATGCCCAGGGCGATCCACGACCGATCTTTACTTCGGTGATACCGACCTTGGTCCCCTTGAGACCGACCCGCAGATCGCAATTCAAGGTCAGCATCATGCCGCCCGCCATCAGCGACCCTGTCATCGCCGCGATGATCGGTTTCTTGCAGGCGCGCATGGTCTCGTGAAACGGGTCGCGCATCTTGGTCAGAATATCGACACCCTCGTCGCGTGCGATTTGTGTGGCTTCCTTCAGATCCAGTCCGGCGCTGAAAACGCCGCAATCGGCAGAAGTCAGAATGGCCACACGAACGCTGTCATCCGCCTCGATCTTCTCCCAAGCGTCGGTCAGCCCGTTCGTCGCCGCCACGGAAAGCGCGTTTTTACGTTCGGGCCGGTTGATACAGACGGTCGCAATTCCGTCTTCGATCTTCACGTCAATGGGGCTCATGATACCTGCTTCGCTTTCTCGGGACAATCTAACTGCGGAAAGCTTCCCCGCGACATGTCTGCCGCGGGGAAGCTCTGTCTTATTCGACGGTGAACGTCGCGGAGCTGTGCTTGATGACATCCCAAACAACGTCAAGATAGTCGGCGCTCCAGTCGGTCAGCGGAACCCAGGTTTCGCCATTCCACTGCTCGACCCGGGTCTTGCCGCCACCACCGTGGTCTTTGTCGGTCACTGTAACCGGGGCCATGATGCCGTTTCCATCGAAGTTCTCGATCGATTCATAGGCATTCTTCATGCTTTCCGGTGTGATCGGCCAACCGTTTTCAGTAATTGCGATCCGCGCGGCTTCGAAACCGGCCGAGTAGATCGCCATGCCCGTGTTGTAGTACACGTCGCGCACCAGGCTCTCGGGACCGCTGCCCTTGCCATTGGCATAGTAGGTGTCCAGCATCGTCTTGACGATCGGAACTTCCTGGCCACCGGCCACGTTGGTCCCGCGCAGGATGCCTTTCGCCTCTTGTGCGCCGATATTGGCGATATCGACTTCGTTCAGCCAGTTCACCGACAGATAGCGGTCGATCGGGAAACGGTTGCGGCGCATTTCCTTCGAGGCGACCACATGCCCGCCCGCCAGCAGCCAGCTGATCACGTAGTCAGGCTTGTCGCGGCGGATTTTGCTCCATGCGCCGGCCTGATCCGACCCGGGAAGGGGTACGGGATACAGCTCCAACTCGAACCCTTCCTTTTCGGAAAGCGTTTTCAGGATCTCGATCGGTTCCTGGCCAAAGGGATAATCCAGATAGATGAACCCGATCTTCGCCTTGCTCAAGTCACCGCCCATCTGACCCTTGATGAAGGCAACGTCATTTGCCGCCTGCTGCCAGTACGTCGGACCGACCGGGAAAACCCATTCGAACACTTCGCCGTCCACCGCGTCACCGCGGCCAACGAAAGACTGCATCAGTACGTTACCGTCCTTCATGGCACGCGGCAAAACCGCGTTCGTGACCGGCGTGGACAGAAAGTTGAACAGGAACACGCCTTCGCGCTTGAGCTGCTCGTAGCATTCCACACCGCGCTGCGGTTCGTTGCCGTGATCGCGAATGATGACTTCAACCGGATGACCTTCGATACCGCCATTTTCGTTGGTGTACATCGCCAGGTCCTGCGCGGCCTGGGCCACCTGCGGTGAAATGAACGTGTAGGATTTACTAAGGTCGAAGCAGAGTCCGAAGCGGATAGGCTCCTTGTCCTGCGCTGAGGCAACAGTCGCGCTTGCTGCCAGTGCAGTAGCAACGGCCACTGCCTTAATGTGCTGTTTGACTTTCATGTTATCTATCTCCCGTTGGTTTAGTGTAGGGCGGTGATACCGTTCCGTAAGCGCCACTGCCGCCCCGCGTAGCGTCACACTTCCTGCAATCAGTCATTCACTGCTCGTATTTCGCGGAACTCTCTTTAACCACACCCCACACAACGTCCGTGTACTCAGAGATCCAGTCGGTTTGCGGCACCCAAGTCTCTCCGTCCCACATTTCGATACGGGTCTTGCCCCCGCCGCCATGATCTTCGGCCGTCACCGTAATGGGGGCCATCAGCCCGTTCGCGTCATAGCCCTCAAGCGACTCCAGTCCGGCCTTGTAGGATGTCGGAGTGATCGGCAGCCCCTCGGCTTCCGCCGCCTTGCGCGCGGCTTCGAACATGATCGAATACATGGCCAGCCCGGTGTTGTAGAAAACGTCCTGCGTCTTCTCGATCGGGCCGGATCCCTCGCCCTTGTCATAAAGCTCGGCCATGATTTCCTGATACAGGGCAATATCCTGACCGCCCACGACATTGGTCCCGCGCTTGATACCTTTGGCGGCCTCTTTACCGATGTTGGCGATATCGACTTCGTTCAGCCAGTTGACCGAGATGTATTTGTCCATCGGAATGCGATTGCGCTTCATCTCTTTCGAGGCAACCACATGGGCACCGCCCAGCATCCAGACGATCACATGATCGGGCTTGTCGCGGCGCACCTTGGACCACACGCCGGCCTGGTCGCTGCCAGGCAGTGGCACGGGGTACAGTTCAAGCTCGAAACCCTCTTTCTCGGACAGGGTTTCCAGGATCTCGATCGGCTCCTGCCCGAAGGGATAATCGAAGTAAACAAACCCGACCTTCACATCTGACAGATCGCCGTCATGCAATTGCTTGATGTAGGCGACATCGTTGGCGGCCTGTCCCCAATAGGTCGGCCCGATCGGATAGACCCAATCGAAGACGGTGCCATCAACGGCATCGCCGCGCCCGACAAGAGACTGCATCAGGATACGCCCGTCTTCCATGGCCCGCGGCAGGATAGCCAGAGACACCGGAGTGGACAGGGTATCGAAAACAAAGACGCCCTCGCGGCTGAGTTTCGAGTAGCACTCGATTCCGCGCTGCGGTTCGTTCCCGTGGTCACGCACGATGACTTCGACCGGTTCCCCACCGATGCCGCCCTTCATGTTGATGAGCTTGGCAAGGTCCATCGCGGCCTGCGAAACCTGCGGCGTGGCAAAGGTATAGGCTTTGCTGAGATCGTAGCAGATGCCGATCTTGAATGGCTCGGCCAGCGCCTGGGTGCCAAACATTGCTCCGCCGAACATTGATAATACGGCCAACGCTTTGGTAAGTTTCTTCATTTGTTCCTCCCTGAACAGCTTCTGATTAGTACCTCAACTCAACCAACGTTTGCGTCGGCTGTAGTGCTTGACGTTGTGAAAATCGGTCTCTCCGCCGCCTAGATAGAACTCCTGAATGTCGGAGTTAGATTTGAGCGCCTCGGCGGTGCCGTGCATAACAACGCGGCCGTTTTCGATAAGGTACCCTTGCGAAACGATTTCCAGAGCCGCCAAGGCGTTCTGTTCCACCAGCAGGACGGACAGGCCCTCATCCTTATTGATCTTTTGCAGGATGCCGAAGATTTCCTCGACCAGGAACGGAGCAAGCCCGAGACTTGGTTCATCAAGCATCAACAGCTTCGGCTGGGTCACGAGGGCCCGCCCAATGGCAAGCATCTGTTGCTCACCACCCGACAAATAGCCTGCTTGCGAATTTTTGCGTTCGGCAAGCCGCGGAAAATATCCGTAGATCTTTTCCTTTTCCGCATTCAGCGTTGATCGGGACATTCCGCGTGGCGCGGCGGCGGTCAGGTTCTCGTCGGGGGTCAGGTGTTCGAAGACCCGCCGCCCTTCGATGACATGACAGATGCCCATCTCGACGCGTTTTTGCGCGAGCGCTTCGGTAATGTCCGTTCCCTGGAACGTTATCTCACCTCGGCTGATGCGTCCGCGCTCGGCTTTCAAAAGACCGCTGATCGCTTTCAACGTGGTGCTTTTTCCCGCTCCGTTAGAACCCAAAAGTGCGATCATCTCGCCCTTTGGAACCTGAACCGAAACACCTTTGATCGCCAGCATTACATTGTCGTACAGCACCTCGACACTGTTCATGGACAGAATGTTCTGGGCTTCAACTTTTTCTTGCATCGGCATTCCCCTATTTCTTGAACTGATCGAAGGGCCAGACCATCAGATAGTCTCTGATGTTGCCGTAGAGTTTTCCCAAACCGAGTGGTTCGATCAGAAGGATAATGACGATCAGTGCGCCATAGACTGCGTTCGGGATGTGAGCGAGTGTTTCAACATCGATCTGCATGCCAAGCCCGTCACTCAACGTGACGACGAGACCGTTCACGATACCCGGAACAAGAAGGATCAGGGCAACACCGAAATAGGAACCGATAATGCTGCCAAGGCCGCCAACAATCACCATCGCAAGAACCTGGATCGAAACGGCAACCGAGAATTGCTCGGGTGCGGCGAGAAAGAAAAAGGTGGCAACAAGCAACGCACCGCTGACGCCTGCGATGAACGAAGAAGTCGCGAATGCGAGGATTTTGTAGTAGAAACTGTTCACACCCAGGATCGCGGCCGCAAAGTCTTTTTCCCGGACAGCGACCAAGGCGCGACCGAGTCCAGTCCGCTTGAGATTAAGCATGAAGATCGTCACCAACACACACCAGCCGAAGGCGACATAGTAGAAGCCAGTATCAGTGGTAATCTCTTGCCCGAGCAGCGCCAATGTCGGTGACTGGAGCGACGCGTGTGAGCCCCCCGAGATCGCCGGAGAGTGGGTCAGAACCCAGTCCATCACGAATTGCATAGCGAGAGTAGTGAGAGCGAGATAGAGGCCCTTGACCCGCAAAGCGGCAAAAGCGAACAGGCTGCCGATCACGGATGACGTCAATCCGCCGATGATAAGGGCGAATTCCCACGGCACCCCGAAACGCGCGGCATGGATCGACGAATACGCTCCAACGGCCATGACTGCAGCATAACCCAAGTGAAGTTGGCCTGCCCAACCTGTCACCAGATTCAATCCAAGCGCGGCGGCCGTCCAGATCAGCCAAGGAAGCATGTAGCTGTTCAGATAAAGCGACGGGATGATGAATGGCGCGGCAAGGCCAATCAAGAAGATGAATGCTGTCAGATTCCGGTCAGCAGGCACCTTGAAGATTCGGCTGTCCGAAACGTAGTTGGCGTGATGGACGCCAGAAAGTCTGTAAAACATGCCTTACACCCTTTCGATGTCGTGACGACCGAACAGCCCGTGCGGACGGATCATGACGGTAAGAATGAGCACGGCAGCGACGATAAGCTCACGGCTTCCGCCTCCGACAAGCGGATCGAGGAAATCAGCGCCAACGTTTTCGACGACGCCCAGGATGATGCCTGCGATCACGGCGCCAAGGATACTGTCGAGACCACCGAGAACGGCAACCGTCAGACCTTTGAGAAGCAACAGCGACAGCGCCTGATCGACACCCTGAATCTCGCCCCAGATAACGCCAGCGGCGACGGCAACAACGGATGCCAATGCCCAGGACAACCCAACGCCGCGCTCAACCGCGATACCGACCGACCACGAAGCCATGTAATCATCCGCGATCGCCCGCAACTTGATCCCGGTCCGGGTTCGGAAGAACAGCATGAATGCGACAAACAAGGCGAGCGCAACACCGGCACCAACCAGATGGATGCGGCTGATGAAGATGTCGCCCAGGAACAGCGGATCATAGCTGACGCCCAGTTCCATCGAACGCGACGTCCCGCCCCAGATCGCAAGCGTTGTACCCCGCAGGAAAATGTCGAGGCCGAGTGTCAGCATCAAGATCATGACAACCGGCCGACCTGCGAGACGGCGCAGGGCAACACGCTCAATGCCGAACCCAAGGCCTAACATTACAACCGCAGCCAGAGGGATGGCCAGCCACAAGGGTAAACCCACGTCGCGTGCCAGCGCCAGGACCACATAGGCCCCGACCATGGTCAACCCGCCCTGCGCCAGATTGGGCACCGAAGATGCCTTGTAAATCAGCACGAGGCCGATGGCGAATAGCGAGTACAGCAGACCCGTCAAGGCTCCGTTGATCGCAAGCTCTGATAGAAAGACCCAGTCCATTTATACCTCCCTGATGGGAAGGCTTCTTTCGACCTTCCCTACTTCCCCGGTCTCGTAAGTCACCTGCGCGCTTACATGGACCTCTTTTGAACCGTCGTAGAGCGCCGCGATCACGTCAGCATAGCGTTCCTGAACGACCTTCCTCCGCAGTTTTCGGGTTCGCGTGATTTCACCATCGTCCGGGTCGAATTCTTTCGGCAGACTGACAAAGCGTTGCAGGCGCAATGGTTCGGTGACGGCCTTGTTGACCCGTTGGAAGGCCTCGCGAAGCAACGTCGCGACCTCTTCACGCTGAGAAAGATCGGCATATGACACGTAAGGTACGCCGTTCACTTCGGCCCAGTGCCCCACGGCCTCGAAATCCACGCAGACCATCGCCGTCAGTTCCTTCAGCCCGGCGCCAATCACGGCCGCATCCTTGATATACGGGCTGAATTTCAACCGGTTCTCGATGTAGTTTGGAACGTAACGTTCACCGTCGGCGGTGTGCATGACCTCGGATACACGCCCCAGAACAACCAGGTGTCCGTCGTCCTCCAGATAGCCGGCATCACCTGTATGCAGCCACCCGCCGTCAAGGGCTTCGGCGGTCGCTTCGGGTTTGTTGAAGTACCCTTTAAACACGCTGTCCGAGCGCACCAGGATCTCACCGTCTTCGGCAATGCTGACCTCGACGCCAGGCGCGGGTTTGCCAACCGTATGAAGACGGACCTCGCCCGGAGCCTGAATCGCGTTGATCGCGCTGTTCTCGGTCTGGCCGTAGAGCTGACGCAACTTGATCCCCAGGGCGCGGTAGAACACAAAGGTGTCTTCCCCGATCGCTTCACCGCCGGTGAACGCATTCTTGAGGCGGCTCATCCCGAACTGGTCCTTGATCGGACCGAAAACAATCGCCTCGCCCAGAAGCCGGCCCAATGGCTCAAGAACACCGCCGCTTTTGCCATTCAGCTTGCGCGTTTCCGCCGCGATGGCCCGATCCATGAAAAAATGGTACAGCCACTTCTTTAAAGGGGTCGAATTTTCGATACCAACCTGGATTGTCGTCAGCATCTGGTCCCAGCTTCTTGGCGCCGCCAGATAGAATGTCGGAGCGATCTCGCGCATGTCGCGCACGACCGTTTCCTGGCGCTCAGGCACATTCACGGTGAAACGCCAAAGGAGTGCCGCGGCAACGGTTATGGCGTAGTCTCCCACCCAGGCCATCGGCAAGTACGCGAGGATCTCCTCATTTTCGTCGAAGGCACCCGCCGCATGTCCATTCCGAGCAGCAGCAAGAACGTTCTTCTGACTCAGTACGATGCCCTTCGGCGCGCCCGTCGTTCCGGAGGAGTGCAGAAAAATGGCCGGATCTTCCGGCTTCGCACGACTAAGCAGTTCCTCACGCAGGCCCGGGGTTTCGTTCAGATCGTGCTGACCAACTTCGATCAGGTGATCCCAGGACAACAGTCCTTCAACCTCGTAGAAGCCAAGACCGCGCGCTTCATCATAAATGATGTGGTCGATGCCCTCGGCGCCCGCGTCCTTCAGTTCCAGGATCTTGTCAACCTGTTCCTGATCTTCGGCGATGGCCGCGACGATTTCGACTTCGCCAAGAAAGTGCCGGAGTTCTTCGAGCGTCGCGCCGGGATAGGCAGGCATTGCATAGGCACCCAGCAACGAAATAGCCAGCATTCCGCCATACAGCCGCGCCCGGTTGTCGCCCAGGATAAGCACCGCCTTGCCCGGTGTTACGCCGATTTTCTCAAGCCCGGCCGCGCAGGCCAGCACCTCTTCGGCGTATTCCGCCCATGTGGTTTCCTTCCAGATCCCACGCTCTTTTTCGCGAAGCGCGATTTCCGAACCGTGTTTCGAGGCGTTCCGCGCCAGAATTGCGCCGATCGTGTCGCCGCCCGAAGACTGTTTCTTCGTCAAATCAGTCATGCGACCCTCCGATATATGCCTCGATGACCCGCGGGTCCTTCACAACCTCCTTGGGGATGCCACTGGCGATCATTTCACCATAATTCAGGGCCAGCATCCGATCACAAATGCCGGTGATGACATCCATATGGTGTTCGATCAGCAGAACGCTGACGCCGCGTTCGGCACGGGCATCCAGAATGAAACGGGACATATACCCTTTCTCTTCCTGGTTCATGCCGGCCATCGGTTCATCGAGAATCAGCATCTGTGGCTCGGCCACCAATGCCCGCGCCAGCTCGACCCGTTTTTTCAACCCGATCGGAAGGCCATCGACCAACTCATGCCGGATGCTCTCGAGTTGTAGAAACTCGATCACCTCTTCGACGATCTTGCGGTTTTCGATTTCTTCACGCTGTGCTGCCCACCAGTAAAGCGCGGTGCGCAGAACGCCCGGTTTCATGTGGATGTGCCGCCCCAGCAGGATGTTGTCCAGAACGCTCATCCCGTTGAACAAGGCAAGATTCTGGAACGTCCGGGCGACGCCGAGCTTGGCAACCTTGTGAGGTGCCGTACCCGTGATTTCCTTTCCTGCCAACCGGACAGTCCCCACATTCGGTGGGTAGAACCCGGTAATTGCGTTCGTCAGTGTTGTCTTGCCGCTGCCGTTCGGGCCGACAAGTCCAAAGATTTCCCCCTGCCGAATGACGAGGTCCACACCGGTGACAGCGACGATGCCGCCGAACCGTCGCTCGACCCCGCTGCACTCCAGTATCGCCCCATCATCGGCTCCGATTGCTGTTTTAATCTTAGTCGTCATCTAGATATCATTGTCCCCCTAAGGTTCACGGCCAACATCAGGTAATCCGGAAGTAGTCCGGCCGCCCCGTTGGCCATGGATCCCCCCACAATTGCTGCCCACCGTCGATGTTCAGAACTTCTCCGGTTACGAATTTCCCTGAATTCGCCGCCATATAGACAACCCCTTCAGCGACATCCCATTCGTCCCCGGCGTGCCGCATCGGGTTGGAGTCCTGAAAGGTCGCAGAACCCTCCGGAGGGTAGTTCCCGAAACCGTTGCTTTCGCAGCAACCCGGCGCCACGCAGTTCACTCGGATACCGTGCGGGGCCCACTCCACCGCAACCGACTTGGACAGGTAAACTACCCCTGCCCGGGCCGCACAGGTATGCGCGATGCCGGGCATGCCGCGCCAGATATCGGCCACGATGTTGACGATGGAGCCCGATTGCTTGTTGGCAACCCAGTGGCGCGCCGTGGATTGCATCATCCACCACGTGCCGTTCAGGTTGGTGTCTATGACCGCATTCCAGCCCTTTGGACTAAACTCCAACGCTGCTTGCGGAAACTGACCCCCAGCATTGTTCACCAATACGTCAATCGCCCCGAACTCCTGGTTCGTCTTGGCGACAAAATCCTCGACCTGCTCAGGCTCCCGGATGGTCATAGGCACAGCGAAAACTTCGCCCCCGAAACTTTCAAGGAACTCCTTGGCCAAAGCCAGTTTCTCTTCGTTGCGTCCATTGATCGCCAGATTGGCCCCGAGCCTTGCGAACAAGGTCGCAATTGCCAGCCCCAATCCGCCTCCGGCCCCGGTCACCACAACGACTTTGCCGGTGAATAAACCGCTTGCGTAAACGGTTGCACGTTTTGATAGGTCCTCCCTCGAAGACCCAAACTGCGTCTTATTCATGACGCCTCCTCCCATTCCCATTAGGGGCAGCTGCCAGTAATCTAACGGGTGTTAGAAAATTGGTCAAGACAACTTTTCCCACCAGCCCCGCCCGTTATCTCCGATCAGTAAGACTTTGGAAGTCCAAGGGCTTTTTCTGCTATGAACGACAGAAGCATCTGCGGTGTCACCGGTACGATGCGGAACAGCAGAGCTTCACGTACCAGTCGCTCCACGTGATATTCCTTAGCATATCCGAATCCGCCAAACGTAATTTGCGCGGCTTCGGTCGCCTCGACCGCGGCGTCGGCGGCCAAAAGCTTGGCGGCGTTCGCCTCGACGCCGCAGGGTTCTCCCGCATCGTAGAGGGCTGCAGCGTGCATCACCATGAGATTGGCAGATTCCACTCGCGCCCAGGCTTTGGCGAGTGGATGCTGAACACCCTGATTTTGGCCGATCGGGCGGTCAAAAATCACACGTTCGTTTGCATAATGCGCCGCTCGCGCCAGTGCGTTGCGCGCAATACCGATGCATTCACCGGCCACCAGGATGCGTTCGGGATTCAACCCGTGCAAAATTTGCCTAAAGCCTTTGCCCTCCTCCCCGATCAGGTCCTCAGCCGGAATCGGCAATCCATCGATGAAGACTTCGTTCGAATCGACAGCCTTTCGACCCATCTTTTCGATCTCTCGCACGTCAACGAAATTTCGGTCGAGATCTGTATAGAACAGGCTCAGCCCTTCGGTCGGGCTGCTCACATCCTCTAGCCGCGTTGTTCTGGCCAGAAGCAACATCTTGTCCGCCACCTGCGCGGTAGAAATCCAGACTTTTTGTCCGTGCACGACATATCTGTCCCCCTGCCGCACCGCCATGGTCTTCAGCTTTGTGGTGTCTAACCCGGTCGTCGGTTCGGTTACGGCGAAACAGGCCTTTTCATCGCCTGCTATTAGAGGGCCAAGCATACGCGCGCGCTGCTCATCGGTCCCAAACTTCACCACCGGGTTGAGCCCGAAAATGTTCATGTGGATGGCCGAGGCTCCGCTTGCGCCGGCCCCCGACTCGGCAATTGCCTGCATCATTATGGTCGCCTCGGTGATCCCCAGACCCGCGCCGCCGACAGCTTCTGGCATGGCGATACCTAGCCAGCCGCCATCGGCCATTGCCCTGTGCAGATCATGGGGAAAACCACCGTTGCGATCCCGATCCAGCCAATAGTCGTCGTCGAACCCTGCGCAAATCCGCAGAATCTGGTCGCGAATCTCTTGTTGGTCGGCGGTCAATCGAAATGTCATAGCGCGCGCCCTCCCTCCAATCTTACGAGCCCAGCCTCACATAGGGCAGCGATCCGCTCATCGTTAAAACCAAGATCACGCAGAATGCTTTGGCTGTCTGCGCTAGGCGGTCGTCCCAGCCAACGAAGCTGACCGGGCGTCGCGCTGAGATGAGGGACCGGACCAATGACCTGGGTCTGTTCGCCGTCGACCGACACGATGTCCCCACGATGGCGTATCTGCTCGTTCGTCATGATCTCTTCGACGCTCAACACACGCGAGGCAACCGCATCATGGCGGGCGAATACCGCTTCCACTTCCTTAGCCGTGTGCTGCGTGACGAAATCATTGATCGCGTCAAAGACCACCGTCATGTGCCGCGACATCTCGCCCAATGTCGCGAACCGCGGGTCATCGGCGAGGGCATCGCCTCCGACCGCCCGCAACAGGCGCTGCGCGGTTTCCGCGCTCCCTGCCGAAACGCTCAGCCACACCCCATCGGACGTTCGGAACATCCCCCCCGGAGCAAAGTCCATCGGCTGGCGCAGCCCATTGCGTCGCGGCGAGAGGTTCGCGCCAGTCAATGCGGGAACAGGATAATCCATCAACCGAAGCAGGGCCTCGAATACTGCAATATCGACGACCTGACCGCGTGCTATCCCCTTTTCGCGAGCAAATAGCGCGATCATGATTCCCAAAGCGCCCATTAGCCCTGTCGTGCTGTCAGCCGCCGGAAAGCCGGGGTGCATCGGCGGCCCGTCGGGAAAACCGGTCAGATGCGCTAATCCACTCATGGCCTCCGCAGCACGCCCAAACGCTGGCAGGTCGCGCATCGGACCGTCCTGTCCGTAACCTGAAACCCGCAAGACAACCAAGTCCGGGTTCCAATCGTGCAAGACGTCTGGCCCAACACCGGCACGTTCCAGCACACCCGGTCGGAAATTCTCGATCAGCACGTCGGCATCTTCGACCAACTTTCGCAGGATGTCCCGGCCCTCGTCGGACTTCCAGTCCAGACCTAGTGTTTTCTTGTTACGGCCCAAAGTCTTCCACCAGACGCCCACCCCATCCTCTGCCTTGGGTCCAAGGTCGCGCATCATATCCGTCCGGTTGGGGGCTTCGATCTTGATGACATCTGCACCAAAATCCGAGAGTAAAGCTGCCGCAAGTGGTCCGGCAATTACGTGACCAAGTTCTATAATCTTCAGTTGATCAAGGGGTCCAGACATCTGCACTTTCGACTTTGCTAATTTTCTAATGGTTGTTCGATTCCTAGCAAAGGCGAAGTCGGATCTCAAGATTCAAAGGTAATCACCTCCCCGAAAACGTAACCGCCCGGTTGTTACCATGGATCAGTTCATTGGCGTCCAGTTCCATGGAAGCGGTTCGTTGAGCGGGTTGGTCATGTGATTGTGGATGCGGTCGAGGATTTCGGCCAGCCAGGCTTGCCGATCGAGGCCGTTCATCTTGGCTGTCTCGACAAGAGACATCGCCCGGGACAGCGTTTCGCCACCGCTGTCGGAGCCTGCAAAAAGCCAGTTTTTTCGCCCGATGCTGATCGGGCGCATGACGCGCTCGGCGGTGTTGTCGTCGATGCCGACGCGGCCATCTCCAAGGAAGAGCTCGAATGACGGCCAGCAGCTGAGACCATAGCGGAAGGCCTTCGCGAGATCGCCCTTGCCGGGAATGCGTAGCAGTTGGGCCTCGGTCCATGCCTTGAAGGCCTAGACCATGGAGCGGGAGTGCGCCTGGCCTGCTGCCAGCCGCAGTTCCGCTGTATTTCGTGCCCTCACGAATTATGGCCAGCCGTGCGTTCTTTCAGGCCTGCGGGACGAAGCGCTCGTCTTTGGCGGCACCGAAGTGGCTCCGACATTCGGCGGTTTTCTCGAAGGCGCGCTTGAGGCGGCGGAATATGCCTACACCGTCCTTAAGATGGGTCGAGGGCGCTCAGAGAAGCGCTTATAACTGCATCTGCGTTCAGGCTGTCGCTGGGGAACCTGAAGTAGCGTTTTCTTTTTTGGGCGGCTTGATCCGGAAGAACAGTGCATAAAATACCGGAACCGCGACCAGCGTCAGGATCGAGGCGAACGCGAGGCCACCCATGATCGTCGCGGCCATCGATGCGAAGAAGGCGTCTGGTAAGAGCGGAATCATACCGAAAATCGTTGTGCCCGCAGCCAGCACGACGGGCCTCAAACGGCTGACCGAGCCATCGATCACCGCCTGATAGTCCTCGACACCTTCGGCGCGTTGCTGATCGATTTCTTCCACCAGCACAATGGCATTCTTCATCAGCATCCCGGAAAGGGACAAGAAGCCGAGAAGCGCCGTGAACGTGAACGGTAGCCCAGTGAACAGCAGACCGAGAACCATCTGTGAACCGGCATGCAAAATTGACCCTGTAGAGGGGTGATCGGCGTCCAAAAATGACCCCCTTACAATGATGTGGATGATGCCCCCGAGGTCATCGGGGAGCGCAGTGTGGGATGTTGGTCGTGGAGACGATAGCGAAGATCCGGCGGGCGTATTTTCAGGACAAGAAGTCGATCAAGCAGATCTGCCGTGAGCTGCGGGTATCTCGGAACACGGTGCGCAAGGTGATCCGGTCGGGTGCGACGGAGCTCACCTATGAGCGAACCATTCAGCCGCAGCCGAAGATCGGGCCCTGGAAAGACATGCTGGACGAGATGCTGGCGGTGAATGCGCGGAAGCCCAAGCGCGAGCGACTGACCCGCATTCGGATCTTGGAAGAACTTCGGGCCCGAGGTTATGATGGCGGCTATGATGCCGTCCGGCGATACGCGGCCTCCTGGTCCAAGGAGGAAGAGGTGGCATCTGCCGCGGCCTATGTGCCGCTAAGCTTCGATCCGGGGGAAGCCTACCAGTTTGACTGGAGCCACGAGATCGTGGTGATCGACGGCGTGACAATCACCGTGAAGGTCGCCCACGCTCGCCTCTGCCACAGCCGGATTCTGTTCGTGCGGGCCTACCCGCGCGAGACGCAGGAGATGGTGTTTGACGCGCACGACAAGGCCTTTGCCTTCTTCGGTGGAGCCTGCGCGCGGGGCATCTACGACAACATGAAGACGGCGGTGGATACGATCTTCGTCGGCCGAGACCGCGCCTACAATCGCCGGTTCCAGCAGATGTGCGGGCACTATCTGGTCGATCCGGTGGCATGCACCCCGGCCTCGGGCTGGGAGAAGGGCCAGGTCGAGAACCAGGTCGGTGTGGTGCGGCGACGGTTCTTCGTGCCCCGGCCGCGGTTCAAGAGCCACGCCGAGCTCAACGCCTGGCTCGAGGATCGCTGCGTTGCCTGGGCCAAAGCCAATCCGCACCAGGAGCTTCGGGATCGAACGATCTGGGATGTGTTCCAGGACGAGCGCGCGAGTCTCGTGCCCTACGTGGGTCCGTTCGACGGCTTCCATGCCGTGCCGGCGTCGGTCTCGAAGACCTGCCTCGTCCGGTTCGACAAGAACCGCTACTCCGTCGATGGCCGGGCGGTTGGTCGTCCTGTCGAGATCCGCGCCTATGCCGAGCGGGTCGAGCTCTGGCAGGACGGCAAGATCGTGGGGCAGCACGCCCGAGCCTTTGGGCGCGACAAGGCCATCTACGACCCGCTGCACTACATTCCGGTTCTGGCTCGCAAGCCTGGGGCCCTCCGGAACGGTGCCCCCTTCAAGGACTGGGACCTGCCGGCGGCGATCAGGCGCGTGCAGCGCAAGCTTGGCAAGGTGCCGAACGGCGACCGGCAGATGGTCCAGATCCTCAGCATGATCCCGATCGATGGGCTGGATGCAGTGGACGCTGCCTGTGCCGAAGCCCTGAACGAAGGGGTTCCCGCGGCCTCAGTCGTCCTCAACATCCTGGCCCGGCATCGGGAGCCGCCACCGCCGCTGACCATCGATACACCGGAGGCGTTGCGACTGACCTGCGAGCCCGTGGCCGATTGCAAACGCTACGACAGCCTCAGGAGACCCAACCATGGAAAGATCACAGGTGCTGGACGCGATGAGCCAGCTGAAGCTCTACGGCATGAAGGCCGCCTACGATGAGATCATCACCACGGCGGTGAAGCGTCAGCACGAGCCGCAACAGATCGTCGGCGACCTGCTGAATGCCGAGATCGACCAGGTGACGTCCTGGCTGGCCACCGAAATCCTCGCGCTCAGCGAGTTTTTGACCTCGTACTGGGAAGAGATCGATGACGCGATGTTCGAGCACCTTTGGCAGACCGAGGTCGACGCTGTGCCGGAGTTCACCACCTCGAAGATCACGCTGATCTGCGGGCTTCTCCTGCCGATCTGGGACCGGCTACCTGCCGACAACATACGCATCTATCGCCTGCAAACCGAAGACGGGGAACGCGCCATCGGCCGTCTGGTCAGCCAGGAACAGCGCTCGAACGTCTACGCGCGCCTTGGGCTCGACTGCCAGATCGAGATGTCGCCGCAGGAGGAGCTCGCGGCCGTGATGGACGCCAGGACGACCCTGAACCTCCTCGGCGGTTACCAGCTGCGCAGGTCGCTCGTCATGGGGCAGCCGAGGTGTGAGCTGATCGGCGCGTCCGGTGCGGCCCTGCCCGCACTGAAAGCCATGGGCTGCTTCACCGAGGTTATCCAGTGGAAGACGCGGGTGTTCATCCCGGTGGACGGTACTGACGTGCTGGCGCGGGTGCTCGCCGAGCATCCAGTTGGCGCAAGCGTCGCAGATGCTGCCGCATGAACCCGCGGCGCAGCATCGCAGACCTCTCGGCCGATCTTGCAGACCAGGCCGAGAGTTTCTGCCGCCAGTATTTCCCCGAGGGACGCAAGCAGGGCAATTATTGGCAGGTCGGTGACACATCGGGAGCAAAGGGACAGAGTCTCGCGATCCGACTGCAGGCGGAAAGCGGGCGCAAGGCCGGGTCCTGGCAAGATTTCGCGACGGGTGAATTTGGCGACTTGATCGACCTGCTGCAAGAACGGCTTGGTTCGGTGACACTCAAGGAAACGCTAAGGGAGGCCCGGTCCTTTCTCGGCGAGGCCCCCTGCCCTGCCGTAACTCGTGAAACCCAAAGGGCTGAGCGCCACGATACTGCCTCCAGCAAACGCATTGCGCGGGCGCGCAAGCTCTTTGCGGCTGGCAAGCCAGTTCTTGGCACCTTGGCCGCCACCTATCTGCAAGGGTGCGGCATCACGCGCCTCGGTCCCGCGCTCCGCTATCATCCGCGGGTCTTCCTACGTCAGGGCGAGGACGATCCTGATCTGGCAACAAGGTCCCCTGCCCCAGCCAGATGAGGTCGAACTCGCCATGGCGACCCTCTTTGATACCACCATCGGCCTCCTCACCGGCAGCCAGTTGGAAGACAATCTCGAAGAGATGCTCTGGTCCCTGACCTCGATTTTCCATCGCCGGCTGACCCATATCCAGAAGCTTCTCGAGGACAACGAATTCGAGGTCCGGGAAAGCCTAGCCATCCAGGACGGCTCCGAGGTCGCCTCGGTCGAGCTCGAGCGCCTCCAGATGATCGGCCTCAAGCTCTGGGACCATCGCGACGCTTTCGAGCAGATGCGCGATCTGGCCGTGGACCACTTCTCGGCCGCCACCGGCTCGCCCTGGCTGCCCCGCACCGGGTCCAAGGTCTCGCATCGCGGCCTGACCTCCGCCGTGGTGGACAGCCGGGCCTATCTCTCGGCCAAGCGCCGCAAAGAGACCGAGGTGCATTGCCCCGAAGGCACGCGGATCGCTTTCTCGGGCGGGGACTATCAAGCCTACGATCTGATCTGGTCCGTCCTCGACGCCACCCACGCCAAATACCCCGACATGGTGCTCCTGCACGGCGGCACACCCAAGGGCGCCGAGATGATCGCCGCTCGGTGGGCAGATACCCGCGGTGTCACCCAGGTGGTCTTCAAGCCCGACTGGAAAAGCCACGGCAAGGCCGCCCCTTTCAAGCGCAACGACAAGATGCTCGAGACCATGCCGCAGGGTCTGATCGCCACCCCCGGTTCGGGCATCACCGAGAACATCGTCGACAAAGCCCGCAAGCTCGGGATCCGTATCAAGAGGATCGGGGCCTGAGGCCCCGTTTATCCCATGACATCAGTCGGAGCGCCTTGTGCGGTTCGCTCTATGAGTTCGCAGAGGTGCGCAGTTCTGCGGGATTTGGTCTGTCAGACTGCTGAGAGTGCGGATGAGATTTCTAGCTGGTCGCCGTAGCGGGCCTTCCTGATGCCTCGTGACGCTCGCGTCGTCCGGCCGTCAGTGGGATATTCGCCGAGAGGCAACCCATGTCGGCCAGGAAACTGACCAATCCGACGCTCGTCTTGAACTTGCGAAATTTGAAGACGCTGCGGCTTGTCACAAGCATCTTCGCATCCTGACCATCCTTCGTCACCATGTGCACGACCCAGGAGCCATACCAGCTGTTATGGCGTTTCTCGGCGGTCTGGTTGCAGATCACCTCGATGAGATAGCCATCTGAGAGCAGATCGCGCAGGCCATCCTCGATGACCACGTTCGGTGTTGCGCCGTCCAACTGCTTATCTTCTTCACTTATGCCGACACGTATCGGGATTGGAGCGGGCCGGAGCTTCTACCTGATCTTCCGAGTCGCATGCGTCGTTGCTCAGTTTCGCGATGCCGTACGGGACATCCTCGAAATTCGCAACGCGGCCAGGATTGAAGCCGTCGGGAAGAGATGCGCATGTCCTCGCCCTGGCATTTCAACTTCTCCAGCCTGTCAGATCACTTTCTGCTTGAGGTCCCTGGTTGTTCGACCGAGGAACTGAACGCGGGCCGGTGTTGCGTTGCGACGGATCGTAGTCTGTATCGAACGATCAGCCATGTCTGGCGAGGCCCCTTCGGCGTTCTTGGCGTTGGCTGTTGTCTGATCTCCCTTCGTGGCCCCCCGCACTTCTCCCGATGTCTGAGTTGCATGACATGCTGGTCGCAGCTGTCGTCCCGCCCACAAGGGTTGTCGCCGATCTTTTTCCCCTGTCCCTGCGGGCCATTCCGCGCGCACCAAAAAAACCTGCGCCTGCCCCTCTCCGCTGCGCTTCGCCTTCGGTGTGGCCAGGCCTTGGCCAGCTGCAAGGTGACCATCATTGCAACGCAAACAAGGAGAAGAGCAATGACCACGAACTGCATCAAATTCACCAGCGCCGACATCGAAACCGCCAAGGGCACAGGCTCCATCTCGACCCTGACCTTCGACCTCGACATCACGGTCGAACCCGTCGCGAGTACGAACCCGATGGCCCCCACGCACCGCGTCCTCGGCCGCTCCCCGCGCGGCAAGCTGGTCGAGTGCGGCGGCATCTGGAAGAAGCAGAACAAGGAGACCGGCGCCGACTACTACACGCTGACCATCCGTGACCACGGCTTCAACGCCAACCTCGGCAAGGCCGCGAACCAGGACGATCTGTCCCTGCAGGCCGTCATCCCCTGGGGCCCGAAAGACGCCGCCTGAGCCAAGGGCCAGACCGCTTCGGCGGTCTGGCTGCACCAGGCTCCGAGGTTTTTGCACGCGTGCAAAATCACCTCGGCGGTTCAGGTTGCTGTCCGTATTTTCAATCGGTGTAGCCCATATTGTGCGCCGGAAATCCTGTAGGCGTACAATATCTGTACATTTCCTCAAAAACCGTGCTATTTACAACTCGGAGCGATTCCGTGAGAGAGTCGAAATGAGAGCGGTGTAATGGGCGGCAGTATAGAACAGTTCCTTCAAGAGCTCGAGCGGGGCCTTGGCCGGACCATGGTCTCGGTCAACAAGGAGTTGACGATGCGCGAGCGCATCAAGCGCTCTTGGTCGATGCGCCAATGTGCTCGCTTCCTGAACATTAGCCATCAGCATCTGACGAAGTTCGCTAAGGACAATGAGGATTTTCCTGCCGGCAAGCATGTAGGGCGCGAGCGTGTTTTCACCCTGACGGAGCTGATGCACATCCGGGCTTTGATGGCTGCCTCAGCAAAGCGGCCTGAGCATTTTCTTGCTTGGCGCAAACCCGACGATCCTTTGCCCGTTATTTCGTTTGCAAGTCAGAAAGGTGGAACGGCGAAGTCGCTTAGTGCTGCGCACTTCGCTCAGTACCTGAGTCTGCACTACGGCATGCGAGTCGGCGTCATGGACGCTGACCCCCAGAGCACGATCACGCTCTATTTTGTCGGCGGCGAAGAAATGCCAACTTTGCCAGATGACGAAACTCCGACGATGGTTGACTTCGCGGGGCTGTTTCAGACCGACGAATCCATCCCCTACACTGACTATGATGCGGAGACGCTTGACGGGTTTTTCAAGAAAACGTCCTGGCCGGGCGTGCGGCTAGTACCTGCGCATGGCGAAACCTCAGAAGGTGAAATTCAGATCGCGAGGTTGTTGCGAGCGGGCACCCCGGAAAAGCGGTTCTACAGGTTCCTAAGAGACTCCATAGATCGTTGGAAAGAGGGGAATCCACCGGTCACCCGTCCGAATGAACTGGTGAGCAACGGTAGGGTCGACCAAACGAAGCTTGAAAGTGCCCTCAACGAGACCTTGGACTGCATCATTATCGACTATCAGCCTGCGCTGACACTGTTCCAGCTGAACAATGTGATGGCGTCTACTTCGTTGATTATCCCGCAGACGATGAAGGGGTTCGACATTGCGACCTTGTCCACCTTTGTGACTGGTCTCCTCACTATGCTGCGCCACATTTTCGCGACGGATCGGATCGATATGGGCGGTGCGGCACATATGCTGTTGCCCACGATCGTGCAGAGAACAAATGAGCAAGATCTCACACAGGTCGGCAACCTGCTCGAAAACTGTCCAGATGAGGTGCTGCCGGTATTCTATCTTCGCTCTGATGCTATTTCGAACGCGTCGGACGTTTATCAATCCGTCTACGAGTACGACCCAGATACGCCAGGCAAGCGAAAAGGCATCAACAGGTTCATCGAGAATGCTGACGCTGTGAATGACGCCATCGTCTCACGCCTCTGGCCTGGTCTTGAGCGTGGCTATGCCGAGGATTGGATGCAGAACTTCTACAATTTCGAGGAGGAAGCCGAATGAAGCGAACACTGAGCAGCTCGGTCCTCAAGAAAAAGCCCACGCGCCCAGATGAGGATGTGTCTGCGGCTCCTGGATCTGGTGCAAGCGATCAGATTCACGAAGACGAAGCGAAACTGGTTGGTGGGGTTAAGCCAAGACTGGGCGGCTCTGGCAGTGCTTGGAAGGCCGGAGCGCTTTCAGACGCCAGCCAGATGCTTCACGTTGAGCGCGCACAGGTCGTGGAGCGCATTCTCGCGGGTCGACATGAGTTACAGATTGATCCGTCTCAGATCGTGGACGTGATTGGATCGGACCGGCGTGAAGATTGGCGCGACCAAGAGGCATTTGAGAAGCTCAAAGAGAGTATCGAGAAGAATGGTCAAGATACGCCCATTCATGTTCGGCCAGCGGATCCTGATTGGCGACCGGATGAACGTGAGCCCGAGAACGTAGAAGGCGTGACATTCCAGTTGATCGTGGGTCGGCGACGCCATGCGATCCTTGAAGCTTTGGGATTGCCTGTCCGCGCCATTCTGGTTCCACAATCCCTTCGGGGTTCCCGTGAAGAGCAGTTCGAGATGCTATTCATGCGCTTCCGGGAGAATGAGGAACGTGAAAACCTCAGCGCTTTCGAGCGCCTGGTTTCGATAGGCGAGATGTTTGAGCGGCTACAAGATGCCAAACCGAACGAGAAGATAACCGCAACCGAGTTCGCCAAGCGTGTGGGTGTCCATAACAGCGCGGTATCACGTGGTCGCGCTGTCTATGCCGCTAGAGCTGAGATTTTGCACGCGTGCAAAGATGTCTACGATCTCAGCCACCGTGACCTCGAAAAGGTTCTTGGTGACCTGACTGAGAAGCAGTCCAAGCCTGTAAAAAAGAAATCACAAAGCCCAAAGAAACTCACGGTACAGCGAAAGATCGGTTCGCGGAAATTGAGTGTCACAGGGCAGGGCGGGAAGCTCTCGGTCGCTGCCACGGGGTTAACATTGGACGAGGACATTCTCAGAGGTTTGAGTGATGTCATCGCTGAGTATTTGGAGAAACACGGATCGAAGTAAGAGGCAGGAGCCGCGGAGACGGTGGTCTTCGATCCAAACGAGGTAAGAAACAGGAGCGGATATGCTTTGAGATAAAGGCAAAAGAAAAGCCCCCAAGCTGAGGGCCTGAGAGCTTATCAATATTAGTTTGGTCGCTATCACGATAGTTCTCCGGCGAATCACTGTCAACAGCATCGCTCCTGAGCGAACGGGATTCTTTTGCCCTCCATCAAGCAGAGGAGGCGAGAACTATCCATGAAACATACAGGTTGGCGCAAGCCGACACCGGGTCTTGGCATTGCAGAGCAGCTTGCCAAAGCCGGTGAACAGGTGGCTGTACCCAAAACGCGGGCCTTCGTGGCCGTGAAGCGGGTGGGGGCCTACATTGGCCTCAAGGCCGGAGACATGATGCTCCTCGACACGCTCGGGGCCTTTACGCAGGCCCAGGACTGGGACGAGGGGCAGCGCCCGATCGTCTGGGCGTCGAACGCCTATCTGATGGAGCAGACGGGCTTCTCGCTCTCCGCACTCAAGCGGCATGCGCGGCGGCTGGCCGAAATCGGCGTGATTTCCTTCCAGGACAGCCCGAACGGCAAGCGGTGGGGCCGCAGGGACGCCGAGGGGCGCATCATCGAAGCCTATGGCTTTGATTTGTCGCCGCTGTCGGCGCGTGTCGAGGAGTTCGAGGAGCTCCATGCCGATTTGCAGGCCGAGCGCGAGCTCTGTCAGCGCCTGAAGCGCCAGATCACGGTTGCACGCCGTATGATCCGCACTCGGATCGAGGCGGCCGTCAGCAGCGCGCTGCGCGGGCCCTGGACGCAATTCACAGGCCTTTTCGAGGAACTTCTGGACCGGCTTCCGCGCCGTCACGAAGCCTCAGAGCAGCTTGCACGGCTGCTGGGCTGGTTCAAGGAGCTTCAGGAACGCGTTGAAGCTGCCTATCTCAAAGCAACCGATGTCGTCCAACTTGTGGAAAACACACCTGAAACCAAGGAACAAGCTTCTGAGAAGACTCAAGAAATGAACCCCAGGGAGGTCATTTCTGACCCTCATATACTAATTACAAACCAACTTAATCCTGTAACTCGTAATTCCTCAGAAAATGAGGAAGTCGCGGCCGTGGTGCCCAATGCTCGACCCGAAGATCAGGTTGATAGGGAGCTGGAAGAATGGGTTGCTGAGGTGCGTAAGAAGCGGGCGGCGCTGGATCTGCCTACTGTTATGCAAGCCTGTCCCGAATTCGCATCCTGGGCGCGCAATATGGGCGGGTTCCTAAAGGATTGGGGCGATCTGCACAGGGTTGCCGGGCAGCTCAGGCCGATGATCGGGGTGTCCGAGCATGCCTGGAACGTTGCGCAAGACCGGCTGGGCAAACAGGTGGCGACAGCGGCGTTGGCGCTTGTCTTCGAGAAGCATTGCGCGGGCGAAGTTTCGTCGCCGGGCGGCTATCTGCGCGGCATGGTCGAGAAGGCCGGGGCAGGGGAGCTGCATCTCGAGCGCAGCTTCTATGGCAGGCTCAGCGGGCAGGCGGCGTGATGGGGCAGAAAATCAGAGACCGGCGGCCTTTGTCAGGTTCACCCGGAACCGATCGCGGCGGCGCTGGTAGCGACGGGTCATCTCTGCCGAGGCATGCCCCAGCTGCTTCTGGACGTAGCGTTCGTCAACTTCGGCCGAACTGGCGAGCCCGGCGCGAAGGCTGTGACCGGAGAACAGCGCCAGGCGCTCTTTTTCGGTCAGCTCGGATCGGATGCCGGCGTCCAATACCGTACGCTTGATCAGGCGCGCGACATGCTTGTCGTTCAGCCTGTTTTCGGAAGCGCGTTTGCCGTCCCTCGACGTACCGACGAAGACCGGGCCGAAATTGATCTTCGCGAAATGCAGCCATTGCTCAATAGCATGCACGGGGCAGGTCTGATCCTTGGAGCCGCGGCCGATCTCGACTTCACGCCAACCGGTCTTGGCGTTGAGAGTCAGGAGGGCGCCTTTCTCCATGATCTCAATCCATCCGCCGGAATCTGGCGTGTCATCTTTATGTACATCGAGGCTCACGATTTCCGAGCGGCGCAGGCCTCCGGCATAGCCCAGCAGCAAGATTGCCCGATCTCGCAGCCCGCGCAGATCGTAGGGCAGGGTGGCTATCATCGCGAGGATGTCCTCGGCGAGGATAGCGGCCTTCTGGACCGGCGGTCGCGCATGCTTACGCTTGATCCCGGCCAGCACGGTGGCGATGTGGCGGTTCTTGCGATCAAGGGTGAAGCCGCGCTGCGCGTAATTCCAGGCGAGACCGGACAGGCGGCGATCGATGGTGCTGACCGACAGGGGTCGGGACGCCGACTGCGAAGGGGAGGTGCCCGACCCGGACGCAAGATCCGCGAGGTACAGGCCGATCATCTCCGGTGAGGGGGGCAGCGGCTCCGCGCCCTTCATCCGGCACCAGCGCGCGAAATGCGCCCAGTCCTTTGCATAAGCCTTCAGCGTGTTGTCAGATGCCGCCGCGCGCGCATAGTCGCGTGCCGTATCGACCAGGCGATCGAGCGTGCCCGAGCCAGCCACAAAGGACGGCAGGCTCAAGGCCTCGCCGTCAGGACCATCTCTCTCGCTGTCCTCGTTGGGCGAAGACCCGATTGGCGGCTCTGAGGTCGGTTTCTCGGTGTTTTCTGACATGTCGCCGAGCATATTCTTTTACGTCCGATAAGGCAAACTTATTGGACACGGTGGAGACCGGTGGGGTGGGGCGGTTAGATCGCTATTTTCTGGAAGAAAGCGCCGCGCTGATGTAGGCTTCAGGTATGACATTTGCCCGGCCGGATCACATCATCGACCTCGACACGTTACCCCGGATGCCCGCCTGGGTCACCTCTGCATGCGCTGAAACCCTTGAAGATGTTGCGTTTTTGTCGGGTGCTGCGCTGAACCACCTGCATCTTGTGTTGGGACACGAGGAGGTGCCCCAAGCGTTGTTACGGGACCGGCTGGCGCTTCGCGCAGCGGAGGCTTGTGTCGCGTTCTCTGGCCGACCAGAGCGGGCACGGGAGCTGCGTGATGCGGTGCACCTTCTGCGCCCCTGCGATCTGCCCGGACCGGCGGGCGAAACCTGCCTTGCCTGGCGTCGCGCGGTGGAGCGGCCGGTGTCGGTCAAGGCTCTGGGCCGAGCCTTGCCGACCTTCGAGCCGGGCCAGATCGCGACGTGGCTCGATGCGGGGGAGGGGGCGCCGATCAAACGAGCAGCACTGGTGCTGGATGCTGTCCTGACGGAGGCACCCCGTGCCGAAGTCCCGGCGTTGATCCTCGCGGACGCCGCCCTCGCCCAGGCGCTTGGTTGGGATCATGTCGTGCCGCTATTCGCCGCGGGCCTGAAACGTGCGGACCTGCGCAAGCGCGGGGACGATTTGCGGCTGGCCTTTCATCGCGCGCTCGTCTTGTCGGCGGTCGACGCCGTGCGGCAGGCCGCCGACCTTGCGCGTCGGGCGGCGCATTTGAAGTCGGTCGCACCGAAGCTGCGGGCAAAGGGGGCCGGGGAGGCCGTCGGGATATTTTTGACCCGCGATGCGGTCTCGCCTGCGGCGTTGCCTTTGCCGGATCGCGCCGCGCGGCGGCTCTGTGACCGGCTGGTCGACCTCGGCGCGGTGCGCGAGCTGACCGGGCGCGACACCTTCCGGCTTTACGGGGTGTAGGGATGGCGAAGGATCGACCTGACCTTGAGCTTGACCGCGAGTTGGTTGACTTACCGCCGGAGCTGCGATGGCGGGAATGGATGCGCCGGATTGAGGCGGTGCTCTTTGCCTCTGCATCCCCTGTGCCGCGCGAAGACCTGGCGAGGGTCGTGGGGCAGGGGGCTTCGGTCGACCTGTTGGTCGAGGATCTTGCCGCCGATCTGGAGGGGCGGGTGTTCGAGATCGCCAAGGTGGCCGGCGGGTGGATGTTCCGGACCCGGGCGGCCTATGCGCCCGCGATCCGCGCTGCGGCGGATGTCGGGGACCAACTGCTCGATCTGAGCGAATTCGACGTCGCTGTGCTGGCCGCCATCGCTTATCACCAGCCGATCACCCGCGACGGGCTGAAGGATATCTTCGGCAAAGAGATCAGCCGCGACCTGATCGGGCGGCTGCATGCGCGCGGGCTGATCGGGACCGGGCCGAGGTCACCCCGGCGCGGGGCGCCTTACACCTTCGTGACGACCGAGCAGTTCCTTGTCGCCTTCGGGTTGCAGAGCCTTCGCGATCTTCCGGATCGGGAGCAGTTGGCGGATGCGGGGGTTGTAGGCGAAGCTCCACAAGTCGATTACGGGTAACCAGCTGCCGATGCAGAGGGTGAAGTCCGCCGTTTTGCTTATCGTTTCATTTGCGGTGCAACGATTCATCTGCACGCCGAGAAAGTCACGCGATTACAAAGAGATAATCGTTTCAGGATTTGCAAACGAAGCCTCATGCATCTATTGGCGACAGGGTATTCCCTCCTTGTCGTTGTGGGCGGATTGTGTTGAAAAACTCCGGTTTTCGCGAAAATGGGTGAAAAATTTGTCCATAGAAGGCCTCTCCGAAAATTCGTCGAGGGGGTCGGTCTAAGATCAGCGTTGGCAATGTCCGACGCTCCCAGATGCTCCACAGGGCACTCGGCTTCAATTTGGCAGGAGCACCGAATTCTGGCAGCAAAATACAACCGCCAGATTTTCGGGTTTTTCAACACAATGGGCGGAAAGTGTGAATTCGCTGCACCTGCAAGGGGATTTTGTCAAAGATGTGAAAGCGGTCGTTCACGGCTCAGGTTCAACGCTCCCCATGCTGCACCAAGCACCAAAGTCAGCAATGCGCAGGGAGCGATGTTTGCAAAGTGCGGGCTGTTTCCGGATAGCGGTCATTGGGGTAGTGTGCAGCAAAAGGCAAGTAGGAGCCCGCTTTACTCAATGCTGCGCAGCGTAGGAACAGCGGCTTCAAAGTTGAACCCGCATTCCCCAAGTAGACCGACGATTTGTGCGCCCTGACTGCCAGTAGCGTGATTTATTTCAGCATGTTAACGCAGTCTGGAGCGAGATTTTTTGGTCTCGGTGACAGGTTTACGACAATTCTTGGACTGTGCTGGGGGCACAGGACCCATCGGCCCTGCCCCCCACCTTTAGCTTACTTCTCGCGGTGCATCACCCCGTCGCCAAACGGGTGGTCGATCACCATTTTCCAGTTTCCATCCTGCTGACGGCGCAGGACCGCGGCCGAAAGCGCCGTCATCGGCCCGTCAGGTCCGGGCGCGGTCCAGGACATGAGGTGCAGGCCAATATCACCCGCGACCACGACCTCATGCGCGCCATAGGTGAAGCTTACACCGCTTGCGACGAATTCGGTGAACATTGCACGCAGAGCGGCATCACCGCCGATGGGCTGGCCTGGCTCGCCGACGACGACCGCTTCGGGTTCGTAGGTTGCCATTATTCCGTCGATGTCACCGGCGGCGAAGGCCGTGGTCATCGCCGAGATGGTTTCAAGGATTTTCGTTTGGTCCATGGTGTCCTCTGCATGGGTTGTGGAAGCGAGCGTCGCGGCAAGCAGAGCGGCGGCTGCAATGATCTGAAGCTTCATGTTGGTCTTCCTTTTTGGTTTCCGTACGGCGACCATGCTGGTATGTTGTGACAGTTTCTGTCAGGGGCCATCCATTGCGACTGTTTCGTCTGTTCCGATTGTTGGACGTCATGCGCCTGCGTTCCACGCCGGTGACTGCGGCCTCACTGGCGGTTGATCTCGGTATCTCGGTCCGCTCCATTTATCGTGACATTGCCGATCTGCAGGCGATGGGCGCCCCTATCCGCGGCGAAGGCGGTTTGGGCTATGTCATGGAGAGGGGCTATTTCCTGCCCTCGTTGCGGTTCGAGGCGGACGAGCTGGATGCCATCATCCTTGGTCTGAAGCTGGTCCACGAACGCGCAGCACCCGTCCTAGACGGTGCGGCGGTACGAGCGGCCGCCAAGATATCCTCGGTGCTTGGCGAAGGGCAAAAGGACAGCATGATCGACCCCGCGCTGGAGGCGGGCCCGTCCAGAACGATGTATGGCGACGGCAACTCGGCGACCTATGCGACGTTGCGTGCCGCGATCTCGGCCAGGGAATTCCTGACTATCGGATACCGGAACTCTGAAGGTCGGCTCTCGACGAGGGAAGCGCGGCCCTTGGGTTTGACCTTGTTCGAGAATGCTTGGCTGCTGACGATCTGGAGCGAGGCCGCGCAGGATTTTCGGCACTTGCGCTTGGATCGAATTTCTTCAGTGATCACTACTGGCAAGCGGTTCCGCTTGGAACGAGGTAAGCGCTTCAAGGATGCGATCGACATTGAGCGCGGCAAGATCGCCTTGCAGACGCCCGTGAGCTAGCATTCCAGGTGTCCAACTTGGCTATGGAATTATTTTTCGTTGTTGCAACAGGAGACACATGCCAAATCCAGACCAACGACGTGCGTATGTTGACTGACGTCAAGGCACCTGCGGAATATATGGATCAACTTGAAGACGATTCGCATCGGGATAGGCTGCAAAGCATCCAGAGCCGACGTTGATCCATTGACGTCAAGCCGCATAACCTGAACCCGATAAGCCCGAACCCTCCGCTCCAAAATTAGACCGCCTGCTCCAGGTCATTCGATGGCGGTCAGTCGCATCCAATCGGCTCACAAACCGCGCGGTGAAAAGCAGCTATCACAAATTCGAGCAATGGGCTGTGGGCCCGCTTTGAGGCTGGCTGCAGTCATCCATGTCGGCGTCAGCCCACCCAGAGCGGCAATTTTGGGCGCTGCACCGCTGCAAGGCAGCTTCGAGCCCATTGCGGTCATTCAGGATGAATGGGTTAGTGACTGAAATCCTGTTTCAACCATCGAGATGAGAAGCAATGCGTTTTCACGCCTTAGGTCGGGTTCAACGGACGGTCTCCTCGATCTGGACCGCCGAACTTTTCCAATCCCGCCTCGTTCCACGCGGACAGTTGCGAGACAATTCCGCCCAACGCTAAGGCCCTTGCCGTCAGCGCGTAGCCGACGTGCCGCCTTGCGTCGTTCTTCTCTACGCGTTCGACAAGGCCGAACTTTTCTAATTCGCGGAGTTGTTCGGTCAGAACCTTCCGGCTGATCCCTGGAAGGGAGCGAGTGAGCTCGAGAAAATGCTGTTCTCCATTCGACAGCGCATGCAGGATATTGGGTTTGTGCTTTCCGCCTAGCGCCCGAAGCGTTTCGGCAACAGGACACTCGCCCCTCGATGATAGAAACCCGCGTATCGGGCGCTGTTCAGAACCGTCCATATCCGCCCTCCGGTTACAAAATAGTGCCTAATTGAGTGAAACTTCCAACCATGAAATGTCGATTCCACAGCAACTAGATAGAGGCGATTCGGATGCCAAGCAAAACCAAAGTTGAGACCATTCGGATGCTTCCATTCGGAATGCTAAACGCTTTCCTTCTGATCCGAGGCGAAAATGTGATTCTGGTCGATACCGGGCTTCCGAACTCTGCACCGCTGGTCAAAAAAGCGCTGCAAAAGAACGGTTTGGACTGGTCAAATATCCGTATGATCATATTGACCCACGCGCATATTGACCACGCTGGCTCAGCATTGCAACTGCAGGAGCTAACTGGAGCGCCACTCGTCGGGCACGAAGCTGACTTGCCCCTTTTCCTGGGCGCACCGCCGGTACTGCGGCCTACCAGTCTATTTGGAAGGCTGTTCCGCAAAACTGGAGCGATCCAAAGACCGTTTGCCTATTTTTCCCCGGATATTGTCTGTTCAACAGAAATGCCTGACCTGACAGAGGTTGGCATTCCGGCCCGAATACTTCACACGCCTGGTCACACTCCGGGCTCAATTTCGGTGCTGATCAAGGATGGCAGAGTCATAGCAGGAGATCTTGCGGCGTCGGGTATCCTGCTGGGTGGAATAATGATCAAGGAAAAACCGATGCAGCCACCGTTCGAAGAGTCGCCTCTTCTAGTGGCCGAGGCGCTCAAGAACTTGTTAGCCCACGACAGTACTCAGTTCTATCTCGGCCATGGCGGCCCGCTGGGTGTTGAGCCCATTCGAAAACACATCGCCCGCCTGGAAGCATCTAAATTTTAGTCAGCAAGTAGCTGGTGGGTATTGTCGGAAGAACTTGGCCTAAGGCGACGTGGGCGCCGATCTAGCCTGCCCGGATGACAAAACGCTCCCCTTTTCGCTACTTCAAGACGATCCCCGAGATCATCCCCCTCACCGAGCGCTCACTGATCAAGCCTAGCAGTGGAAATTCCAAACGCATTCACCTCACCCTCAACAAAAACAAGAGCCGAATTCTTCCTTAAACGTCCGCTTTGTCCGGATACTGTTGAAAAAGTCGCCGATCGAAGCGTTCTGACCAGCATCCAAAGCGAGCCGGTTGCTAGTCCCTCTCATGAGGGGGCTGGCACGGGCACCAATTTGGCCAGTTTGCGGAGGTTCTGGGCGGTTGCTGCGAGCTGGAATTGCTCGGTTGCTCCTTTGGGTCCACGCAGTCGCATCATTTGCAGCCCGATGTATCGCTTCAGATGGGCAAAAAGCATCTCGACCTTTCGCCTTTGCATGAACGAGGTCATGTAGGCGTCGGTTTTGCGGATGTCGCGGGCGATGTCTCTTGCTGCTTCGTGAACGGATCGGAGCACTTTCCTGGCAGGTTGGGTCGGGCAGCATTGCGCTTTCAAGGGACAGATGTCGCAATCCTGTTTGCGCGCCCGGTAGCGGATCAACCCGTCCTTGCTGACATTCGCGGGGCGCGGCTTCGAGAATTTCCGGCGGGACGTCTCGAGCGTATTTCCGGCAGGGCACGTATACCTGTCGGCGGTCGTATCGTAAGCAAAGTCCTCCCGCGAGAAGGTGCCGTCGGTGCGTTTCGATTTGTCCCAGACCGGGATGTGAGGTGCGATCTTGCGGTCCTCCACCAGCCAGCCCAGCATCTCGGCCGATCCGTAGCCTGTATCGCCGACAAGCTTGCCGGGTTTGATGCCGAAGCGTGCCTGCACCCGGTCAATCATGTCCCGCGCGGCACGCGCCTCCGCTGGTCGGATCGGAGCTGTGGGTTCGACATCCAAGATCACGGCATTGTCCAGATCCACCAGATAATTGGTGGAATACGCAAAATACGCGGCACCGCCATCGGCACCCGTCCAGCGCGCGGCCGGGTCCACCGGCGAGACGTATTTGGGAATGGCGTCGGTTGCTGCGCCGAAGGCCGCATCGTCGAGTGTTTCAAGATATTCGTCCACGGCGCGGGACGTGAGGTTTGGCGGCAGGCCTTCCTTGCTGTCGATGCCGCGTGTCTGATTGGCATTCGCCGGGATCAGGCTGGCATCGACACCGAAGCTGTGACCGCCGACCAAACCTTCATCCATGCAGCGTTGCAGGACGGTCTCGAACAGATGCCGGAACAGCCCGCTCTCGCGAAAGCGGCCGTGGCGGTTCTTTGAAAATGTCGAATGATCGGGCAGCGCGTCGGTCAGATCGAGCCTGCAAAACCACCTATACGCCAGATTGACATGGACCTCTTCGCAGAGCCGCCGCTCGGACCGGATGCCCATGCAATAGCCCAGCAGCAACATGCGGATCATCAGTTCGGGATCGATCGACGGGCGGCCGCCAGAGCTGTAGAAAGGCGCCAGCAGCGACCGCACATGAGACAGATCGAGGAACCGGTCGATACCGCGCACCGGGTGATCCAGAGGCACAAACCCTTCGATCGAGAACTCGTAAAACAGCGCGCCCTGCGCGACTTGCCTTGGCCCCATCATTGCGATGCCCTCCACTCCCAGATCGAGTGAATCAAAGCCCCGAACGCCAGGCAACAGACTTTTTCAACAGTATCTCCGCATTGCGGTCATCTGCGGCGCGAGAATGCTGCAGCACTGACCAGTGTCTGCTTCAGGGAATGCTGCCAGGCAGCATGGGGCGAGGCCGACCGGCAGGTAAGGGCCGTCCTTGCCGGGCCCAATGCGATCCGTTGCTCGAACATGCTGCAACCGATCTAACGGCGGCGAATGAGCCCAATGTGTCGGATGCTGCATTTACCACGAATGACTGCTTCGACGCTCCGGGCGCAATTCGCTGTAAGGACAGACATCATCTTCGAACGGCACATGCCGACGGCGAAAGCTTGTAGTCGGAACCGCTTCCGGGT
This sequence comes from Phaeobacter sp. PT47_59, assembly GCF_028890025.1. Lineage (NCBI taxonomy): Bacteria > Pseudomonadati > Pseudomonadota > Alphaproteobacteria > Rhodobacterales > Roseobacteraceae > Phaeobacter > Phaeobacter sp. PT47_59. Next base: position 48,328 of record NZ_JARCJL010000025.1, read on the forward strand.
TGCTGATCCTGTCCATTCGGAAATGGCGGAAGTCGTCGCGAGCAGGGTCCCAGCCGACGAGATACCATAGGGGGGGCAGGATCAGCATGGCTTGCGGTTCCACCTGCCGCTCGGTCTTGCGCCCTTTTGCATCGCTATAGTCGAACCGGATGAAGTGCCGGCCCAGAAACGCCGTCTCGAAGGCCACAAGGAGGTCGGGGTCCATTTTCCCCATATCCGACAAATCCTGCAAAGGTGACAGCTGGCCGATGTGCAGGCACTCCAAAAACGCGCGTAGGTCTTTCACCTTGTCCGACGGCAAGGCCTTTTCGATCTTGGCCAACCCCGCGTCGGCAAGCTCCGAGAAGGGTAAATTCCCGGCGGCTCGCATTGCCGCGACGCTGATCAGCAGCGCGAACACTTCGGGCACGGACAACTTGGCCCGTGGCTGCATTGATTGAGGGTCAAGCTGGAGGCCACCGCCGCGGCCGACCTCGGAATGGATCACATAGCCTTCGTCCCGCAATGCGCCGATATCGCGCAACACGGTCCGGCGGGAGGCACCAACCTCTTCGGCCAGCGCGTCAACAGTCGACGTGCCGTTGCGGCGAAGGCTGCGCACGATGGCGTCATGTCTGAGTCTCACGTTCATATCTCGACCCTATCACAAATGGTGACAATATTTGGCACCATTTCGCTCTACACCGATTCCAGCAACTGAAAACAAGGAGATTGCGACATGGAACGGACGGCAGTGAACCCCTGGGACTGGTCGATCAAACTGGGCTACAATCAGGCCGAAGTGATCGACGGCGCGACGCGGCAAGTGATTTGCGCGGGCCAGACCGCAGTGGACGAAAACGGCGCCCCCCAGCATCCAGGCGATATGCGCGCACAGATCAGTCTAGCCTTGGACAACCTTGAAGCCGTTCTCAAAGGGGCGGGCATGAATCTTGGCAATGTGGTCAAGCTCGGTGTCTATGCAACTGATGTCGACGAGGCGCTGAAGAACTTTGACCTGATGGGCATGCGGTTCGGACCCCATCGGGTCGCACCGCCGATGACCCTACTGGGCGTTACCCGCCTCGCGATCCCCGGCTTGCTGTTCGAAATTGAAGCAATGGCAATGGCGTAAAGCCAGTCACAGCGGCCATTTGGTTTCAAAACCCAAATGGCCGTTTCGTCCCGCGAACTGTGAATTCGCATGTTCGATGATTTAGCAGTCGCAGCGAAAGTCCGGTCTGACGAGCCGCACCGCAGCATCAGATTGGCTGGTCAACGGCAGCAATGGGCCGTTCTTGTCGCTTGGTCGATGTGGGCCTTACAACGCGAACCCAATTGGTCATGATTTGCCGTCGTCATGAATCTCCTCCTTGTGCCTCAGAGGCTCGGGGAAGGTGTCCCAATAGTGCGATCTGGTCCTAAGCTAGACTGACCCACGGAAGCTTCAGCTTGAAAACCGTCAGAAACCAAGCTATATATCTGACACTAGGAGACGAACATGCAAACCACATCTCAAGCGATCAAGGCCTATGCTGAAGCGCTGCCGGAGGGTGCGACCCTGTCGGCGCGGGAGTTGTTGCACCTCGGAGAGCGTGCCGCGGTCGACCAGGCGCTGTCGCGTTTGGTTCGGCGTGGGGAGCTTCTGCGTGTGAGACGCGGATTGTTTGCCTTGCCTGTGAAAACCCGCTTCGGTAACCGGGCGCCCTCGGTTGAAGCCGTGGTTGAGCATATTGCGAAATCAACCGGTGAACGCGTGTCGCAAAGCGGTGCGTCGGCAGCGAACCTGCTCGGTATTTCGACACAGAATCCATCCCGCCAAGTCTATTGGACTTCCGGGCCGAGCCGTCATCTGAAGCTCGGAGCGCAAAGCGTCGAGCTTAAACATGTGCCGAGCTGGCAGCTTCGTGCACCCAACAGTCGTGCTGGGCACGCCTTTCGGGCGCTCGCCTATTTCGGCAAAACCGAAGCTGCTCAGGCTTTGAGGCGTATCAAGGCGATGTTGAACGAAGAGGAGCAGCGCGAGCTTCTGAGCCTTCGAGCCTCTGCGCCAACCTGGATGGCCAAGGAACTTAGCGCGCTCGCGCCATCGCAATGACAGAGAGCCAAACTTACTTTTCCCTGGCGCGCGAAGACAAGATTGACGCGCTCGAAGTGGCCGCCTCGAAACTGGGGCGGCCTGCAGACCTGTTGGAAAAGGACGTCTGGGTCGTTTGGGTTCTTAACGCCTTGTTCGACAGTGATCTCGGCGAACACCTGGTTTTCAAGGGCGGAACGTCGCTTTCCAAGGTCTACAAGGCGATCGACCGGTTTTCAGAGGATGTCGACCTGACATATGACATCAGGCAAATCATTCCCGATCTGATCAAAGATGGAGAGGATCCATATCCGCCAAGCCGCTCGCAAGCTCAGAAATGGACCGAAGCTGTTCGGGGTCGCTTAGGCGAGTGGGTGGGGTCAAAAGTGGCCCCCATGTTGTCGGACAAGGTCAAGGCAGCGGCGCTCCTGGCGGAAAACCGTGTAGAAGGTGACAAGATCTATCTGGACTACGACGCGGTGCGCAGCGGCAGCGGATATGTTCGATCCTCGGTCTTGTTGGAATTTGGCGCCAGGTCCACAGGTGAACCGGCGCAGCTTCACGAAGTGGTTTGCGACCTCTCTGGGGCGCTACCTGAATTGTTTACGCCCGTTGCCATGCCTCGTGTGATGATGGCCGAACGGACGTTTTGGGAGAAGGCGACGGCCATCCATGCCTACTGCTTGCGGGGCACGTTTCGAGGCGGCGACCGCTATGCGCGTCACTGGTACGATCTTGATCGTCTGCAGGCTGTGGGTATCGCTGCACAGGCGCTGGAGGATAAGACGCTTGCTCAAGATGTTGCGAAGCACAAACAGCACTTTTTCCGCGAAACCGACCGCGCGGGTGCGACGATAAACTATGCCGACGCCGTCTCAGGGGCGCTTTGCCTGATTCCAGAGGGGGCGGCCCTGGAGGCGCTGGCCCAAGATTACCGGAAAATGCAGGAAGCGGGACTGCTTCAGTCAGACGCCATCGCTTTCGATGCCCTAATGGCTCGTCTGATGGATCTTCAAGATAAGGCCAATTCGCGTCCAGAGTGATGTGGGGCACGTTGCTTGCTTTCGGCGTCTTTGTGATTGCCAGAAGGTTCAGCTTCTGGCCTCGTTGCATACCCATGGTGAGCAAGAACGAAACACGTCAAACCGGCTTTCAAATCGATGTCAGCTTTGTTGGGGACTGCCAGGTGTCTCCAGCGGTGTTTAGGTTTTTGTGATGTGCAAAGTTTAGGTTTTAATGATCTTGGCCCCTCCTGCCCTTTGGTCAGGACCGCGCCCTACTCGGCCGGCTGCAGACAGCCGCCCTCCCCGAGCTGAAACGCCGCCTCTCCCTGCGAAGTACCGCTGGCCGTGCAGTCTCTTCCAGAGCCAGCCCGACCAGCCGTCGCATGGTCGTGGCAACGCTTCATCTCGGCCGTTCGGTTACGGTCGCTGGGGCGGGGGTGCGCCCTCAACGGTGCGAACAGATGTATGTGGCCATCGGCCCAATCAAGCATAAAGCATGGGAAGTGCTTCAACCATGACGTTAGTCGTTGCAAAGATGGCTGTGCAAAATAGTGTGGTTCGGAGAGGGTTCCGATAATGTCTTCAATACTCAAGTTTTTCCGAATTGCATTCTTTCTCGTCCTGTATTTTTTCTTATGCATGGTCGTGGTGACCACAATGCTTCAGGGATGGCCGGTTGGCGGCCAGATGCTGTTTGCATTCGGTGTTCCCGTCATTCTGGTCTGGTGGCAAGAAAAACGGAGATCGCGGAAAGTCGCTGCAAAGGCGCAAGCCGAGGAAAGTTCCAAAAACCTACCCGCCCGACCTGAACCGGTGCCGCGCCCAAGTGCCTATGACAAGCGTATCGAGCGTGAGCGCGAACGAACTCGCGAAGCCATTGCGTCCAAAACACCGGCTGCCGTTCAGGCCTATTCCGCACCTAAGCAGGACTACGCCGAAATCGTTCGCGCTGGAAAGTCTGCGGCGCCAGCTCTTTCGGCGGCCGCTGAACGAAACCAGCCCTCGCGAGTGGCATCGAGCGCATCGGCCCGATCATCGAAAAGTGGGTGGGTCCCGTCTAGCGAAACAGCTAGCGTGGCCGGCCGCAACATCGGCGGGATGGTCTATGTCGGCACGCCTCCCTTGCTGAACACCAAGGGCTATCGTGAAAAGTGCCGAGCCTATATCGATCCCTCGCTGCAAGTGGCAAAGTTGGGTGCCGATGTTGCTGGCAGCGGGTTACCCTACTGGTGTCAACGGCGGAGTAAAATTCGGCCATTGTGGCGGAGCAAAAGTCGGCCAGTTTGGGGCGAGCGCCTTGGAGCG
>NZ_JARCJL010000026.1:0-49776 GCF_028890025.1 Phaeobacter sp. PT47_59
GGACCGAGGAGGATTCGAACCCCCGACCCCTTGATTCGTAGTCAAGTACTCTATCCAGCTGAGCTATCGGTCCACTGCTGCGGGATTAAGGCTCCCGGCGTGGCCTGCATTTCGCGTGCCACCTGGCCTATCCGAACCTGCCGCGACCGGCGGTTCGTGTAGTGGCGGACCGAGGAGGATTCGAACCCCCGACCCCTTGATTCGTAGTCAAGTACTCTATCCAGCTGAGCTATCGGTCCACTGGAGGCGGGGTTTAATCCTACCCGGTGAGACGCGCAACCCCAAAAACGAATTTAGTTCACAGCCGCCCGGCGCGGTGAAGAAGTTCCCATATAGGTGCCGTCACCTTTTGGCAGGCAGATCTCGAAAACCGTGCCCGACGGCCCGGTTTGCCGCATGTAGACCGCACCGCCATGGCCGCGCGCCAGCTCCTGGGCAATGGCAAGGCCAAGGCCGCTGCCCCCCTTGCGCGCCCCGCCCTGAAAGGGCGTAAAGAGATTGTCCTGCGCCTTCTTGGGCAGGCCCGGCCCGGTATCCTCGATTCGGATCAGCCAGGATTCCTCCTCGTCGCGCGCGGTGATGGTGATCAGCCCCGGCTTACCGGTGGCCGCAATGGCCTGGCGCGCGTTGCGAACCAGGTTCATCACGATCCGGAACAGCTGCTCGTGATCGGCACGCACCATCATGTCGCTTGGAACCGCAGCCGCGATTTCAACCTCGGTTCCACTGGCGGCCAGTGTTTCACTTTCGGCCACATCGCTCGCGATTTCATGCAGAGCCACCCTGGAAAAGGTCGGCGCCGGTTCTTCGGCGCGGCCAAAGGCAAGGGTGCCCTCGCACAAGGACACCGCGCGGGTGATCGAGTTCACCAGCTTGGGCGCCAGCCTGCGCACCAGGGGATCCTCGCTGGTTTCAATGCGGTCGGTGAACAACTGCGCCGAAGTCAGGATATTGCGCAGATCGTGGCTGACCTTGGCCACGGCGCCCCCAAGCTGCGCCAGCCGTTCCTTTTGCTTCAGCGCATGAGTCAATTCGGTCTGCAGCTGCATCAGCGCCTCTTCGGCCTCGCGCAGCTCGGTCACGCCGGCATTGGGCTGGATGATACCACGGGCATCCTCGGGCGCGGCTGCATAGCGCTGCATATAGCCCACGACCCCCTTGATCGGGCGCACCAGGAACACCCGCACCGCCATGAACAAGAGCAGCGCCGTGAAGACCGAGATCACCGCCGACAGCACCAGGATGCGCAGGCCATAATCGATCATCGCCGCGCGCAAGGGGGCCGTCTCCATGGTGATCTCGATCAGCAACCCCGCCTCGCGCACCGGCGCGCCGATCACACGGATGATGCGGTTGCCCGGTGTCACCATGCGTTTCATCGCATCGGCAATCAGGGTAAACGGCCCCGCCATGCGCAGATCGAAGGTGGCCTCGATGGGCTGCGGAATCGGGGAAGACAGCACCAGCTGCCGCATTTCATCCCGGCGCAGAACCACGTTGAAGACCCCGGCATTCTCCAGCAGCTCGGCCTCCAATTCCGTCTCCAGCATATCGTCGGCCAGTAGCGCAAGCGAGGCGATCTGCGCCCGCTCCAGCCGGTCCGCCAGGTAATCGAGGCGGAAACGGGAGACGGAGGGCACAAAGATCATGACTTCGGCCAGCATCACGAAAATCGTGGTCAGAACCAGGAATCTGCCCGACAGCGTATTCAGCATTGCGCCCCTTTCGGACTAGGGGATCCAGCGTTGCACGAACCGGACCACGCGTTCAACCTTGGGATTATCAAATAGACGGGGAGAGAAATAGGCACCGGCCGCCCGTTTGTTAACCTCTCCGATCGTCGGATAGGGCGGGACCATCGCCGCGACCTGGCTCATCTTCATCCTATTGGCCAGAACCAGGGACCAAAGATTGATCAGCTCCCCCGCTTGATGGCCCACGATTGTCACCCCGACAGGGCGCCCCTTGAGCACCATCACCTTGATGAACCCCTTGGCCTTGCGCTCGGCCAGGGCGCGGTCGTTGTGGCTGAAATCGAACCGCGTGACCTCAAGCCGTTCGCCATGTTGCGCGCGCGCTTCGGCCTCGCTCAGGCCGACCTGTGCCAGTTCCGGATCGGTATAGGTGGCGCGGGGGATATGGGCGGTCCTGGCCTTTGACGGTAGGCCAAACAGGCTGGAGCGGATAATCACCCCGGCATGATAGCCCGCCACATGGGTGAACTGCAGCCCGCCCGCCACATCGCCAATGGCATAGACCCTGCGATTGGTGGTGCGCAGGCTGTCATCGACCTTGATGCCGGTCTTGGTCCGGTCGATCCCGGCCTTCGTGAGATCCAAGCGTTCTACGTTGGCCTTGCGCCCGACCGCGACCAGAAGATGCGTCCCCTTGAAGAGGCGCCCATCCCTGGTTTCCACCTCAAGCGCACCCGCCTGCCCGCGCACCTCGGCGGCAAGGGCCTGCTCGGCAATCTCGACACCTTCGCCGCGCAGATGATCCAGCACGACCTTGGCGGCTTCGGGATCATCCCGGCCCAGCGCGGCGCCGCCTTCAATCACGGTGACCTTGCAGCCGAGCCGCACATGGGCCTGCGCCATCTCCATGCCGATGGGACCACCGCCAATGATCAGCAGATGATCCGGGCGCTCGCGCAGGTCGAACAGGGTTTCGTTTGTCTCATAAGGCACCTGATCGAGGCCGGGAATCGGCGGCACCAGCGGCGCGGATCCCGTTGCGATCACCACCCTCCGCGCTTTGATAACATGGTCGCCCGCTTCCACTTCGCGCGGAGAGATGAACCGGCCGAATTCCCGGATCACCCGCACGCCGAAGCCCTCGAACCGCTCCTGGCTGTCCACCGGAGCAATGGTTTCGATGACGTCGCGCACGTGATCTTTGGCGGCCGCGTAGTCCACCTGCGGCAGCTGATCGGCAACTCCAAAGGCGCTGGACTGCGCCTGACCATAGGCCGCCTTACCACTGGCCAAGAGCGCCTTGGAGGGCACGCAGCCATAGTTCAGGCAATCGCCACCCATCTTGTGCCCTTCCAGCAGGACCACATCAGCCCCCATCTGGCTGGCCCCGGCGGCGACGGACAGCCCCCCGGACCCGGCGCCGATCACCAGAAGATCACATGTGATACGGCTCATGATCAGGCCTCCGGCGTGTTGCGAGGCGGTTTGCCGCGCAGGGATTTCACGATGATCGGCATGGCGGCCAGCACGCAGAGGCCCAAAATCGGGCCGATCACATGCGGCTCCCACAGCAGCGACAGGTCCGGGTCTTCGCCGCGATCAAAGACCGCGCCGACGCCGACGCCGATCCAGGTAAAGACGATGGCGCCCGGAATGATCCCCACCGCAGTGGTCCACAGGAAGTTGCCGAACTTCACCCCCACCATGGCGGGCAGCAGATTCGCCACGAAGAACGGCACCGCAGGCACCAACCGCAACAGCAACAGCACTTCGACCTCGTTCTGGCGCAGCGCGTTCTTCAGCATCTGCACCCGGCCTTCGGCGGCCTCGAACCGGGCCGAGAGCATCTCTCCCAATCCCCAGCGCGCCGCCAGGAAGATCCCAGCCGCTCCGATGGTGGCCGAGACGACATTCAGCGCGGTGCCCGTGGCGAGACCAAAGAGGAAGCCCCCGGTCACCGAGGCAACCGCGGCCCCCGGCAGCGAGAAGACGACCATCACGATGTAGATGACGGCAAAGGCTGCAGCGAGGCCCAGCAAGTTCTGATCACGGAACCCCAGCAGCGCCTCGCGATTGTCGCGCAGCGTGTCAAAGGTCACATAGTCTTTCAGCGTCGCCGCACCGATGACGGCAACGATGACCACAAGGATCAGGGGCAAATGCCGGGCCAGGCCGGTCTTCTGCACGCCGGTTTGTGGATCATTGTCGTTGCTCATGGCCTTGCCCTTGTTGTCTCGTCTCGTTTCATAGGGCCAATATGGCGCCTGTGCACGTCCGAGGCATAGCAGTTCACGCCCGCTTGATCACCGGGCATCGTTTTTGTGAGGTTTTCCGCCATTGGCGCCGCTGTTCTGAAATATTCTGTGCCACCGCCGCCCGGCGCGGGCTATGCCCGGAGGCTTTTTTGACATAAATATTGCAATCGGGTGCGAAAAGCCGCGAAAAACCCGGCCAATGGGTTTGACTTGCCGCCCGATCCCTCCTAAAGACCGGGCTTCGAGATTTGACCCCGGCAGGCGATTCCGCGCCGCGCCCGATGACATGATGTGGAGACCGGAGCGATGAAACGCACCTATCAGCCTTCGAACCTGGTTCGCAAACGCCGCCACGGCTTCCGTGCGCGCATGGCCACCAAAGCAGGCCGCAAGATCCTGAACGCACGCCGCGCACGCGGTCGCAAAGAGCTGAGCGCATAATAGCGCCACACAAGCTCGCGTTGACGGAATGACACCGCCGAAGGCCCCCAATGTTGGTTCTGCCGACAAGAGGGATATGCCTTCGGCGGTTTCCGTTTGCCCGGATCAATCCGGCTCCCTCCCCGACATCAAGGTTCTGACCAAGCGCCGCGACTTCCTTGCGGCCGCCCGCGCACGCCGCCAGGGCAGCAAGGGCATGATGGTGCAGGGCAGCAATCGCCGTGATGAAGGCGGGATTCGCGTCGGCTTCACCTGTTCCAAGAAGGTCGGAAATGCGGTCGCCCGCAACCGTGCCAAACGCCGCCTGCGCGAAGTGGCCCGGATGGTGCTGCCCACCCATGGCCGCCCCGGCTGGGACTACGTGCTGATCGGCCGCGCCGAAGATACCGCCCAGCGCCCGTTCGAAGAGCTGAAACGTGATCTGATCTACGCGCTGCGGAAAATTCACGGCTAAGCGGCGCCGCGCGGGCTTTTGCTCTGCCAGCGCCACACCTATCTAAGCGTCATGTCGCCCTTTGCCCGCCTCCTTGCCCTGCCCGTGCGCGCCTATCGGCTGCTGTTCAGCCCCTGGGTTGGGCACAACTGCCGTTATCAGCCCACCTGTTCGGCCTATGCGCTGGAAGCGCTGGAAAAACACGGCGCCATCAAGGGCGGCTGGCTGACGCTGCGCCGAATCGGGCGATGCCACCCCTTGGGCGGCGATGGCTATGACCCGGTGCCGGGCAGTGATCCCGAGCACGACAGCAAGACCTGATACGCAGCACCAGTCCGCCATCTCCTTACCACAGCGCCAAACCTCCCGAGGTGGTGGGCGCGCGGGTCGGGATCACATGCCGGTCCAGCTTGCCCAACAAGGTATGATAGAGATCCTCGTAGAACCGAGGGCTGTCGAAATGCCAGCGATGGGCAATGCCCGGATCCTCTCCGAAATCGTCGCGGTTCACCTTGTAATACTCGCCACAATAAAGGTTCACGGCCTTGTCCGGCGTATCCTCGGGAAGCCCCACCCGCCCCAGACGTCGGGACAGGCCCACGCGTTTGACCTCGGAAATCGACAGCACATCGTCGAACGGGCTGAAATAGCTGGTGATCCTGACGGATCTGCGGAACAGGGACGAGGTCGACGGGCTGCCCGTTTTCATCGATTTCTGCGAGATATCGGCCGCCACCATCGCGACCTGGCTGACAATCCAGGCGTTCTGCGCCGTGGCGTGATCGTCATCGGCATAGTCAAACGCCTCCCGCAACAGGAAGCAGCCCATCGAATGGGCCAGCGCATGGATGTTGTAGGCGCAATCGGGCCGCTGCAGTCGCGACAGCGGCCTGATCCCATGGGTGAACAACTTGTCCGCTGCAAGGCGCGCATCGCGGCGGTCCGAGCAATAGCCCAGGACCGATCCGTCGCTCGGCCAATCATAGCTGATCAATGTCCCTTGAAACCCATGCGCTTCCAGCCCGGCCCGGATTTTCCGGTGACGCTCCAGCATGTCGAATTGATCGGTATTGAACCCGTGTACGAAGACGACGATATGCCCCTTTTCAACCAGCTCCCCCGCGTCGTTGCGGATGGCCCCCGCACTCTCCTGCACCGCAGCCATCCAGGCTGCGGACCTGATCTCGTGATCGCGATGCAGCTTGTCTGCACCCGCAGGCACCGCCAGATATTTGACGCCGCCAAGGGCATTTGAATAGGCATCGCCATTGCGTCCGCGCACCGAAAGCAAATAATCCATCAATCATTCTCCCTGAAAATGCGCATAGGGTAGCACAATTTTAACGTGCGGCCGAGCCTGCGGTGCACTCACGCTTGCTTTTTCCTTGGCAAAACCACCTTCACAGGCTAGGGGGCCATCATGCTGGACACTGATCTTGACGAAATCCACCCGCTGTTTGCCGGTGCCCCATCCACCACCGAGTTCAAGAAGCTGCGCAAGCGCATCGTGCGCTACGCGCGCGAGGCGATTGACCAATACGGTATGGTGGAGCGTCGCGCCGATGGCAGCACACCGCGCTGGCTGGTCTGCCTGTCGGGCGGCAAGGACAGCTACACGCTGCTGGCGGTTCTTTACGAGCTGAAGTGGCGCGGGCTGTTGCCGGTGGACCTTCTGGCCTGCAACCTGGATCAGGGCCAGCCGGGGTTTCCGGCAACCGTGCTGCCGGAATTCCTGGAAAAGATGGGGGTACCGCACCGGATCGAATACCAGGACACCTACAGTATCGTCGTCGACAAAGTGCCGCAGGGGCGCACCTATTGTGCGCTCTGTTCCCGTCTGCGACGCGGCAACCTCTACCGGATTGCCCGCGAGGAAGGCTGCTCGGCTGTGGTACTGGGACACCACCGCGACGACATTCTGGAAACCTTTTTCATGAACCTGTTCCACGGCGGCCGCCTCGCGACCATGCCGCCCAAGCTGGTCAATGAAGAGGGAGATCTCTTCGTGTTTCGCCCGCTTGCCCATGTGGCCGAAGCCGATTGTGAAAAGTTCGCGAAAGCAATGAATTACCCGATCATTCCCTGCGATCTTTGCGGCAGCCAGGATGGCCTGCAGCGCCAGCAGGTGAAACAGATCCTCGACCAGTGGGAATCAAACAGCCCCGGTCGCCGTCAGGTGATGTTCCGGGCGCTGATGAATGCCCGCCCCTCCCACCTTCTGGACCCGAAGCTGTTCGATTTTGCGGGGTTGGACCTGAAAAACCCCCGTGAAACCGCAGAATCCGACGAAATTCCCTTGCTGCGTTAACTCCGCGGTCAGAAGCAGCCCCTAATCTCAGCCTGCACACCCGTGCTGAAGGTGAAAGGTCTGCTCATGCCCAATATCCACTCAGGTCTGCTGGCCCGTATGCGGAGAAAGATTGCACCGGCGCTGTTTACGCCTCCCGTGCTGGCCTTTCTCCCTGCGTTGACGCTTGCGACCTTCTGGCTTGGCGGTGAAGCGGCCCTGCTCTGGGTTGCCTTGGGTCTTCCGGTCCTGTTTGCCGCACTTGGTGGCTTTGATCGCTCCCGCAGCCTCGGCACGCCCCGCGACAGCATCACCGGCATGATCCTGCGCGAAGGCTTTGAACATGAGGTCTCCCAGGTGTTCGAGGACACCGCCGATACCGGGTTGCGCTCGGTTCTCTACCTGGTCGAAATCGACGATTTCAAGGATCTGGTGGATCGCTACGGCCAGGAAGCCGGGGATCAGATCATTCAGCGCTGCGGTGATCGCATTGCCAGCACCCTGCGCAACAAGGACACCGTGGCGCGGATCGGCGACAGCAAGTTCGGGATCTGCCTGACACCGGTGTTGCAGCTTGATCTGGAATCCTGCGTGCAGCTGTCCGGCCGCATGCAATCCGCCGTGGAAGAGCCGATTTCGCTCGACGGCACCTCTGTCTACGTGTCCTGCTCCATCGGCTTCTGCCTGCGCAGCCGCGCCCCCGGTGCCAAACCTGCAGATTGGACCGCTGCCGCCGCAACCGCGCTGGCCGATGCACAGCAGAACGGTCCTTCGGGTATCCGGGTCTATTCGGCCGATATCTATCACCGCAACAAGGCGCGCTGCAATCTGCGCGACGAGGCGGCAGAGGCCCTGGAAAGCGGCCAGATCGTGCCCTGGTTCCAGCCGCAGATCTCGACCGATACCGGCCGCGTGTCGGGGTTCGAGGCGCTGGCCCGCTGGATGCACCCGGTACGCGGGCTGATCCCGCCGAACAGCTTCATGCCTGCGCTGGAAGAAGCCGGGCTGATGGAGCGGCTGAGCCAGGTCATGCTGTTTCACTCGCTGACCGCGATCAAGGCCTGGGATGCGGCGGGCGTCGAAGTCCCCTCGGTTGGCGTGAACTTTGCCACCCAAGAACTGCGCAACCCCGGTCTCGCCGACAATATCCGCTGGGAGCTCGAGCGATTTGACCTTGCCCCCGACCGCCTGTCGGTGGAGGTACTGGAAACCGTGATGACCGACCAGCCCGACGATGTGGTGACCCGCAATATCGCCGCGCTCAGCGCCATGGGATGCCGCATCGAACTGGACGACTTTGGCACCGGCCATGCCTCGATCTCGGCAGTGCGGCGCTTCAATATCTCGCGGATCAAGATCGACCGTTCCTTCGTGATGAAATCGGACCGCGACCCCGAACAGCAAAAGCTGATCGCAGCGATCCTGACCATGGCCGAGCGGCTGGAGCTGGAAACCCTGGCCGAAGGTGTAGAGACCGTGGGCGAACATGCGCTCCTGTCGCAACTGGGTTGCGATCACGTTCAGGGCTTCGGGATCGGGCGACCGATGCCCTTTGAGCAGACCCTGGACTGGATCACCGCGCATCAGGCAAAACTGCAGGACGCCCCGGTGATCGGACGCCAAAACCCCTGATCCACAGGAAATCTGGGTGAATCCCCGCGTCGGCGGCGCTATGACGCCGCCGATTTTCCCGATTCCACTTGACCTTTGGGGTCCACCCCTGTTGAACCACACCCTGTCATTCCATGCACGAGGTGGCGGTCCCCAATGGACGATCAGAACAAGAATCTCATTCTCGCAACAGCGCTCAGCTTCCTGGTGATTCTGGGTTGGTACAGTTTCTTCCCGCCGCCCGAGCCGGAGCAGACGCCGGAACCGGTCGCAACTGAGACCGCGCCCGCCAGCGCTGCCGCCCCCGCGGCAGGTATCGCGCAAGGCGACAACACCGTCCCCGCGCAGGCGAGCGAAGAGGCCACGGCCCCACGTGCCGCACGCCTTGCGATCGACACCCCCCGCCTGGCCGGCAGCATTTCGCTCCAGGGTGGGCGCATCGACGACCTGGCGCTGAAGGACTACCGGGTCTCGCTGGAAGAGAATGCGGATATCGTTCACATCCTGTCCCCCGTGGGGGAACCGGAAGCCTTCTATGCGCTTTACGGCTGGGCACCGGGCACCGGGCTTGGCTTTGATGACGTGCCGGGCGCCAATACCATCTGGTCTGCAGATGAGGGCCAGACCCTGACGCCGGACAGCCCCGTCACCCTGACCTGGGACAACGGCAAGGGCCTGACCTTCGCCCGGACCATTTCGGTGGATGAGGATTACCTGTTTTCCGTCACCCAGTCGGTTCAGAACGCCAGCGGCGCCACCGTGGCGCTTGCCCCCTATGGAACGCTGGCGCGCCATGGCGAACCGTCCAGTCTGAAGAACTTCTTCATCCTGCATGAAGGCGTCGTCGGCATGGCCGATGGCGAGCTGGCCGAGATCGACTATGACGACATGGTGGATTTCGAGCCCGATCCCCGCGACGGATCCCGTGCGCAGATCAAGCAGATCGAAACCAACGGCTGGATCGGCTTCACCGACCACTACTGGATGTCGACGCTGGTGCCCGCACCCGGTCAGGGCTTCCGCTCCATCGCAAAATATGACGAGCGCCGCGAGATCTACCAGACCGACATCGTGCTGCCGACGCAGACGCTGGCCGATGGTCAGTCCGCCGAAGTCACCACCATGCTGTTCTCCGGCGCCAAGGAATGGGCCACCATCCGCGGCTACCAGAAGGACGGGATCGAAGGCTTCCTGGACAGCATCGACTGGGGCTGGTTCTTCTTCCTGACCAAACCGATCTTTGCGGTTCTGCACTGGCTCAACGCGATGATCGGCAACATGGGCTGGGCCATCATCGGCCTGACCATCTTCATCAAGATCCTCGTCTTCCCGCTGGCCTATAAATCCTACGCCTCGATGGCGAAGATGAAGGAACTGCAGCCGGAGATGGAGAAACTGAAGGAGCGTGCAGGCGACGACCGCCAGAAGCTTCAGAAGGAGATGATGGAGCTTTACAAGAAGGAGAAGGTCAACCCCGCCGCGGGCTGTCTGCCGATCCTGATCCAGATCCCGATCTTCTTCTCGCTCTACAAGGTGATCTTCGTCACGCTGGAGCTGCGTCACGCGGCCTTCTTCGGTCCGTTCCAGGATCTGAGCGCGCCGGACCCGACCTCTTTCATGAACCTCTTTGGCCTGCTGCCCCTGTCTGGCCCCGAGCCGGGCAGCCTGCTGGCAACCGTCTTCATCGGCATCCTGCCGATCCTCTTGGGGGTCTCCATGTGGCTGCAGCAAAAGCTGAACCCCGCGCCCACCGATCCGACGCAAAAGATGATCTTTGCCTGGATGCCTTGGGTCTTCATGTTCATGCTGGGCGGTTTTGCCTCCGGTCTGGTGGTCTACTGGATCGCGAACAACACCATCACCTTTACCCAGCAGTATCTGATCATGCGCAGCCACGGCTATAAGCCCGACGTTTTTGGCAACATCAAATCAAGCCTGAAGCGTGGCCCAAAAGCGGATGAGAAATGACGCAGACCGTCACTGAAATCTGGCGCCACCCGATCAAATCACATGGACGGGAGGCGCTGGAGAGCGTCAAGCTGACCGCCGGGCAGACCATGCCCGGCGATCGCGTTTGGGCGGTAGCCCATGAGGCGTCATCGGCCGATGGCTCCGAATGGGTGCCCTGCTCGAACTTCAGTCGCGTCGCCAAGGCCCCGCAATTGATGGCCATCACAGCGCAGTATGATGCGGATGCAGGTACGGTGTCCTTGAGCTACCCAGAGCGTGGCGCGCTGTCGTTCAATCCCGATGCGCCCGAAGACCTGCCCCGTTTCCTGGACTGGGTGCGCCCGCTGATGCCCGAGGATCGTGCAGCCTCGGCCCGGATCCTGCGTGTGCCGGGGCGCGGCATGACGGATACCGATTTTCCCTCGGTGACCTTATGCAACCTCGCCTCCCACCGCGCGGTGGAGGCCGCGATGGGGCAGGATCTGTCCCCCTTGCGCTGGCGCGGCAATATCTGGTTCGATCTGGGCGAGGCCTGGTCCGAACACGACTGGCTGGGCCGCGAGGTGCAGATCGGCGATGCGGTTTTCGCGGTACGCGAGCGCACGCGGCGCTGCCTGGCAACGACGGCGAACCCGAATACGGGCCTGCGTGACGCCGACACATTGAAGACCCTGAACGGCGCCTTTGGCCATCAGGATTTCTCGGTCTATGCAGAGGTCGTGCGGGGCGGTGATATCCGTCTTGGCGATCCGGTAAAGGTGCTCTGATGCAAATGCAATTTCCCCTGGCCGAGGCGCCGGATGATCTGTCCTCCGAAAAGGGCCGCAAGCTCTTTGCCGGGCAATCGGAATTCCTGAAAGGCGTTGTCGCCATGTCCGGCCTGCCCGATCCTGACCGGGTCGAGGTCTGTTTTGCCGGTCGCTCCAACGTGGGCAAATCGAGCCTGATCAACGCGCTGACCGGCACCAAGGGGCTTGCGCGCGCCTCCAACACGCCGGGGCGGACGCAGGAGATCAACTTTTTCACCCAAGGGCCCGACCTCTACCTCGTGGACCTTCCCGGCTATGGCTATGCCAATGCGCCCCTCGCGGTGGTGGAGAAATGGCAGAAGCTGCTGAAGCGCTACCTCAGCGGTCGCCAGACCCTGCGCCGCGCCTTTGTGCTGATCGACAGCCGCCATGGCATCAAGAAGGTCGATGAAGAGATCATGGCGCTTCTGGACAGCGCCGCGGTGACCTTCCAATGCGTGATGACCAAGGCGGACAAGGTCAAGGCCAAGGATCTCGACAAGGTGCTGGATCAGGTGCGCGGCGCGCTCTCGAAGCACCCCGCAGCCTACCCGGAAATCGTCCTCACCTCCTCGGAGAAGGGCGACGGGATCGCCACCTTGCGGTCTATCATCGCGGGTATCGACTAAAGCGGTCGGCGCCCGTCAGACATGCTGGGCGCCATTCACCTCGATCTCGGCCCCCGAGATATAGGAACTGCCCCCTGAGCACAGGAAGTAGATCGCGGCCGCGACCTCTTCCGGCTGGCCCAGGCGCTGCATCGGCAGCTTTTCCACGATCTGCTCGGTACCCGGTGACAGGATCGCCGTTTCCACCTCGCCCGGCGCGATGGCATTGACACGCACCCCCAGCGGGCCGAAGTCATGGGCCATTTCCCGCGTCAGCGCCGCCAGGGCCGCCTTGGAGGTGGCATAGGCCGCGCCTGCAAAGGGATGCACCCGGCTGCCCGCGATCGAGGTCACGTTGACCACCGAACCCTTGGCGGCGGCCAGCTCATCCTTCAGCCCGCGCGCCAGCACCACCGAAGCAAAGAAGTTCACATGGAACACCTTGCCCCAGGTCATCAGATCCGTGTCCAGCGTGTTCAGCCGCTCGCCGTTCGGCCCCTTGGGCGAAATTCCCGCATTGTTGACCAGCGCATCGAGACGCCCGTTCAGGCGCTCCTGGATCACCCCCACCGCGTTGATGGTGTCACTGGGATCCGACAGATCCAGTTGCACATGGTTTTCCTCCCCGCCGCCCCAGGGGCATTCGCGCGGAAAGGGCTGGCGTGAGCAGGTGATGACCCGCCAGCCTTCGGCATTAAAATGGCGCACGGTGGCATGACCAATGCCACGGCTGGCTCCGGTGAGCAAAAGCGTCTTCTGGCCCATGGGCTGTGTTCCGACCTGATGGAATGGATGCTGCGACCCTATCATTCCCATCCCTCGCTGCAACGGCACACTTGGCAGAAGGCGCAGAACCGCGTAACACGCTTTGCCAAAGGGATCCCAGCAATGAAGAAACAAGATATGAACCGCGATTGGATTGCCACCGCCGAGACTTTGTCCAGCGCCCTGCCCTATATGCAGCGCTACGACGATGCCATCGTCGTCATCAAGCTGGGCGGTCACGCCATGGGCAGCGACGAGGCGATGGAGACCTTTGCCCGCGATGTGGTGCTGCTGCGCCAGGTCGGGGTAAACCCGGTGATCGTGCATGGTGGCGGCCCGATGATCAACGCGATGCTGGAGAAGCTGCAGATCCAGTCGGAGTTCGTGAACGGCAAGCGTGTGACCGATAAGGCCACCATGGACGTGGTGGAGATGGTGCTGTCCGGCCTGGTGAACAAGCGCATCGTGCAGGCGATCAACGCGCAAGGCGGCATGGCCGTGGGCCTGTCGGGCAAGGATGCCAACCTGATCACCTGCGAGGTCACCAACCCGGACCTCGGCTTTGTCGGAACCCCGGTCGAGATGAACCCGACGGTGCTGCGTCATCTCTTTGAAAAAGAGATCATCCCCGTGATTGCCCCCATCGGCGCTGGCCGCGACGGGGAGACCTTCAATATCAATGGCGACACTGCCGCCGGGGCGGTTGCCGAATCGCTCAATGCCGACCGCCTGTTGCTTCTGACCGATGTCTCGGGCGTGAAAAACGCCGATGGAGAGGTGGTGACCGAACTCAAGGCCGCCGATGTCGAGGCGATGACCCAATCGGGCGTGATCGCGGGTGGGATGATCCCCAAGACGGAAACCGCCCTGTCGGCGGTGCGCAACGGGGTGCGGGCCTGTACCATCGTCGATGGGCGGGTGCCCAATGCGGTGCTGCTGGAGCTGTTCACCGATCACGGTGCAGGATCGATGATCCGCGCCTGAGCCAAGCCGAAATGGCGACTGACCAGAAATGCCGCCCCCCGGGGCGGTTTTTCTTTTGCCGGATCCCAAGGCGGCGCTAGGCTAAAACACCTGCAAGCAAGGACAGGCGATGACGGCTTCCCCCCGGTTCCAGGACATACTGAGCGCCGCACAGGACGCGGATCTGGACGTTTTGGGCACCGTGCATCCAGGGCGCGTACGGGTTCAGGGGCTGGCGGGTGGCACGCTGATCCTGCTGGGCCTCAAGGGAACGCCCACATGGCGCCGCATCGCCGCTGCGCCGGAATTCGCGGACAGCGCCCCCGATCCGCTGGACCGCTGGTCCCGCCGCGTGGTTGACGGGCTTGCGCGCCGGTTTGACGCCGAGGCGCACTACCCCTTTGGCGGGCCACCCTATGCGCCATTCGTGAACTGGGCGCTGGCCTCGGGGCGGGCCTTCACATCCCCGTCGCAAATGATGGTCCATGATACGGTTGGCATGCTGATCTCATATCGCGGAGCGCTCCATTTGCGGCAGGACATTGAAACGCCAACGCCGAGCTTGCGACGGTCTCCCTGCGAGAGCTGTGCGCAGAGGCCCTGCCTGAGCGCCTGCCCGGCACACGCATTGATTGACGGAGGCCCCTATGACCTGTCAGCCTGCCACAGTCACCTGGCGGCCCCGGACGGGGTCCCTTGCCTTTCAAACGGCTGCCTTGCCCGGCTTGCCTGCCCCCTCAGCCGGGGCGCAGAGCGCGATCCTGCACAGTCAGCCCATCACATGAGCTATTTCCATATCACATGACCTGCACCTTGATCCTGACCCGTCACGCCAAATCCGCCTGGGATACCAGCGCCCCCAGCGATCACGCCCGCCCGCTGAACAAGCGCGGGCGCGCCTCGGCCAAGGCGCTGGGAGACTGGCTGGGGGATATCGACCAGGTGCCGCAGCAGGTGCTGTCCTCCTCGTCGCAGCGGACGCGGGAAACCTATGAGCTGATGGATCTGCAGGCCCCGGCCGTCTTTACCGAGCGGCTGTATCACGCCAGCTCGGACATCATCTTTCAGGTCCTGCGCGAGGCGACACACCCCAAGACGATGATCCTGAGCCACAATCCCGGCATCGCCGCCTTTGCCCATGCCATCGTGAACCATCCCCCCGACCATTCGCGCTTTGACGACTACCCAACCGGCGCCACCCTGATTGCGCGCTTTGACATCGACAGCTGGGCGGATCTGACCTGGAGCAGCGGCAAGGTGGTGGAGTTCACCGTCCCGCGCGAACTTTTGGGCGCTTGATCCCCGACACAACGAAAAGACCCGCCGGATGATACCGGCGGGCCATTACTCTTCTCAGTGATCCCGGGCGTCAGTGGCCGAGGATCTGGCTCAGGAACAGCTGGGTCCGCTCGCTCTGCGGGTTGTTGAAGAAGGCCTCAGGCTCGTTCTGTTCGACGATCTGGCCCGCATCCATGAAGATCACCCGGTTCGCCACCTGGCGGGCAAAGCCCATCTCATGGGTCACGCAGAGCATGGTCATACCCTCTTCGGCCAGTTCGATCATGGTGTCGAGCACCTCCTTGATCATCTCGGGGTCGAGCGCCGATGTGGGTTCATCGAACAGCATGATGCGCGGCATCATGCACAGGCTGCGCGCGATGGCCACACGCTGCTGCTGACCGCCCGACAGCTGACCGGGGTACTTGTTGGCCTGATCCGGGATCTTGACCTTCTCAAGGAAGTGCATCGCGCGTTCTTCGGCTTCCTTCTTGGGCGTCTTGCGCACCCAGATCGGCGCCAGCGTGCAGTTCTCCAGGATGGTCAGATGCGGGAACAGGTTGAAGTGCTGGAAGCACATGCCAACCTCGGAGCGGATCTTGTCGACATTCTTCAGATCCGACGACAACAGCGTCCCATCCACGGTGATCGTGCCCTGCTGGTGTTCCTCCAGCGCGTTGATGCAGCGGATCAGCGTCGATTTACCCGAACCGGAGGGGCCGCAGATCACGATCCGCTCGCCCTGGTAGACGGTCAGGTTGATGTCGCGCAGCACGTGAAAGGAGCCGTACCACTTGTTCATTCCGTCGATGGTGATCGCAACCTCGTCGGATACTTGCATTTGTGAAGTGCCAGTCATGTCTTGGCCTCCTTATCGATGATCGGTCGCAAGGCGGCGTTCCAGCCATTGCGAGTATTGAGAGATGCCGTAGCAGACGATGAAGAACAGGAAGGCCGCAAAGCCCAGGAGTTCCCAGTAGACGCCGTTCCATTCGGTCGAAGCCAGGATCGGCCCGCGGATCATGCCCACAAGGTCGAACATCGAGATGACCGAAACCAGCGTGGTGTCCTTGAACAGGCCCACGGCCACGTTCACGATACCGGGGATCGAGATCTTCAACGCCTGCGGTAGGATGATCAGGCGCATCGCCTGCGGGTAATCCAGACCCAGCGAATCCGCCGCCTCGTACTGCCCCTTGGGCAGGGCTGCCAGACCACCCCGGATCACCTCGGCGATATAGGCCGCCGAGAAGAGGGTGATCATGATCACCACCCGCAGGAACAGGTCCACGGTGGCATCAGGCGGGAAGAAATAGGCCAGCATCACCGAGGCCACGAACAGCAGCGTAATCAGCGGCACGCCCCGCACGAACTCGATGAAGACCACGCAGATCCACTTGATCAGCGGCATGTCGGACTGTCGGCCCAGCGCCAGGGCAATGCCCAGCGGCAGGGACAGGGACACACAGGTCACCCCCAGCATCAGGTTCAGCATAAAGCCGCCCAGATCCCGCGAGGGCACGGCCTGCAGCATGGCATTGTCCGAAGCGCCTTCCGGGATCAGCATCCCGCCCAGCGTCCAGACGATCAATGCCGTCGCAATGCCTCCGAAGAACCCCAGGGCAAAGGATCCGCGACCATAGATCTGGAACACCGCGCCAGCGGCCACGAAACCCACGAGGGCAACGATCGGCGCCATGATGGTGCCGCCCCAAATCAGCCAGAAGGCGATGAAGGGGTAAAGGCCGGTGAAGATCAACAGCTTGCGCGGCAGGTCGAAGAACAGCACCGGCGCGGCGGCGACCAGCAGAAGCACCAGCGCCAGGTTCGGGCGCCAGTATTGATCAGCGGGGTATTTGAACCCGTAAAGCAGCTGATGCCAGCGTTCGGTCAAGACCGAGAAACAGGCGCCGACCCTGCCATCCAGCACCTCGCGGCATTCGTTCAGCGAGGAGGTCGTCCAGACGCCGTTCACCAGCCAGGGCACGGTTTTCTGCAACAGCAGATAGATCACTGCCAGCGCCACCAGGGTCAGAACCCCGTTGGGAACGCTGGAGAACAGGTTGTCCCGCACCCACTTGACCACACCGGCCTGGCTGGCCGGGGGCGGTGCGGGCGGAATGGTGCCCTTGGCGACAAAGGCAATCGGATTGGTTGTCTTGTCACTCATGGCTCAGCGCTCCTTCAGCTTCACGGAGGCGTTGTAGACGTTCATCACCATCGAGATGACCAGCGATGCGGTCAGGTAGAACAGCATCAGCAAGAGCACGCATTCAATCGCGCGACCGGTCTGGTTCAGGGTGATGCCGCCCAGGGTCGCGGTGATATCCGCATAGCCCACGGCAATCGCCAGCGAGGAGTTCTTGGTGATGTTGAGATACTGCGAGATCAGCGGCGGGATGATCACCCGCAGCGCCTGCGGCAGCACCACCAGGTTCATGATCCGGCCCGGACGCAGGCCCAGCGCGGCCGCGGCCTCGGTCTGACCTTTTGAGATCGCCTGGATACCGGCCCGCACGTTCTCCGCGATGAAGGCACCGGTGTAGATCGACAGCGCAAACCACAGGGCGATCAGCGGCCCGCCGATCTTGATGCCGCCCTGGAAGTTGAAACCCTTCAGCGCGGGCACTTCCCAGGACAGGCCCATGATGACCATCAACAGCAGGAACGGCACCAGCCAGACGCCCAGCACCATGAACAGGGTCTTGGGGCGGACACCGGTCTCTTCCTGCTTGTGGCTCGCCCAGGCCTCGATCTTGCGGGTGGCCACGAAGGAGCCCACCAGAACCGCCAGAACCAGCAGCCAGTTCAGGGCGGCGGATGCAAAGATGCCGCTCTCGAACCAGGGCATCGGGATGTAGACACCCCGGTTGGTAAAGGCAAAGAGATCCAGCACCATGGTCGAGGCGGGGTCATCGCCGCGGAAGGCCCGCGGACCCGGCAGCGCCGCCGTCATGATGGTGAAGATGATGATGATCCAGATCAGCACCGGGATGTTGCGGAAGATCTCCACGTAGACGGCCATCAGCTTGGAGACCAGCCAGTTGTTGGAGAGCCGCAGAACACCGGCGATCACCCCGAATATGGTGGCGGTGATACAGGCCAGGAAGGCGACCAGAAGCGTGTTCAGGATACCGACAAGTGCTGCACGCCCGTGGCTGTCCTGGTTGTCATATTCGACAAGGCGCTGGTTGATATCGTAGCCAGCCGGATTGCCGAGAAAGTCATAAGAGATATTGAGACCTGCCGCACGCAGGTTCTGGATCAGGTTGTTGCCCAGATACCAAATCGACAAGGCTAGCAGGAGCGCGGCAATGGCCTGGAAGGTCAACGAGCGATAGCGGGTATCGTTGACCAACATGGACAGCCGAAACTGCTCCTGTGGAGGGTCGGAAAGAGTTGACATGTAAAGAGATCCCCGAGGCAGCGGATTTCATCCCGGCGGGGTTCTTCCCCGCTCCGCAAGATCCGAAGCTTTAAGATGGTTAGGAAAAGGGCGCGGGGTGATCCCGCGCCCTCTCCTTGATGTGTTTAGCGGAAGGGCGGCGAGTACAGCAGGCCACCTTCGGTCCACTGTGCGTTCAGGCCGCGTGCCAGACCGATCGGAGTGTCTTCGCCGATGTTCTTGGCAAAGACTTCGCCGTAGTTGCCGCCGCTGGCGATTGCGTTTTTCGCCCAGTCAGCCGACAGACCCAGCATTTCGCCCAGGGTGCCTTCGGTACCCAGCAGGCGGTTGATTTCCGGGTTGTTGGTGCCTGCGGACATTTCCGCCAGGTTGGCAGAGGTCACGCCCAGTTCTTCGGCGGTGATCAGCGCGTTCAGAGTCCAGCGCACAACGTCACCCCACTCGTGGTCGCCGTGACGGACCAGCGGGCCGAGCGGCTCTTTCGAGATGATCTCGGGCAGCAGCACGTGGCCTGCCGGATCGTCGAAGGTGGCGCGGGTTGCTGCCAGGCCGGAGGCGTCGGTGGTGTAGACGTCACAGGCGCCAGCCAGGTACTGCTGCTGCGCTTCGGCGTTGGTTTCGATCGGAACCGGCTCGTAGGAGATGTTGTTGGAGCGGAAGAAGTCCGCCAGGTTCAGCTCGGTGGTGGTGCCGGTCTGGATACAAACGGTAGCGCCGTCCAGTTCCTTGGCCGAAGACACACCCAGGTCCTTGGGAACCATGAAGCCCTGACCGTCGTAGTAGTTGACGCCGGTGAATTCAAACTTCAGGTCAACATCGCGCGAGAAGGTCCAGGTGGTGTTGCGCGCCAGCATGTCGATCTCGCCCGAGGCCAGAGCCGTGAAGCGGGTCTTACCGGTGGTCGGCACGAATTCAACAGCGGTCGAATCGCCCAGAACGGCCGCAGCAACGGCACGGCAGACGGCGACGTCAAAACCTTCCCATTCCCCGTTCGCATTCGGAGCAGCAAAACCGACCAGGCCGGTGGTGACGCCGCAGTTCAGTTTGCCGCGGGCTTTCACGTCGTCCAGCGTGCCGGCAGCAGCTGCGCCAGCTGCGATGCCAGCAACGGTCAGCGCGCCCAAAAATACGGATTTGTTCATTTTTACCTCTTCCTGATGTTCCGCCTATTGTGGCGGTTTTATTACCGGCAGCGATTGCACCGGAATAGCGTGACCTAGGGAAAACTCCTAAATCGTAAGGGATTTTGGGCGGATTCATAAACAAACGTCAAGGGCACGATCACCAAATTCGATGGACGCATAGCGAACACGCGGGACGATTGGTAAAATTTTTCGCTTTCCGGCAGGCTGCGGCGGTTTTTCGTCTCAAGATGAAAACACGTAGAACTGCTGAGCATGCATGAAGGCAGCGCGCTTCACCTCGGACGATTCCCGGGCTTCCTCATCGACGCCCCACTGCTCTTCCTGCCAGCGCTCATCCAGGCGCGACATCTGCCAGATATCGGCCGCATCACGCCACCCATGGGCCGCCGCAAATCCCAGGATCAAGGATCCGGACATGCAAACGAGATCGTGAAAAGCCGCCATCTGAAAAGGGGTTAGCCCGTGAACACGGCTCCGCAACCCAGCCAGCACCTGCGGATCCTGAGGCGCATGCAGGATACCGCTGCGCAGCTGCAACCGTGCGCCCAGCACCTCATCCGCCCAGTCCAGAGCGGGATCCCATTCCTGCGCTTGCCGGGTCACCAGTTCCTTGGGGCTGTCGGCCCGATAGCACAGCAGATCCGCATCGCCGTAATCCGCCAGCATATCGGCGACTTCGCTGTGCTGATGTGTCACCTTGTCAATTGCCGCATTGGCAGAGCGCGTGAACGGCATGGTCCCGGGATCAACTGATTCGGTCTGTGCCTCCCACTCTGCCGCCACCGCTTCGGCCATCTGCCGGGAGGGCACCACCAGGGCCGCCTTTGCCGGGGTCCGCACGCGCCGCCCGTCCAGCTCCACCGTATAGCCGTCGTCGAGTTCAGCGACAGTGGTTGTCTTCCAGAACCGTTTCGGTGCCCATTCGCTCATACCGTCATACCTTCCAGATCTGTTGCAGCAGCGGGGCCAGTTCCGAGAAACTGCCAATCCTGTGATCCGCCGCCAGCCGTTCCGCCGGGTGATAGCCCCACTCCACGGCAATTGTGGTCACGCCCGCAGCCCGCCCCATGTCCATGTCAAAGCTGGTGTCACCGATCATCACCGCATGCTGCGGCTCCACCCCGGTTTCAGCCAGCGCCGTTAGCACCATCGAGGGATGCGGCTTGGAGGGGTGATGATCCGCCACCTGGCGGGTCACGAAACAGTCCAACCCATGCGCCGCAATCAGCGCATCC
Source organism: Phaeobacter sp. PT47_59 (assembly GCF_028890025.1). Lineage (NCBI taxonomy): Bacteria > Pseudomonadati > Pseudomonadota > Alphaproteobacteria > Rhodobacterales > Roseobacteraceae > Phaeobacter > Phaeobacter sp. PT47_59. The sequence continues at coordinate 20,860 of NZ_JARCJL010000026.1, forward strand.
AGCCCGCGCTGGGATTTCCCTGTGGCCACGCCCAGCAGGTAGTCCGGCACCGCATGAAGCGCCTCCAGCGCCTCCCGGGCTCCGGGAAACAGCGGCGAATGCCCGGCACCGGACTGTTCACGCGCGGATTTATAGGCCTGTTTATAGCCTTCAACCAGCGCCGCCTGAACCCCAGCGCCCGCCTGCGGAGCCAGCTCTGCCATCGCCTGCGGCAAGGACAGGCCCACGATCGACAGGATCGCCGCGCGGGAGGGCAAGGGCAGCTCCACGCCCGCAAATGCTGCGGCCATGGCGCCGGTTATGGCGCCCTGACTGTCCGCCAGGGTGCCATCCACATCAAAAAGCACCAGCCGCAGGGGCGCGCTCATAGCAGCCCCTCGAAGGGATCCTCCGCCGCCAGATCCTCGGTCCAGCCGAAGGTCTCCCAGCTGTCCTTCATGTGATCGGGCAGATCGGCGGTCACCGAAATCGTCTTCTTCGTCGTGGGGTGTTCGAACGCCATGCGGCGGCAATGCAGGTGCAGCTTCTTGCTGATGATGCCGCCCAGCTGGGCACCCCAACCATCGCCGAGGTTCTCCTGCCCCGAGCCACCGTATTTGCCATCGCCCACGATGGGATGGCCGATCTCTGCCATATGCGCGCGCAGCTGGTGGGTACGGCCGGTGACCGGCTCCATCGCCACCCAGGAGGCACGCCCCGCCACCCGGTACAGCGTCGCATAAAGCGTATGCGCGCGTTTGGCGCCGGGGGTGCTGTCGATCTCGGAGGGGTGAATGGCGATCATCTTCTCGCCTTCGCCGCTGCGGCCATGGCCGCCTGCCTTCACCAGGCCCGCCTTGATCTCTCCCAGGTAGGGGGTGGGCACGCCGGCGACCAGCGCCCAGTAGATCTTGCGGGTGTTGCGGTGGCGAAAGGCCGCCGTCAGCGCCTGCGCCGCTGCGCGGGTACGCGCCAGCACCAGCACGCCCGAGGTGTCCTTGTCCAGCCGGTGCACCAGGCGCGGTTTCTCGTCATAGTCAAAGCGCAGCGCCTCGGCCAATCCATCCACATGTTTCGTGGTACCGCTGCCGCCCTGCACCGCCAGCCCATGCGGCTTGTTCAGGACGATCACATCGTCGTCCTTGTAGATCACGCAAGAGCGAATCATCTTGGCATCCGCATCCGAGACGCGCCGCTTTTCCGGTTGCGGCGGCTGATGGTCGGCAGAGGGCAGCGGCGGCACCCGCACCGATTGCCCGACCTCGACCCGCGTGCTGGCCTTGACGCGGCCGCCATCAATGCGCAACTCGCCCTTACGGCACATCTTCTCGATCCGGCCCTGGCTCACATGCGGGAACAGGCGGCGCAGCCAGCGATCCACCCGCTGACCTGCGTCCTCTTCGGAAACGGTAATGGTCTGAACGCCGCTCATGCGAATACTCCTCTGGCGGCCATCAGGCCAAGAAACAGACCGCCGACAGACAGCCCCACAGACAGCAAAATATAGAGAGCCGCCTGTCCCACTGCACCCCGTTCGACGAGGTTCGCCGTCTCCAGCGAAAAGGCCGAGAAGGTGGTGAACCCGCCCAGCACGCCGGTCATCACGAAGGGGCTGAGATGGGTCAGCCCCTTATGCGCCGCAGCCGTCGCGAAGACCCCCATCAGGAAGGAGCCCACCACGTTCACGGTGATGATCGCGAGCGGAAACTCTCCATGCCCGAACAGGCGCACCACGCCCAGCCCGGCAAGATAGCGCAAGGCAGCGCCGATAGCCCCGCCAAGGGCAACGTATAAGACGGTTGGATACATGGGCGGTCTGTCGCGCGGCTGGCACGGGATGTCAAGTTTTCCACGTCCTGCCGCGTGCAGGGCCGTACTGCGCAGGAAACATGGCAACCTTCCAGTGGGTAGAAATCTTGTCATGGGCAAAGGGCTCTCTACCTTGATCTGAACACCACCCACAGGAGAGACCATGCCGACCCGTAGATCCCTGCTTGCCGGACTTGCCACTCTGCCGCTACTGCCGCGCATGGGCCTGTCCGCCTCTGCCCCTCACCGCCTGCGACTGGCGCCCGCGCCAATTCAGATTGCGCCTGCGCAATATGGAAAGACGGATCTCTGGGGGGTGAACGGAAGCGTCCCCGGCCCCGCCCTGCGCGCCCGCCGGGGCGAACGGCTGCGGGTGGAGATCGACAACGCCCTGCCCCAGGCCACCTCGATGCATTGGCACGGCATTCGGATCGAAAACGCGATGGATGGGGTCCCGGGCCTGACGCAGGATCCCATCGCAACCGGAGAGGTCTTCACCTACGACTTTGCCCTGCCCGATGCGGGCACCTATTGGTATCACTCCCATGCTCAATCCGTCGAACAGGTGGAGCGCGGGCTGCAAGGCCCCTTGATCATCGCAGAGGACGAGGCGCCCGATGTGGATCAGGACCTTGTGTTGATGCTGGACGACATCCGCCTTGCTGGTGATGCCAGCGTCGATGCGCAGTTCACCCACCCCCATGACCGATCCCACGCCGGGCGGCTTGGCAACGTGATGCTGACCAATGGGCAGATGGAGGCCAGCTTTCCTGTGACCCAGGGCGAGCGGCTTCGCCTGCGCCTGATCAACAGCGCCAATGCCCGCATCTTTGCCCTCGGCCTGCAGGGGCTGACCGGCTGGATCATGGCCTATGACGGGATGCCGCTCCCCACGCCCGAGGCGATCCCCGAGCGGATGCTGCTGGCGCCCGCGCAACGGATCGATCTGATTGTCGATGTGAGTGCCAGCGCCGGAGAGGACGCGTTCCTGATCCAGTTCGAACGCGACGGCGGCTATGCCCAGGCCATCTTCCCGGTCTCTGCCGGAACCTCAACCACGCGTGGCACACCCGCGCCGCTGCCGCCCAACCCGGACCACCCGATCGAGCTCAGCGATGCGGACACGGTCACCCTGCGTATGGAGGGCGGCGCCATGGGCGGGATGCAGTCGGCGCAATGGCAGGGAAAGGCGCAAGGCATGCGTGCCCTGGCGCAGGCCGGGCAGTTCTGGGCCTTCAACGGCGTTGTCGGTCGCCCGGACAAGCCCTTGGTGCGGGCATCGCTGGGGCAGACCGTCAAGATCGCCATGGTCAATGACACTTCATTCCCCCACGCCATGCACCTGCACGGGATGCATTTTGCCGAAGTCCTGCCAGATGGCAGCCTTGGCCCCCTGCGCGACACGCTGTTGATGATGCGCGGCGAGACGCGCACCGTGGCCTTCAACGCCCATAACCCCGGTAAATGGCTCCTGCATTGCCATATGCTGTCGCACCACGCGGCAGGCATGGGCACCTGGGTCGAGGTCGTCGCCTGAAAGGGCTCAGCTGCCCCGCTGAAGGCGCAGCTTGGCAAAGAACTCGGTCCGCCGTTTCAGCTCGCGCTCGAACCCGCGTTCGACCGGCTGATACAGAACCGGCCGTTTGACACCTTCGGGGAAGTAGTTCTGCCCCGAAAACCCGTCTTCGGCGTCATGGTCATAGGCATAGCCTTCGCCATAGCCCTGCTCGGACATCAGCTTGGTCGGGGCGTTGAGGATATGTTTGGGCGGCGGCGCGCTTCCGGTTTCCTTGGCCAGGCGCCGGGCCGCCTTGTAGGCCATGTAGCCCGCGTTGGTCTTGGGCGCGAGGGCAAGGTAGATCACCGCCTGCGCCAGCGCCAACTCGCCTTCGGGGCTGCCGATACGCTCATAGGTCTCCCAGGCCTGCAGGCACACCGCCTGCGCCTGCGGGTCGGCCAGGGCAATATCCTCCACCGCCATGCGGGTCAGCCGCCGGGCCAGGTAGCGCGGATCTTCGCCGCCCTCCAGCATGCGGGCAAACCAGTAAAGTGCTGCATCCGGGTCCGAACCGCGCACCGATTTGTGCAGGGCCGAAATCAGGTTGTAATGTTCATCGCCCGATTTGTCGTATTTCGCCGCCCGCCGCATCAGCCGTGTCGCCAGCGCCTCGCGGCCCAAGGGGGTCTCCACCTTCCAGGCTGAGACCTGTTCGATCAGATTGAGGAGTGCCCGCCCGTCGCCATCGGCCATCTCCTGCAAGGCATCGCGGGCATCCCCCGTCAGGGGTAAGGCGCGGCCCAGTTCCTTTTCGGCGCGTTGGGTCAGCAACTCCAGATCCGAAAGCGGCAGACGTTCCAAGACCAGCACCTGAGCGCGGGATAAAAGAGCGGCGTTCAGCTCGAAACTGGGGTTCTCCGTGGTGGCGCCGACCAGGAGGATGGTGCCATCCTCCATATGGGGCAGAAACCCATCCTGCTGAGCCTTGTTGAAACGGTGGATCTCATCCACGAACAAGAGCGTCCCCTGCCCGTTGGCACGGCGATGCCTGGCGGCTTCGAACACCTTCTTGAGATCCGGCACACCGGTGAAGATCGCCGAAATCTGGACGAAATGCAGATCCGTTTCCTTGGCCAGAAGCCGCGCGATGGTGGTCTTTCCCACCCCCGGCGGCCCCCAGAACACCAGTGACGACAACGAGCCGGAGGCCAGCATGACGCCCAGCGGCGCCTCGGGGCCCAGAACCTGGCTCTGGCCGATCACCTCGGACAGCGATTTCGGACGCAGCCGGTCGGCTAGGGGCCGGTTCGGCTCTGGCCCCTTATCCGCCTGCGGCGCGTCGCTGTCGAAAAGATCCGCCATGGGTCAGAGCCGTGCCCGCAGGCTGACGCGCTGACCCCGGCGCAGAAGGTCAAGCGCCATCCAGCGACCGCTTTCTTTCAGGATCTCCGCAACATCCGCTGGCTGCATGACCACATCCCCGTTGATCGCCAACAGGACATCGCCGCGTTGCAGACCGACACGGGCGCCATAGGGGCCGGGATCGGCAACCGCCACCCCTTCGGCCGACAGGGGCAACTGCAGTTCGGTGATCGTCTTTGGATTGATCCGCGCGACCGTCAGCCCCGGCAGACGGCTCTTCTCGCCCAGTTGGACAGGCTCTGCGGCAGGCTCGTCCGGGGCGCTGTACATCGCAACCGCGATCACCTCGCGCTTGCCATCACGCAGGCGCACCACCTCGGAGGTGTCGCCAAGCCCGGCGATGGTCATGCGAAACACCATTTCCGAGGGCGAATTCACCGGCTCGCCATCCACCGCGATCACCACGTCGCCGACACGGAACCCGGCCTTGGCAAAGGGGCTTTCGGGATGCAGTTCGGAGATCACCATACCTTCGGGCAGGTCCATCCCAAGGGAGGCCGCCAGGTCGCCATCCAGCGGCTGACCGCTCATCCCCGCCCAGGGACGCTGGAACGCCTCGGCACCATCGCGCGCCTGGTGCAGGAACTCCCGCACAAGATTGGCGGGGATCGCAAAACCGATCCCGTTGGAGCCGCCCGAGCGGCTGAGGATCCGCGTGTTGATGCCGATGAGATCGCCATTCACGTCGATCAGCGCCCCGCCGGAATTGCCCGGATTGATCGGCGCATCGGTCTGGATGTAATAGCCGAAGCCTTCACCGGTGCCGGTACCGGTACGCGCCAACCCAGAGATGATGCCAGAGCTGACGGTCTGCCCCACACCAAAAGGGTTGCCGATGGCCAGAGCCAGTTCCCCGACCTCGACCTCATCGCTGTCGCGCAGGTTCAGATAGGGGAGATCCTCTGCCCCCTCCAGCCGCAGGATCGCCAAGTCGCTGGCCTGATCGGCCAGGACCACCTGAGCGCCATATTCGCGCCGGTCGGTTGTCACCACCCGGATTTCGGTCGCCATGCCGACCACGTGATAGTTGGACACCACGATCCCATCCGCAGAAAGGATCACCCCCGAACCGAGCGAGTTCTGCACGCGCGGGCGTGGATTGGCAAAGTTCCGAAAGAAATCATCAAAGAAGGGATCGTTGGAAAAGGGCGTTCTGGCGCGGGCCTGGGTGACGATCTTGGCATAGATATTGACCACTGCCGGGGCCGCCTGTTTGACCAGCGGCGCAAACCCCAAAGAGATCTCTGCCTGCGACTGTGGCACCCGGGTTTCGGCCGTGGCCTGGCTGCCCAGAACCAGGGTCAATGCAATCAAGACTGCGCGGATCATGTTGCCTCCGTATCCGTTCTGAAACAGGATATGCGAAGGCAGGCGGCGGAATGCAAGCATTGCGCAAGCCCCGCAGATAGGCAGCAGCCGCCAGACCACGCCAGGCGACTGCCTTTGGCTCAGCTAGAGGGTCAACTGGTCAGCAACAGGGCTTGATCTCGCGTCACGCCTTCGATCTGGACGCGGGATTCCGTCAGGAAGGACTTGGCGTCGGCCGAGATGGCGACTGCAATCTGCGCCGGGCTGAGATTGGGGTTCTCAACACCCACGGCGACAAAGAAGTCCGACAGCATCGTGTAGGCGGCGTCCATCGGGATATCGAAAATGGTGCCATCGGGCCGTCCGTCGCCGTCCAGATCGACCGTGGCGATGATGCCAGACGATTTCTTGCCTCCAAAAAGCTTTTTGAAGAATTTCACAACCGATTTTGCACCTTTGGCCACGCCCTTCGCGACCGTGGCGGCCACGTTTGCAAAGAGGTCGGAAAAGACCGCAACCGTGTTGATCACCGCGGCCGTGATCCGGTGAATCGCATCACCAAACCGCTCTACCAGGCCCTGGATCTTCTCCAACGTGGTGGCTAGCTTTTCCAGCACGTTGACAACTTTCTCGAATAGCTCGGCGAAGTCGGTCAGAATCTCATGAGCTTTGGTCAGGGTATCCAGGATATCCCGGCCAAGCTTGCGCACCTTGTCATAGGTTTCAGCCCCCGGCATACCCGTGCCGCCAACCATCATGGCATAGCCCTGCGGCATCACCAGGGGTTTGGCCCCCAAAAGCCCGCCCATCGGATCCGAGCCGAGGCTCACCTTGAAGCCGCTTGCGCCCGCGTTCTTCAAGTTCGCATCGATCAGACCGGCGGTGAGCTTCATCACATCGGGATCACCGGGGTGAACACCTGCGGCCTGTGCCCGCGCAATCATGGGAAAGAAAGGAGAGACAAGAAGGGAAGACAAAGAGGCCGCAAGGGCCTGGCGTCGTGACATGGACATAATCGTATCCTTTTAAAATTGACATAGCGGACACCGCTCCACCTCTGTTGTGGATCTCCTCGGGCCGCACCCGGATCGGTCAAAAACGCACCGATCAAACAGCTGGCAACACAATCCTGAATTGCCAGCTGCGGGAAAGCATCACCCCAATGGGGTATGCGCGCAAAAAAAGACCCCCGCCTGTTTCCAAGCGGGGGCCAAATCACCAGACCTTGCGGTCTGCAGTCTTCTTATTCTTCGTCAGCTGCCGCTTCGGCTTCGGCAACGCGTGCCTTATCGGCAGCGCCCTTGGCGTTCACGTCACGATCAACGAATTCGATGATCGCCATCGGGGCCATGTCGCCATAGCGGAAACCGGCCTTCAGGATGCGAATGTAGCCGCCCTGACGGTCCTTGTAGCGGGGACCCAGCACGTCGAACAGTTTGGTGACATACTGGTCTTCCTTCAGACGCGACGCAGCGTTGCGGCGCGAATGCAGGTCGCCTTTTTTCGCCAGGGTGATCAGTTTTTCAACGATCGGGCGCAGTTCTTTTGCCTTGGGCAGAGTGGTTTTGATCTGCTCATGCTCGATGAGCGAGCCCGCCATGTTTGCAAACAGAGCCTTGCGGTGCTCATGGGTGCGGTTCAGGCGGCGGTATCCACGTGCGTGACGCATTTTCTAGTTCCTTCTAAAGGTTTTGCTTTGTCTGGCGGCCGATGCGTGTCAGCCGCTCTCCTTGGGGCGGATCTGCCCGGGTTTCCCCACCAACGTGGGCATTTGTGGCTGGGGAGGGCCGTGGCCCTCCCCCAATTCTCAGAACGAGTCTTCGAATTTCTTGGCCAGATCTTCGATGTTGTCCGGCGGCCAGTCCTCGACGTCCATGCCCAGGTGCAGGCCCATGCCCGACAGCACTTCCTTGATCTCGTTCAGGGACTTGCGGCCGAAGTTCGGGGTGCGCAGCATTTCTGCTTCGGTTTTCTGGATCAGATCGCCGATGTAAACGATGTTGTCGTTCTTCAGGCAGTTTGCCGAACGCACGGACAGTTCCAGCTCGTCCACTTTCTTCAACAGAAGCGGGTTGAACTCGAGACCGTCGTCTTCGTCCTGGCGGCCAGCGGATTCGGGCTCTTCGAAGTTCACGAAGATCGACAGCTGGTCTTGCAGGATGCGCGCGGCATAGGCCACGGCGTCATCCGGGGTGACGGAGCCGTCGGTTTCCACTTTCATGGTCAGCTTGTCATAGTCCAGAACCTGACCTTCACGGGTCGGCTGCACGTCATAGGAGACCTTCTTGACCGGCGAATAGATCGCATCGATCGGGATCAGGCCGATGGGTGCATCTTCCGGCTTGTTCTTCTCGGCAGAGACGTAGCCCTTGCCGGTGTTGACGGTCAGCTCCATGAACAGGTCGGCGCCATCGTCCAGGTGGCAGATGACGTGATCGCGGTTCAGAACCTCGATGCCCGCGGATTCGGAAATGTCGCCAGCGGTGACAACAGCCGGACCCTTGGCATTGATCGACAGGCGCTTGGGACCTTCGACTTCCATGCGCAGGGACACGCCTTTGAGGTTCAGGATGATGTCGGTCACGTCTTCACGCACACCGGCAACGCTGGAGAATTCATGCAGAACGTTGTCGATCTGAACGCTGGTGATGGCGGCGCCTTGCAGCGAGCTCATCAGAACGCGACGCAGCGCGTTGCCCAGTGTCAGGCCAAAGCCACGCTCCAGCGGTTCGGCAACGATGGTTGCCTGACGCGCGGGATCATTGCCCGGCTTCACTTCAAGCTGTGTCGGCTTGATCAGCTCTGCCCAGTTTTTATGGATCATGCAGTCCCTCCATTCCTGTCTGTACCCCATGTCCTAAGGTGCAGACGCCCGAGGTTTAAAATGACGGACTGGGGCCCGACAAATCAAGCGGGGCCCCAGCGATAGTCTGAAAAAATTAGACGCGGCGACGCTTCGGCGGGCGGCAGCCGTTGTGGGCGATCGGGGTCACGTCACGGATCGAGGTGATGTTGAAACCGATTGCAGCCAGGGCGCGCAGCGCGGATTCACGGCCCGAACCGGGACCTTGAACTTCGACCTCAAGGGTCTTCACGCCGTGTTCCTGAGCTTTCTTGCCTGCGTCTTCGGCGGCCATCTGAGCTGCATAGGGCGTGGACTTACGGGAGCCCTTGAAGCCCATGGTGCCGGCAGAGGACCAGGAGATCGCATTGCCCTGAACGTCGGAGATCAGGATCTTGGTGTTGTTGAACGAGGAGTTCACATGCGCAACACCGGAAGCGATGTTCTTGCGCTCTTTGCGCTTAATGCGGGATTTATCGCGTGCCATGTTCCGGATCCTCCCTTATTTCTTCTTACCGGCAATGGCCTTTGCGGGGCCTTTGCGGGTGCGTGCGTTGGTGTGGGTCCGCTGACCGCGAACCGGCAGGTTGCGGCGGTGGCGCAGGCCACGGTAGCAGCCCAGGTCCATCAGACGCTTGATGTTCATCTGCACTTCACGACGCAGGTCACCTTCAACGGTGTAGTTCGCATCGATGTGCTCGCGGATGGCCAGAACTTCGGAGTCGGACAGCTCGTTGACGCGACGGGTTGCGTCGATGCCCACTGCTTCGCAGATGGCCTGAGCGGAGGTTGTGCCGATACCGGTGATATAGGTGAGGGCGATGGGGACCCGTTTGGCAGTCGGGATGTTAACGCCGGCAATACGTGCCACGTGTCACTTTCCTTTTCGTTGCGGTTCCGTAGCTCCAGAACCTTTTTTCACAACGCTTGACACTGGCGGGATCGCCGGATCGTCAAGCTTGTCTCGAGGTGATCAAACGACGGACGAATCCTGTCGTCTGGATTGATTCCCATTGGGGATGGGCTTCCCTATTGAGATTTGGACAATGCGTCAACCCGGCCCCGGCAGAAACATCAAAGTTTAGCCACGCATGAGAAGGATCTGTTCGACTTGGCCGTGATCGCGACCGTTTTAAACCCGGTTACGACCCAAGAAACGCCCATCCCTGAAACGCAAGAAGCCGGGACCAGGCCCGGCTTCTCATCTCATAAACTCGCTTGGTCGCGCTTAGCCCAGCACCTTGGCGATTTCGGCCTGTACATCGGTGATCGAGGCCAGACCGTCGACCTTCTCCAGCTTGCCCTTGGCATAGTAGTAGCCAATCAGCGGCGAGGTCTTCTTGTAGTACTCCATCAGACGGGTCTTGAGGCTTTCCTCATTGTCGTCCGCACGGCGCTTGATCTCGGTGCTGCCGCAGTTGCTGCACTTACCGTCCGCAGGCCAAGGTTTTGTTTCGTCGTGATAGACTTCGCCGCAGTCGCCACAGGTCGAGCGACCGGTGATCCGCGCCACCAGTGCCGCATCGTCCACCGCCATCTCGATCACCGCATCAAGGCTCTGCCCCATGTCGGACAGCAGCACCGTCAGCGCATCGGCCTGGGCCAGAGTGCGCGGGAAACCGTCGAAGATGAAACCACCCTCGGCACCTTCGGCGATCTTTTCGCGGATCAGGCCGATCACGATCTCATCCGTGACCAACTCGCCACGGGCGATCACCTCGGCAACCTTCTTGCCCATCTCGCTGCCGCTTGCTTGCGCGTCGCGCAACATGTCACCGGTGCTGAGCTGCACCATTCCACGGGTTTCGACCAGATGGCGGGCCTGAGTGCCCTTACCGGCGCCCGGCGGGCCCAAGAGAATAATATTCATCGACGAGCAGGTCCCCGTTTCGTGCGTTTCTTGCCGCGACCGCGCAGCTGGCTTTTCTCGATCAGACCCTCATACTGATGGGCCAGAAGATGGCTTTGCGCCTGCTGGATCGTATCCATCGTCACCGAGACGACGATCAGAACCGAGGTGCCGCCAAAATAGACTGGAATGGCGAACTGGCCGCGCAGGATCTCGGGCAGGAGGCAGACAGCCGCCAGATAGGCCGAGCCGAGAACCAGGATACGGTTCACCACATACTCGATATATTCCGCTGTCTTCTTGCCGGGGCGGATACCCGGAACAAACCCGTTCTGGTTCTTCAGGTTGTTCGCCACTTCCTCAGGCTTGAAGGAGACGTTGAACGTGTAGAAATAGGCGAAGAACACGATCATGGCGACGAAGAACAGCAGGTAAAGCGGCTGGCCGGGGCCAAAGTTGGCCAGAAGCCAGGACATCACCGGACCCGTTGTTGCACCCGCAGAGAAGGTGGAGATCGTCACCGGCAGCAGCAGCAGCGAGCTGGCAAAGATCGCCGGGATCACGCTGGCCGGGTTCACTTTCACCGGCAGGTGCGAGGAACCGCCGTCATAGACCTTCATGCCCACCTGGCGGCGGGGATACTGGATGTGGATCTTGCGCAGTGCGCGTTCCATGAAGACCACGAACATAATCACCGCAATCACCATCACGATGACACCGATCAGCACCGCGGGGCTGATGGCACCCGAACGGCCCGAGGCGAAGAACTGCGCGATGGCAGCGGGAACCTCAGCAATGATGCCGACGAAGATGATCAGGGAGATACCGTTGCCGATGCCGCGCTGGGTGATCTGCTCGCCCAGCCACATCAGGAACATGGTGCCGCCCACCAGGGTGATCATGCAGGCGAGGCGGAAATACATGCCGGGATCGGTCGCCAGATCGCCGGACTCCAGCGACACCGCCAGACCATAGGCCTGCGCCGTTGCCAGCGCGACGGTGCCATAGCGGGTGTACTGGTTGATCTTCTTGCGGCCCTGCTCGCCTTCTTTCTTCAGCTGCTCAAGCGCCGGAACCATCGAGGTCAACAGCTGCACGATGATCGAGGCCGAGATATAGGGCATGATCCCGAGGGCAAAGATCCCCATCCGGCCAAGCGCGCCACCGGTGAACATCGACACCATGCCGCCAATGCCCTGCCCTGCCGAATCCATGAATTCGCGCAACGCCGAAGCGTCAATGCCCGGAACCGGAATGAAGGTGCCAAGGCGGTAGACGATCAATAGGCCGAGGGTGAACAGGATGCGATTGCGCAGATCCGTGGCCTTGCCAAGCGCGGACCAACTGGTGTTCGCCGCCATTTGTTCTGCTGCTGATACCATGAAATGGGTCTCTTCTTGCGAAAACGCCGCCCGGAACCGTTTTCCGGCTCGGACGGCGTATTGGAAAACTGATGACCTATGTAAGCGGCATCGTCGCCGCTCACAAGGCGTTACTCAGCAGCAGCTGCAGTTGCCACGGTCAGGGTGCCGCCCGCTTTTTCAACTGCCTCGACAGCAGCCTTGGAGGCGCCGGTGACAGTGATGTTGGACTTCGCGGAGAACTCACCCTTGGCCAGGATGCGCACACCATCCTTCTTGCGGCGCAGCAGGCCCGATTCGACCAGGCTGTCTTCGGTGATGGTTGCGGCGTCCAGCTTGCCCGCGTCGATGAACTTCTGGATCAGGCCCAGGTTCACAACGGCATATGCCTTGCGGTTCGGCTTGTTGAAGCCACGCTTGGGCAGACGCTGGTAGAGCGGCATCTGGCCGCCTTCGTAGCCATTGATGGCCACACCCGAACGGGATTTCTGACCTTTGATACCACGGCCACCCATCTTACCCTTGCCGGAGCCGGGGCCACGGCCAACACGGGTGCGTTTCTTGGCGGCGCCAGGATTGTCGCGCAGTTCGTTGAGTTTCATATCGCTTCTCCTTGCCGGATGTGACCCCTGAAGCGTAAACGGGCCAACCACGGCGTTTCTTGGTTTTGATTCTGTGGCACGGAATGCCACCGGGGGCGTATAGCCCTAGAGAGCAGCCGTTTCAACCCCGCTGAAAAGGTCTAAACGCATGCCGGTCAATTCAGCTTTTCATAGGCAAGTGACATTGCAACGGGCAACCCGCGCGATGTCGCAGCGGTTGAGACCGATATCGGCGAGTTCCCGATTGCTGAGGTTCTGCAAGGCACGGTAGGTGCGGCGATACTCGGCCCGTTGTTTCATCCTCTGCCGCAGCGTCTGGAGGATCTGGCGCAGGCGCCCAAGGCCGGGGGCCGCGTGTTCGGTTGTCAAAGTGGTATAGGCCATCGGTGTCGTCTTTCTTTCAGCACAACCGAGAACCCTTCCCGGCGCATCGCAATTCGTTTCAGAGCGGCTGAAATAGGGTGCGCGCCCGGGACCAACAACTGACGCTTCTGACATGCTGCTATGCGTTTTTGGAATGCTTGCAGTTTGTGCATCCCTGCATATCCGAGAGGCGTTCTGCCCCAGCCCTTAAGAAAATCACATTGAGACTTACGTTGTGTGACGTAGTTCACATTGCATCTTCGCGCGTTGTCATATCAGCGTTTCTAATTGAAACAGTTTTATGACAAGGCGGGTGCCGGATGATTGCGTCTCATGACTTCAGGGCGGCAACGTCCTACCTCAACTCCGGCGCCTACAAATCGGCGCTGAAAATGGCGAAACGCCTGCAGAGCGCATATCCGCGCGACCCTGCGCCGTGGAACATTGCCGGCATCTGCCTATCGGCGATGAACAAGTTTCCCGCCTCGATTAGTCAATTCCAGCGTGCCCTGAAAATCGACCCCGGCTTTGTCGATGCGCGCCATAATCTGGCGCAAACCCTGATTCTGGCAGGGCGTTTCGAGCACGCCATCCGCATCGTCTCCCCGTTGCGCGAAACCGATCCCAAGGCCTGCTACTTTCTGGCCCAGGCCCAGTCCCAGCTTGGTGCTTTGGATGATGCTGAGGCATCGATTGGCCGGGCGCTGGAATTGCAGCCACGCTTTGCGCCTGCGCTGAACCTGCGAGGGCTTATCCTCACCAGCCTTGGCCGGGAAAACGATGCGCTCATCTGCTATGAGAAAGCGCTGACACTCGATCCTGACAATGTCGAGACCCTTGTGAATATCAGCCTTCCGCTGGCCCGGCAGAACCGACACGCCGAGGGCCACCAGATGGTTCAACGCGCCGTCGATCTGGCGCCGAACCACGTCGGGGCGAGGCTGCGGCTGGGAACCTCCTTCATCGAGGCCGGTGACTACACCCGCGCCAAGGCGCAGTTTCACGAGGTTCTCAAACTGGCCCCGGGGAACTCTCAGGCCTTTGATCAACTGACCCGACTGGCGGATCGTCAGGACATGATCGCGCTGGAAGACCCGGTGAAAAGAGCGTTGAAAAAGGTCGACGCGGAATCCATCGCCGCCGCAGAGCTGCATTTCGCAGCGTCACGGATTCACGAGGCTGCCGCGCATTACGACGCCGCCGCGACCTCCAGGCACCGGGCAAATGGCATCCTCGCACAGATCTTTCCCTATGACGCCGCAGGGGATGCCGAAGAGACCGCCCGGATTCTTGGCCGGTTTCCGACAGCCCCCTTGGCGCAGACCGCGGCAACCACAGGCCCCTGCCCGATCTATGTCCTGGGCCTTCCGCGCTCAGGCACATCGCTGGTCGAAGCCATGTTGAGCCGCCTGCCAGATGTTGCCCCGCTCGGAGAACGCACGGCGACCGGTGTGCTTGTTCAAGACATCCTGGCCAGCGATCTGCCGTTTGATGATAAAGCCGCCCGGAGCTTTGCCCGCCACGACCAGGCCCTGTTGCCCGATCTTCCGGGCAGCACCCTGGCCTATGTTGACAAGATGCCGGAAAACTATCGCTACATCGGCTTTCTGTGCACCGCCTACCCGCAATGCAAGATCGTGCATGTCAGGCGCGACCCGCGCGATGTGGCGCTGTCGATGTGGCGCACCCTGTTTTCTGGCCGCGCCCTGGCCTATACCTATGATCTCACCGCGATGGCGCAGCGCTTTGGGTTATACGCCCGCCTCATGGCGCACTGGGAAAAGCTATTCCCGGAGCAGATCCTGACCATCGACTATGAGGCCATCGTCGCTGAACCGGTTGCTGCAAGCCAATCGATCGCTGGATTTTGCGGGCTGGAATGGACCCCTGACATGAGCGCCCCAGAGGCAAGCGATGCGCCGACGCTGACGGCAAGTGCGTCGCAAATTCGCCAACCGGTCCATCAACGGTCGGTGGGCGCCTGGCGCCAGAACGCGGATGAACTCGCGGAATTCCTGGGGGCTCTTGATAGGGCCTATTGGCCGGGCCTTCAGGACTAGGCTCAGGCGCCATTCGACCCTGTGTCGGTTTTCGGCCAGGCCCTAAACACCCATGCCCCAAACGAAAAACGCCCCCGCATTGCGGAGGCGTTTGTCAGACTATGCCGCTGAGGGCTTAGTCTTTTTCTTCGATGATCTCGACCATGTGGGGGATCTTGTTGATCATGCCACGCACGGAAGGGGTATCTTCCAGCTCACGGGTCTTGTGCATCTTGTTCAGGCCCAGGCCGATCAGCGTCTGGCGCTGTTTGGCGGGGCGGCGGATCGGGGAGCCGATCTGCTTTACGACGATGGTCTTGGCCATGTGTCCGTCTCCTTACGCTTCAGCGGCTTCGGCAGCCGGTGCTTCGTCCCGCTTGGGCAGGATGTCGGCAACCTTTTTGCCACGACGCTGGGCAACCGAACGCGGGCTCTGCTCTTTGGTCAGGCCGTTGATGGTTGCGCGGATCATGTTGTAGGGGTTCTGCGAACCGATCGACTTCGAGACAACGTCCTTGACGCCCAGCATCTCGAAAACGGCACGCATCGGACCACCGGCGATGATACCGGTACCTTCCGGTGCGGTGCGCATGACGACCTTGCCGGCACCGTGACGACCGTTCATGTCGTGGTGCAGGGTACGGCCCTCTTTCAGCGGCACGCGGATCATCTGACGCTTGGCCTGCTCGGTTGCCTTGCGGATGGCCTCGGGCACTTCTTTCGCCTTACCCTTGCCAAAGCCGACGCGGCCTTTCTGATCGCCAACGACGACGAGCGCGGCAAAGCCAAAGCGCTTACCGCCTTTAACGGTTTTCGACACGCGGTTGATCGCGACCAGGCGATCTGCGAATTCCGGTGTTTCCTCTTCGCGGCGGCCACGGCCACGGCGGTTTTCACGTTCTGCCATGAGGCATTCCTTTCTGACTGGCGCGTCCAATAGGCAGGGGCGCCTGTTATCTCAATCCTGGTGAGAGGTCCCGGACGGGACCCTCCCGGATCATCGGGGCGGCGCGAACGCCGCCCGCAGGTCTTAGATCTTCAGACCACCTTCACGCGCAGCGTCGGCCAGAGCCTTCACCTTGCCGTGGAACAGGAAGCCACCACGATCGAAATAGGCCTCGGAGACGCCAGCCGCCTTGGCACGCTCGGCGATCACCGAACCCACTTTGGTGGCGGCTTCGATGTTGTTCTTGCCAACAAAGCCGAGATCTTTTTCCAGGGTCGAGGCCGCTGC
Organism: Phaeobacter sp. PT47_59; assembly: GCF_028890025.1. NCBI lineage: Bacteria > Pseudomonadati > Pseudomonadota > Alphaproteobacteria > Rhodobacterales > Roseobacteraceae > Phaeobacter > Phaeobacter sp. PT47_59. The sequence continues at coordinate 37,166 of NZ_JARCJL010000026.1, forward strand.
CAGGGTCTTGCCCGCAACATCGTCGATCAGCTGAACCGAGATGTTCTTGTTCGAGCGGTGCACGGAAAGACGCACACGACCGGCGTTGACCTTGCGAAGCTTGTTCCGGACGCGCAGGCGACGCTTCAGAAACAGGGTACGTTTGCTGTTTGCCATTTTGCTGGTCCTTACTTCTTCTTGCCTTCCTTGCGGAAGATAAACTCGCCCTTGTAGCGGATACCCTTGCCTTTGTAGGGCTCGGGACGGCGCCAATCGCGGATTTTCGCCGCAACTTCGCCAACCTGCTGCTGGTCGTTACCTTCCACAACGATTTCGGTCTGCTTCGGAGCGGTGATGGTGACACCTTCCGGAGCAACGAAGTCGACGTCGTGGCTATAGCCCAGGTTCAGCTTCAGGGTGTTGCCCTGCATGCTTGCCCGGTAACCCACACCCTGGATCTCCAGCTCTTTCTTGAAGCCGGTGGTCACGCCTGCAACCAGGTTTGCAACCATGGTGCGGGACATGCCCCACTGCTGACGGGCACGTTTGGACTTGCCGCGCGGCTCGACCTTAACAACGTTGTCCTCGACAGTCAGGGTGACGTCGTCGGTGGCGGTGAAGCTACGGGTCCCCTTGGGGCCTTTCACTTCGACGGTCTGGCCGGACACGCTTGCGGAAACACCGCTGGGCAGTTCGACCGGTTTCTTACCAATACGGGACATCTGATAGCCTCCTTAGAAGACGGTGCAGAGCACTTCGCCGCCGACGTTGGCTGCGCGTGCGTTTGCGTCCGACATCACACCCTTGGGGGTGGAGACAATCGACACGCCCAGGCCCTGACGGACCGACGGAATGTCATTGACGCCCATGTAAACGCGACGACCGGGTTTGGAGACCCGCTTCAGTTCGCGAATGACGGGTTCGCCATCGAAGTACTTGAGGCTGATTTCGATGGCCGGGTGGCCATTTTCACCAGTGGTTTTCTCATAGCCGCGGATGTAACCCTCGTCCGCCAGCACATCCAGAACCCATGCCCGCAGCTTGGAAGCCGGGGTCATGACGGTGGATTTGCCGCGCATCTGCGAGTTACGGATACGGGTGAGCATATCGCCGATAGGATCGTTCATATCTGTCTCTCCCTTACCAGCTCGATTTCACCATGCCGGGGATCTGGCCATTGGAGCCCAGTTCCCGCAGAGCGATACGGCTGATCTTCAGCTTACGATAGTAAGCGTGCGGACGGCCGGTCAGCTGGCAGCGGTTGTGCAGACGGGTTGCCGACGAGTTGCGCGGCAGTTTCGCCAGTTTCAGACGCGCCTTGAAGCGCTCTTCCATCGGGCGGTTTTCGTCATTTGCGATTTCTTTCAGCTCGGCGCGCTTTGCGGCATACTGAGCCACCAGGCGCTCGCGCTTCTTCTCGCGTTCGATCATGCTTTTCTTAGCCATGTCTCTTCCTTCCCGCGCTTAGCTGTTGAAGGGCATGTTGAAAGCTTTCAACAGCGCCTTTGCTTCCGCGTCGGTGTTCGCGGTGGTGGCAATCACAATGTCCATGCCCCAGGGTTCGTCGATCTTGTCGAAGTCGATCTCGGGGAACACCATGTGTTCTTTCAGGCCCATGGCGTAGTTGCCACGACCGTCGAACGAGTTACCCGACACACCGCGGAAGTCGCGGATACGGGGCATTGCGATGGTGATCAGACGATCCAGGAATTCGTACATCCGGTCGCCGCGCAGGGTCACCTTGGCGCCCATCGGCATGCCTTCGCGAACGCGGAAGCCGGCGATGGAGTTCTTGGCGACGGTGGTCAGCGCCTTCTGGCCCGCGATCGCGGTCAGGTCGGCCTGAGCGGACTTGGCTTTCTTGCTGTCTTTGACGGCAGCACGGCCACAGCCGATGTTCAGAACGATCTTGTCCAGCTTGGGGATCATCATCTCGTTCTTGTAGCTGAATTCCTCTTTCAGGGCGCCACGGATGGTGTCCTTGTAGAGATCCTTCAGACGCGGGGTGTAGTTTGCGGAATCAAGCATCGATCACGTCCCCCGTGGTCTTGGCAAAACGCACTTTCTTGTCGCCTTCCATGCGGAAGCCAACGCGGGTTGCTTTGCCGTTTGCGTCCAGCAGAGCCAGGTTCGACAGGTCGATCGGCAGGGCCTTGGGCAGGCGGCCGCCTTGGCTTGTCTGGCTCTGACGGGTGTGGCGGATCGCCATGTTCACGCCGTCGACAACAGCTTTACCGGCTTTGGGGTCAACGGAGGCGATGGTGCCTTCCTTGCCCTTGTCCTTACCGGCCAGCACGACGACCTTGTCGCCTTTGCGGAGTTTAGCAGCCATGATTACAGCACCTCCGGAGCGAGCGAGATGATTTTCATGAAGTTCTTCGCGCGCAGTTCACGAACAACCGGGCCAAAGATACGGGTACCGACCGGCTCGTTGTTGTTGTTCAGGATGACGGCGGCGTTGCGATCGAAACGGATCGCGGTACCGTCTTCGCGGCGGACTTCTTTGGCGGTGCGCACGACGACGGCCTTACGGACGTCACCTTTCTTTACGCGACCGCGCGGGATGGCTTCCTTGACCGAGACGACGATGATGTCGCCAACGGATGCGTATTTACGCTTGGAACCACCCAGAACCTTGATGCACTGAACTCGGCGCGCGCCGGAGTTGTCAGCAACATCCAGATTGGTTTGCATCTGGATCATGTGGTTTCTCCCGACCTTTGGGGCAGCGATGCGTGCTGGTATCCCCCAGGGTTTCGACTGTGCTAAAAAGCCTAGTCGCCAGGAGCCTTGTTACAGGCTCTTAGGCTTCCAGAACTTCCCAGCGTTTCGTTTTCGATTTCGGCGCGCATTCGATGATGCGTACGGTGTCGCCGACCTTGAAAGCGTTCTTTTCATCGTGAGCCCGGTATTTCTTGGACTTACGGATGGTTTTCTTCAGAACCGGATGCGTAAAGCGGCGCTCTACGGAGACAGTCACGGTCTGTGCGTTTGCGTCGGAGGTCACGACGCCTTGCAGGATACGTTTGGGCATCTGAGTAGCTCCTTATTCAGCCGCTGCGGCGGCTTTTTCGTTCAGGATGGTTTTCACCTTGGCTGCGTTACGGCGCGCGTTGCGCACTGCAGCGGTGTTTTCCAGCTGACCGGTTGCCTGCTGAAAGCGCAGGTTGAAGCTCTCTTTTTTCATGGATGCAAGCAGATCGCGGAGTTCGTCCACGGTCTTTTCGCGCAGATCATTGGCGTTCATCGCCTTTGTTCCTTTTCCTTGGCACCAGAGGGCCCCTTTTGTTGGGTCACCCTTGGGTCTGGTGGGTTATGTCGCCCGTGCCCGGAAGGATCCGGACACGAAAAATGGATCACCGCGACTCATCACTGAGCGCGGCGATGGGTCCATATAGGAGAGATGGCGGATGGGGGCAAGGGAAAGATTAGGGACTACTCGCCGGAACCGCCCCCCCTTACGACTATCGAGCCGTCTTCAAGCGGAGCCGAAACCATTCAGACGTTTGGTCGAATGAGCAACTTCCGTCAGCGACACCGACAACCAGATCATCGATCGGTTCATCGTCGGGGATATCCAAGTAATATCCGCTTCTCTCGATAAGGATCTCAGTAACCAGCCACGCGGTTCGCTTGTTGCCATCTACGAACCCATGATTTGCAACCATGCTTTCGAGCAAGGCTGCAGCCTTTCGGTAGATCCTCAAATGATATCCAGAATATGGGCGTCCAAGGGCAGACTCGATCAAATCCAGACTGCTTATGCCAGAACGCCCACCGTAGCTGAGCGCCTCGTCATGCGCGGTAATCGCATCAGCAAGCGTCACCCGGTAGTGCCGCCTACCGATTGACCAAACGCTTCATCGCCTCTTTTCGTTTTGACGAAGCCCCCTTCACCACACTTTCGGTAAGCGGACTGGCTTTGTCGTCGCCTCGGGCAGTAGACACCATCACGAAGCGCCCGGTCTTGGCGCTGCGACCAATCTTACCACCCTTGACCGTTTCGTGTTTCAATTTTTCCGCCACAGCCTTTGCCCTTATGATCCGATGGTTGGTACTCTAGACCTCAGATAGTATCTTAGATGGTACATTGGAAGTGTGAGGAAATCACTCCCACTTATAGTTGAAGCTCACCGAAATCCGCTCGTCCTCGGCCATGTTCAGCGGCACCTCGTGGCGGATGAAGCTTTCCCACAAGAGCACATCGCCCACCTTGGGGGACTGGTAGACGAAGGTCTTCAGCTCCTGGCGGCAGTCCTTGCGGCGCGGGGGATGGGCCATCATCATCGCGTGGCGCGGATCTTCCAGCTTCAGCGCGCTGGCGCCTTCGGGCATCGACACATAGGTGGTACCCGAGATCACCGAATGGGGATGAATGTGGCTGGCGTGGGTGCCGCCTTCGGGCAGGATGTTGATCCAGAGATCCTCCAGCACCAGCTTGCGGTCATCCAGCTCCAACTCCAGGTCCTCGGCAAAGGCCGCCACATGGGCATCCAGCGATTTCACCAGATCGGCGAAGATCGGGAACCGCCAGGGCAAATCCGTCAGCGAGGCATAGGAGGTATAGCCGGGATAGCCATTCTCCTCGCACCAGTCCTGGCCGGCCTCGTCATCCTCCGCGATGACAAGGCAGGAGTTTTCAAGTTCGCCCGTGTCGATCTTTGGTCCGTGTTCGGACAGTTCAGCGCGATAGAGACGGGTTACGAAGAGAGAGTCGATCTGTGCCATGGTCCCGTTCATACTCCAGTCAAGGCGAGAGGGCGAGAGGGCACGCGGCCCAAAAGAAAAAACCCCCGCCGATTGCTCGGCGGGGGTTTCTATTTCTTGCGACAAAACCGGGCTTACCAGTCTTCGCGGACCACGACGCGGGTCTTGATCGGCAGCTTCATCGCGGCCAGGCGCAGGGCCTCGCGGGCGATGTCGTCATTGACGCCGTCGATTTCGAACATCACGCGACCGGGCTTTACCTTGCAGGCCCAGAAATCCACGGAGCCCTTACCTTTACCCATACGAACTTCGACGGGCTTGGAGGTCACAGGGGTGTCCGGGAAGATGCGGATCCAGACGCGGCCCTGACGCTTCATGTGACGCGTCATGGCACGACGTGCAGCTTCGATCTGGCGCGCGGTAACGCGCTCGGGCTCAAGAGCCTTCAGACCGTAGGTGCCGAAGTTCAGATCGGAACCACCCTTGGCCAGACCCTTGATCCGGCCCTTCTGCATCTTGCGGAATTTCGTACGCTTGGGTTGAAGCATCTCATACCCTCCTTAGCGACGACCGCCACCAGCACCACGGGGTGCAGGGCCGTCCTGGATTTCCTGAGACTTACGATCACGCGCCTGCGGGTCATGCTCCATGATCTCGCCTTTGAAGATCCAGACCTTGATCCCGATGATCCCATAGGGGGTCATGGCTTCGGAGTGAGCGTAATCGATGTCGGCGCGCAGGGTGTGCAGCGGCACACGGCCTTCACGGTACCATTCGGTACGGGCGATTTCGGCACCACCCAGACGACCCGCGACGTTCACCCGGATACCCAGGGCGCCCATGCGCATTGCGTTCTGAACGGCACGCTTCATCGCGCGACGGAAGGAGACACGACGTTCCAGCTGCTGGGCGATGCTCTCGCCGACCAGCTGAGCGTCCATCTCGGGCTTGCGGACTTCAACGATGTTGAGGTGCAGTTCCGACTCGGTCATCGCGGCGATCTTCTTGCGAAGAACCTCGATGTCGGCGCCTTTCTTGCCGATGATCACGCCCGGACGCGCGGTGTGAATGGTCACACGGCACTTCTTGTGGGGGCGTTCGATGATCACGCGGGCAACACCTGCCTGCTTGCACTCTTCCTTGATGAACTCGCGGATTTTCAGATCTTCCAGCAGAAGATCACCGTAGTCCTTGGTGTCGGCGTACCAACGGCTGTCCCAGGTGCGGTTGACCTGAAGGCGCATGCCGACCGGATTGACTTTATGTCCCATTAGGCTTGCTCCTCAACTTGACGCACCTTGATGGTGATCTCGGCGAACGGCTTCAGGATCTTGCCGAAGCGACCACGGGCCCGCGGACGACCGCGCTTCATGGTCATGTTCTTGCCGACCCATGCCTCGGCGACGATCAGTTCATCGACGTCCAGGTTGTGGTTGTTCTCGGCGTTGGCGATGGCGGACTGAAGGCATTTCTTCACGTCCTGCGCGATCCGCTTGTTGGAGAAAGTCAGGTCCGTCAGGGCCTTGTCCACTTTCTTGCCACGGATCATCTGAGCCACCAGGTTCAGTTTCTGCGGGCTGGTGCGAAGCATGCGGGTTTTCGCCATTGCTTCGTTGTCGGCCACGCGGCGGGGATTCTTTTCCTTACCCATGACTTACTTCCGCTTCGCTTTCTTGTCCGCAGCATGACCATAGTAGGTCCGGGTCGGCGAATACTCACCGAACTTCTGACCGATCATGTCTTCCGAGACGTTGACAGGGATGTGCTTCTGGCCGTTGTAGACACCAAAGGTCAGACCCACGAACTGGGGCAGGATGGTGCTGCGACGCGACCAGATCTTGATCACTTCATTGCGGCCCGATTCACGTGCAGCTTCGGCTTTCTTAAGCACGTAGCTGTCAACGAAAGGACCTTTCCATACAGAGCGAGACATAGATTAACGCCCCTTCTTCTTGGCGTGACGCGAGCGGATGATAAGCTTTTGCGACGCTTTGTTTTTGTTGCGGGTACGCTTACCCTTGGTCGGCTTACCCCAGGGGGTCACCGGGTGACGACCACCAGAGGTACGACCTTCACCACCACCGTGCGGGTGATCGATCGGGTTCATGACCACACCACGCACCGAAGGACGCTTGCCCTTGTGGCGCATACGGCCAGCTTTACCGTAGTTCTGGTTGCTGTTGTCGGGGTTGGAAACCGCACCAACGGTTGCCATGCATTCCTGACGGACCATGCGAAGTTCACCCGAGGACAGGCGGATCTGCGCGTAGCCACCGTCACGACCAACGAACTGAGCGTAGGTACCGGCTGCACGGGCGATCTGGCCGCCTTTGCCGGGCTTCATTTCGATGTTGTGGATGATGGTACCGATCGGCATGCCCGAGAACGGCATCGCGTTGCCCGGCTTGATGTCTGCCTTTGCGGAGGCGATGACCTTGTCACCAACTGCCAGACGCTGAGGGGCCAGGATATAGGCCTGCTCGCCGTCGTCGTACTTCACCAGGGCGATGAAGGCAGTCCGGTTGGGGTCATATTCAATGCGCTCGACGGTTGCGGCGACATCAAATTTGTTCCGTTTGAAGTCAACGATCCGGTAAAGACGCTTTGCGCCACCACCACGGCGGCGAGAAGTGATCCGTCCGGTGTTGTTCCGGCCGCCCGATTTGGTCAGACCCTCAGTGAGAGACTTGACCGGACGCCCTTTCCAAAGCTCCGAACGGTCGATCAGAACCAGCCCACGCTGGCCCGGCGTCGTCGGTTTATACGACTTAAGTGCCATGCTTTCTGTCTTCCGTTTAGCGTGCCGGGTCTTAGGTTCTTGTCTTTGACCCAGCTATGTTAAAGCCCCCTGATGTGCCGCATGCGGCGGGTCAGGTGACCGATCTGAAGGGCCCCGAAGGTCCCAGGTTATTCAGTATCCCGACAAAAGAGACAGCCCCGGACGAATCCGAGGCCTTCAGGATTGGTGCCGTTTAGCAGAGGTTCGTGGGGGTGGCAATGGGGAAGACGGCATCCGCCGCCCAATTGACTGGTTCGCTACCCCGTGAGGATTTAACCCAAACAGGGAGATGAACTACTCACAGACTGCGCAGCGCCTCCGACAGCTCGCTCTGACTAAACCCATCGTCAATTCTCCAACCCATCTTACCGTTCTCTTGGATATAGGGATCGTAAACAATCGCTTCAGTAAAACAAACTGGACGCGCCTCAGAACCTTCAGACGATGAACATCCAGCCTTGCTATATGCATCAGCGGATACGGTTACAATTTCATTGTCTCCCAGTTTGACTTCAAACTTTGCGATGCCTCCCGTGTCCTCAGAAGTCCCGCCAGCGTATACTTCGACTTTACCAGACCTCTCTTCAGCAATGAAGATAACCACACGATAGTTTGGATCTTTGGGTCGGAATAGATCTAGAATATCTGCTTCAGTAGACCCCAACTCGGTCTTCTGCTGCAGGACAAACTTGCTCAAGGCAGACTTCGAGTTATAGTAACCTTGCCGAACACTATTTGAAACGGTGGTCCTGATATGCCCACCAATGCTCGCTTCAACAATTTTTACATCGTTTATTGGCAAGCCTGATACACCAAATCCCGCCATATTGCGCGCTTCAATATCTCGCGGAGCACTAGCGGTTCCCGGCGTCAATGCAACTTGTCCCAACGGCGTTAACCTATTCGCACTGACATTCCAGAGGTAGAATGTTCCAGCTGGCGTTGCACGAGGATCCAACATCCCCGTCCGACTTGGTTTGGCATAAGAGTAGTCAACCCGCGCTGTATTTAGTCCGTTGTGGTGACAGTTAGCCAACACAAAAACGCACCCAAACGCCAACATCGACCGCACAATCATATTCCCCTCCTCACAAAATACACCACCAATAATTCTGGTGACAAAGTAGTTGTCCAAAACGCGCAATTCAATTTTCTCGTGTATACAACAACACCGTTACAATCCAAAGTGCTTTTTACACGCCCAAAGGAAAGCTACCGCCTAGTTGGCCTCCATACTGACGCCAACGAAAAAGGCCCCCGCTTTCGCGAGGGCCTTCGATCTTCTCAAAGAAACAGATCTCAGAGTCCGGTGGACACGTCGATGGTGTTGCCTTCTTCCAGGGTCACATAGGCTTTCTTGACGTCCTTGCGACGGCCGATCTGGCCGCGGAAACGCTTGACCTTACCCTTGGTGATGGTGGTGTTGACCGCTTTGACCTTCACACCAAAGAGCGCCTCGACGGCCTCCTTGATCTGGGGCTTGTTGCTGTCGATCGCCACTTCGAAAACCACTGCACCGGCTTCCGATGCCATGGTGGATTTCTCGGTGATGATCGGCTTGCGGATCACGTCGTAGTGTTCTGCCTTCGCGCTCATTTCAGTCGAGCCTCCAGTGCTTCGACACCCGCCTTGGTGATCACCAGGGTGTCACGCTTGAGGATGTCATAGACGTTTGCACCCATCGTCGGCAGGATATCCAGACCTTCGATGTTGCGCGATGCTTTGAGGAAACCCTCGTTCACCGAGGCACCGTCGATGACCAGCGCGCGCTTCCAGCCCAGGTTCTTCACCTGCTTGGCCAGCAGTGCGGTCTTGCCTTCTGCGGTTGCGTCCTCGATCACGACCAGCTCACCGGCTTTCGCCTTGGCGGACAGCGCGTGGCGCAGGCCCAGCTTGCGGAACTTCTTGGTCAGCTCGTGGCCGTGGCTGCGCGGGGTCGGACCCTTGTAGATACCACCCTTGCGGAAGATCGGCGCGTTACGGTCACCATGGCGTGCGCCACCGGTGCCCTTTTGGCGGTAGATCTTCTTGGTCGAGTAGGAGGTCTCCGAGCGGGTCTTGACCTTGTGGGTACCGGCCTGCGCGTTGTTGCGCTGCCAGCGGACCACACGGTGCAGGATGTCCGCACGCGGCTCCAGACCGAACAGGTCTTCGGACAGTTCGATATCGCCTGCCTTGCCGCCGTCGAGTTTGATCACATCAAGTTTCATGCTTCACCACCTTCCGCGGGCGCTTCTTCCGCCGGTGCTTCGGTTGCTGCTGCCTTCAGAGCGGCCGGGAAGGGCAGACCTTCGGGCGCTTTCTTCTTGACGGCATCCTTGACGGTTACCCAACCGGATTTCGGACCGGGCACGGCGCCTTTGATGAACACCAGGCCACGCTCGGCGTCGGTTTTCACGACTTCGAGGTTCTGGGTGGTCACGCGGGCAGCACCCATGTGGCCGGCCATCTTCTTGCCTTTGAAGACCTTGCCGGGATCCTGACACTGGCCGGTGGAGCCGTGCGAACGGTGGGAGATCGACACACCGTGCGAGGCGCGCAGACCACCAAAGTTCCAGCGCTTCATGGCGCCTGCGAAACCTTTACCGATCGAGGTGCCGGTCACGTCCACTTTCTGACCTTCCAGGAAGTGCTCGGCCGAGATTTCGGCGCCGACTTCGATCAGGGCATCCGCGGGGACGCGGAATTCGACCAGCTTCCGCTTGGGTTCAACCTTTGCAGCGGCAAAGTGACCGCGCATCGCCTTGGAGACGCGCTTTACCTTGGCCGAGCCTGCGCCCAGCTGAACGGCGGTGTAGCCGTCTTTGTCTTCGGTGCGTTGCGACACCACCTGCAGACCGTCCAAGTGAAGAACGGTAACAGGGATCTGCTTGCCGTCTTCCATGAACAGCCGGGTCATGCCGACTTTCTTTGCGATAATACCAGAGCGCATATTCATTACCCTCCGATCTTACGACTGCAGCTTGATCTCGACGTCCACGCCAGCCGCCAGGTCGAGCTTCATCAGCGCGTCCACGGTCTGGGGGGTCGGATCAACGATATCCAGCATACGCTTGTGCGTACGGATCTCGAACTGGTCACGGGATTTCTTGTCGACGTGGGGACCACGCAGAACGGTGAATTTCTCGATCTTGTTCGGAAGCGGGATCGGGCCACGAACCTGCGCGCCGGTGCGCTTTGCAGTGTTCACGATTTCCTGGGTGCTGGCATCCAGCACGCGGTAATCAAAAGCCTTCAGCCGAATGCGAATGTTTTGACTTTGCATTTCGTCAGCCTTTTGTAGGCGTTGGAGTTGAGAGGAGGGCCCACGACCACCGCACACCCTCATCGAACCCAAAGGGCGGGAATCACCCCGCCCTGTTCCCGACATGCGGGATGGGGCCTGTTACACCCGTTGAGCTGAGGTGGCAAGATGTTTCGCGCGCGAAACGGTTGCGGGTGGGGCGGGCGGTAGATTTGGGGATTGTTTGGGCGTGCCGACAAAATGGCTTAAATGGATACGTTCAACAGAAATCAACCAAAAGCTTAAGGGAGCTGGCAGCTTGCACGACTAGATGGCGCTGGAATAAATGACTATCGTTTCAATAATAACACCCTATTTCCTCACACATCGGAGGCTCGTTTGTCCTCAATTATCTTTGATTTCAATGAAGAAACAGCGCTTCTCGCGGTAGATACTCTTGCGACTACGCCCAACGGGACGCCAAGTTTTTTCACTGCAAAAGCGCAATATGTGCCACATCTCAAGACGATTATCGCAGGAACCGGTTGCGCTGGCTTCGCAGCGGATTGGGCTACATACATCAACAATAGAATGCTCCTCACTGGTATCGAAAACCTAGACTACCACACACCAAGTTCGCTTGAGCGTCGGTGGGACGAAATTAGGTCAATCGAGAAGATACCGAGCGATGTCACTACTACTGTCTACCATATTGGATACAGTACCCACGACCAATGTATGAAAGGGTTTGCCTATCGTTCTGCAAACGGATTTATCTCCGAAAGGCTGGATTATGGCCTACGTTTCAAACCAGAATGCACCCCTCCCAATAGAGAAACCTTCATTGAGTGGCTTCCAAAGGCTATGAACGAGCAACGTGCCATTCAAGAGCGCAAACCGGTTGAAAAGCAGGTATTCATTGGAGGCGAATGCATCCTCTTCGCTCTTGATGCCACGACATGCCTAACATCGACGGTATTTGAGTTTTCTGATTTTTGTGAGCAAATGGAAACTGCCCTTCAGCAATGCCCGTAATAGCGGTATTGGCCCGGACGCCCGGCGTTCGGGCCACGCCCGACCAGGCCGGAGGGCGGGCGCGCTTTGCGCACCCGAGGCTCTCGCCTCCTGCTGGCCTCATAAGCTCCACCCGAGCTTTTGCAAGACGGCCTTCGGCCCCTGGTCGGACCCTGCCCTGCTCAACCGGTACCGCATAGAAAAAGGGCGCCGCAAGGGCGCCCTTTCCGTTTGATCATTCGCAAGTGCGAATTATTCAATGATTTTGGAAACGACGCCGGCGCCGACGGTGCGGCCGCCTTCGCGGATGGCGAAGCGCAGGCCGTCTTCCATCGCGATCGGTGCGATCAGCTCAACCGAGAACTTCAGGTTGTCGCCCGGCATCACCATCTCGGTACCTTCCGGCAGGGTCACGGTGCCAGTGACGTCGGTGGTACGGAAGTAGAACTGCGGACGATAGTTCGCAAAGAACGGGGTGTGACGGCCGCCTTCTTCCTTGGTCAGGATATAGGCTTCGGCTTCGAACTTGGTGTGCGGGGTCACGGAACCCGGCTTACACAGAACCTGGCCACGCTCGACCGACTCACGGTCGATACCACGCAGCAGCGCGCCGATGTTGTCGCCTGCTTCACCGCGGTCCAGCAGCTTGCGGAACATTTCAACGCCGGTGCAGGTGGTCTTGGTGGTGTCTTTGATGCCGACGATTTCGATTTCGTCGCCAACGTTGATCACGCCACGCTCAACACGACCGGTCACAACGGTACCACGGCCCGAGATCGAGAACACGTCTTCGATCGGCATCAGGAACGGCTGGTCAACAGCACGCTCAGGCGTCGGGATGTACTCGTCCACGGCCGCCATCAGTTCCTTGATCTTGTTCTCGCCGATTTCCGGGTCACGGCCTTCCAT
>NZ_JARCJL010000027.1:0-47439 GCF_028890025.1 Phaeobacter sp. PT47_59
CAGATGTCCGAAGGTCTTCCTGTCCGCCATCGCCCTCGCAGCCCTCGTCATTTACTGGCTATGAGTCCTGAGCCTAGTGCTCGGCTCATGCGTCAGTTCTCAAAAGTGCGGGTTCAATTTTTTTACTTTAGTCACCTTTGCCCCAAAAGGAAGCAGCTATCTATCAACCTGTGAGCATTATTCCTTGCAAGCTAGGCGACGGTCGTAGGCCTGACGGCCATCGTTGGCATCGGTCATTCTCTACGGGTTCAACCGGCACGTTCCACGGGCATCACATCTAGTGAGACAGAGAGGAAATCAGTTGCTCTGCTTTCCGGATGCCAAGCCGCCGCCGAATAGCATTGCAAGGGCCTGATAGTAATGAAGAATAACTGGGAAATGACAAAGGCGAACCGGGATGCAACTGATTAGATGTAGGGCTGCAGACACAGTTTGGACACAGTAGAGTCCGACTGGTTTTCTGCATTAAGAAAAGATGGATGGTCAAAAATGTTTTTAATTTCAAATAGTTGGAGGGGTGGGGGCGATTGATCGGTCGAAAAGACTCACATCGTGGTAAGAAATCGAGGGACACAGTGACCGAACTGTGTCAAGAAATGCCCGCTAAGGTTGATCCGCGAATATCTAAGATGTTGATTTTAAATGAAAATGGTGCCCCCACACGGACTCGAACCGCGGACCTACTGATTACAAATCAGTTGCTCTACCAGCTGAGCTATAGGGGCACTGGGTGGCATTTAGCGAGATTGGGCACGGCTCGCAAGATGAAAACGCAAGGTGGTGCCAAAACCTGGGTTGCTCTGAATGTTACGGGATTGGTGCCACTCCATTTGACCGCAAGGCATGGCCGGAGTAAGCCTGTAACCCGTTGGCAATAGGACAGTCAGGACCCTTTCATGAAGGTCATCATTCATGCCGGTGCACATGAAACCGAAGAGGACCGGGTGTTGAAGACCCTGTTGCGCAATGGTGATCTTGCGGCGAAACGGGGCGTTGCTGTGCCCGGGCCCAGCAAGTTTCGCAACCTGCTGAACGGATGTGTGGAGGCGGTGCTGAACGGAGGGGCGGTGGCGCAATCCAGCGACGTGCTTTGGGATGCGATCCTGGAAGCGGAGCAGGTCGATCGGGTGATCCTGTCCAACCCTCATTTCTTTGGCGCGCCGCGCCAGGCCGTGGAGATGCACTCCTTTTACCCCGAGGCCGAGATGCGAATGGGTGCGCTGAAGACCCTGTTTCCGCAGGACCAGTTGGAGCTTCACTTCGGGGTGCGCGATCCGGCCAGTTTCCTGCCTGCTCTGGTGAAAGGGACGGATCCGAAACGCGGCGGAAATCTCCTGGACCGATGTGCGCCGCTTTCGTTGCAGTGGTCCAACCTGCTGATGCGCCTCAGGACGGCGGTGCCGGATATCCCGATTACCGTTTGGGTCTATGAGGATATGCCGATGATCTGGGGACAGGTGATCCGGGGGATGCTGGGGGTTGGCGATCAGGAACGTATCGCCGGCGGCATGGATCTTCTGGCCTCTATCATGAGCACGGAAGGCATGCAGCGTCTGCGCTCCTATCTGCACGAACACCGCGACATGGGTGAGGCACACAAGCAGCGGGTGATTGCCGCCTTTCTGGGCAAATACGCCATCGACGAGGCCATCGAGGAAGAGGTGGATCTGCCCGGCTGGACAGATGCTTTGATGGCAGAGCTGACGAGGCGCTATGAGGCAGACCTCGACGAGATCGCCCGCATTCCCGGTGTGACTTTGCTGTCAGCCTGAAGTCCGGCTTAGCCTGGCCTGGACCGGCCCGAACCCGGTCTCAGACCTGCAGCCCTTGCGGGCCTAGGCATCAGGGGCTGATCGGTTGACCCAACCGGTTCACGACCTGGCTTTCCACGGTCATGTCGTCATAGGTGACCTCGATCTCGATCTTCTCGACGCTGCCGATGGCAAAGGCGCGGTAGGGCGAGCCATCTTCCTCTAGGATCGAATTGGGTGCCGCTTGGTCCAGATGGCAGGGCGGCAGGGGCCAGATCTCATATCCGCCGTCATTGATGGCAAGGCGGATGCGGGCAAGGCCGCAGCGCCAGGACCACAGGTGGGTGACATAGACCAGGTCCTGGCCGTTGAATTCACGTACCGAGATCCAGTTTGCACGGGTGACCGCCAGGATCGGCTTGACCTCAGCGGCGGTGGTGAAGGGGGGGTCCGCCTCGGCCGGAGCGGCCAGCAGCAGGGGGGCGGTCAACAGCAGCGCAATTCTGCGTCGGAAGGATTGAAACATCTTACTCTCTCCATCACACATGGAAACGAAACGGGCGATACGAAAAGGGCTGCGGGCAGATTGATTTTGACCCGGCCTGTGCTGGATTATACTGAAGATGGACGCCAGGCATAGCCGCCGGGCACAACTGGACGCCCGGTGCGGGCCGGGCAAAGAGGACCCCGATGGCAGAGCAGCAGCCCTTCAACATCGTGATCATTGGGCAAAATGGCCGGTTGCAGTATGAGGCGGCGCTGTTTGCAGCCTCTCTGCGCCATGCGTCGCCCGATTTCGCGGGCCGCCTGTTCGTGGCAACGCCGCGCCCCGGTCCGCTGTGGCAGAAGGACGTCTCGATCCGCAACGGGCAGGTTCTGGAGCTGCTGGCGCGGCTGGGGGCCGAGGTGCTGCCGTTTGACTCTGAGCGGTTTGGCGACAGCTACCCCAATGGCAACAAGATCGAGGCGTTGATGGCGCTGCCCGAAGGCGCGCCTTTCGTCTTTTTCGACAGCGACACGCTGATCACGGGGGAGCTTTCCGAGGTGCCGTTTGACTTTGACCGCCCGTCGGCCTCTTTGCGGCGCGAGGGCACCTGGCCGAAGCCGACGCTGTATGGGCCGGGCATCGAGGCGATCTGGCGCGCGCTTTATGACCGCTTTGACCTGGATTTCGCTAGCAGTCAGGATCCAGACCAGCCCGAGGGGCACTGGCGCCGCTACCTCTATTTCAACGCCGGGTTCTTCTATGGCGCCTGTCCGCGCCAGTTTGGCGCACGCTTTGCCGACTATGCCACCTCGATCCGCGACGACCTGCCGGTAGAGCTGGTGGGCCAGGCGCTGGATCCTTGGCTGGACCAGGTCGCGCTGCCCCTGGTGATCCATTCCTTCGGTGGCGGGCGCGATACGCTGGCGCCCGGCTATCTGGATGGCCGGACCAGCTGCCACTACCGGCTGTTTCCGCTGCTCTATGCCCGCGAAAGCGACCGGGTGATCGAGGTGCTGGAAGAGGTCGCGGCCCCCAACTGGATCAAAAAGGTGCTGAAGACCTATGAGCCGATCAAGCGCATGGTCTACCAGGGGCGCGGGGCCAAGGTGCGCGCCCTGTTCGATCAGGCCAACCTGCCGCGCCGGGAACAGCTGATCCGCAACCGGATCAAATCCGAAGGCCTGTGGATGCGCTGACGCCTAGGTTTGACGCTGGCAGGCCTGTGCGATCTGTTCGCGCAGCCAGGCATGCATGGGCGAATGATGGGTGCGGGAGGTCCAGGTCAGGTCGATCTCGAATTCGCCGCGAAACGGGCTGGGGGCGGTCTGCACCCGGTCCCCGAAGTGATCCGCCAGGCGGCTGGGCAGGGTGGCCACCAGATCGGTCCCTTCCAGGAGTTCGGGCAGGGCGGCGGGGCTGGGAATGGACATCACCTGATTGAGCGATTTGCCGGCGGCCGCGATCTCCATCAGGAAGCGCGAACGCCAGGAGTCCCCATAGGCGATCACCACCTGCGGCGCGGCCAGAAAGGCGGCCTCGGTCCGGGGCATCTGTTCGGGTGGGGCATCATGGGCGATCACCACGGCCGCCCGTTCGGAAAACAGCGTGCGCCGGTAGTAGCTGCCGCCCTCGATGCGCACCGGCCCGATCACCAGGTCGCTTTCGCCGCGATCCAGATGCTGCTTGCCCTCGACGGTGGAGGTGCGCACCGTCAGCCGCAGCCCCGGTGCCACCCGGCGCAGCCTGCGCATCAGTCGCGGCAGGATGGTGGCGCGTTCGTAATAGTTGCAGGAGATGGTGATCTCCGTTTCGGCCCGTCCGGGATCAAAGGCGCGCGGTTCGGCCAGTTGCAGCATCTCGTCCAGCATGCGGCTGGTGCTGGCCACGATTTCCTCGCAGCGCTCGGTCGACACCATCTGGCCGCCTTGCCGCACGAACAGGGGGTCGCCAAAGGCGCGGCGCAGTCGGTCGACGGTATAGCTGACGGTGGATTGATTCACGTCCAGCGTTTCCGCCGCCCGCGAGAAGGAGCGATAGCCATGCACCAGGCGCAGCGTGCGCAGGGCGGCGAAATCGAGGCTCAGCGGATCCGGTGTCTCTGTCATTTTGCCGCTCCAGGCTTGCACTTAGATCAATTATGCAAATTTTCGATTGAGAAAACCAGTCTGATCGGATTGCCTCATTTTTACCTCGGCTTTTAGGCTTGCTCTTCAAGCCAACGACCGGGGGGAGAAGATGAGCGTTTCCACGTTGAGCCAGGCACCGCAGGACGATCAGATCACCATCCGGGATCTGACGCTGGATCCCTATCCCATCTACCAGCGCCTGCGCCGCGAGGCGCCGGTGGTGCGGGTGGCCTCTCTGGGGCGGACCTTGCTGACCAAGGCCGAGGATACGAAATACGTCAAGGACACGCCTCAGATCTTCAGCTCCAACGATCCCAAGACCCCGATGACCCGCGCCTTTCGCGCCCATACGCTGATGCGCAAGGATGACGACGAACACGCGCGCGAACGCGGAGCCATGGCGCCCAGCTTTACCGGGCGCAACATCAAGGGCTGCTGGGAGGGGATCTACACCAAGATCGCCGAAGAATTCGTGGCGGGCCTGCCGCGCGGGGAGACGGTGGATCTGTTCCCGGCGCTGGCCGGACCTTTCGCGGCCCATTGCCTGAAGCATCTTCTGGGCATCCCTGAGGCCAGCGACGATGACATGCAGCGCTGGAGCCAGATCCTGATCGACGGGGCAGGGAACTTCGGCTTCACGGATGAGCTCTTTGCCGATTGCGATGCCGCCAATGACGAGATGGATGCGCTGTTCCGGGCCGCCATCCCACGCCACCTGGCAGATCCCAACCCCAGCGTCCTGTCGGTGATGGTCAATGCCGAGGATCCGATCCCCGAAAGCCAGATCTTTTCCAATATCAAGATCGCCATCGGCGGCGGCATCAACGAGCCGCGCGATGCGCTTTTGACCATTCTCTATGGGCTGTTCACCAACCCCGATCAACTGGCCGAGGCCAAGGCCAAGGAGATGTGGGGCGAGGCCTTCGAGGAGGGCGTGCGCTGGGTGGCGCCGATCCAGGCCAGCTCGCGCCTGGTGATGGAGGATACCGAGATCCGTGGCCATGTGATCCCCAAGGGGGACACGGTGATGACCATCCAGGCCTCTGCCTGCCGGGATGAGGACATCTTCGAGGACGGCGAAAGCTTCAACATTTTCCGCCCCCGCAAGCCGCACCAGGCCTTTGGCAACGGGCCGCATTTCTGCCAGGGTACCCATATCGCCCGGCGCATGCTGGCCAATATCATGCTGCCCATGCTGTTCGACCGGTTCCCGAAGATGGAGCTGGCCAAGGCCGAGCCGGTGCAGTTCTACGGGTTCGGCTTTCGTGGGCCAAGGAACCTGCCGGTGACGCTGAACTGACGCAGCGCCGGAGGAGGAGATACCGGTCATACCGGGAAAAGACGCATCATCATCTGGGAGGAGAACATGATGACACGCAATATTCTGGGCGCAGCGCTCTTTGCCGCCGCAACTGCCATGACGCCGCTGGCGGCCGCGGCCGAGGAGGTGACGCTGCGACTGCACCAGTTCCTGCCGCCGCCCGCCACGGTGCCAAAGCTGATCCTGAAGCCCTGGGCGGCTGAGGTGGAGGCAGCCTCCGGCGGGCGCATCAAGATCGAACATTTCGATGCCATGTCGCTGGGTGGCACGCCTCCGGGACTGATGGATCAGGCTGCCGATGGCGTTGCCGACATGGTGATGACCGTGGTGGGCTACACGCCGGGCCGTTTCCCCAAGACTGAGGTCTTTGAACTGCCCTTCATGATGACCGACCCGATCGCGACCTCCAAGGCCTTCATGGAACTGGTCGAAAGCGACCTGCAGGAAGGCGAGTACAAGGACGTGAAGGTGCTGGGTGCCTGGGTGCATGGCCCCGGCGTGATCCATACCGAAAGCGGCGTCACCAAGCTGGAGGACATGGCCGGTCAGACCCTGCGCGGGCCGACCCGGATCATCACCGACATGCTGAAGGAGCTGGGCGCAACCCCGGTCGGCCTGCCGCTGCCCGCCATCCCCGAGGCGCTCTCCAAGGGCGTGATCAGCGGTACCGTGATCCCCTGGGAGGTGACGCCTGCGGTGAAACTCACCGATCTGGTCGGCCATCACACCGAATTCAGCGGCAAGGAGTCGCTTTACACGGCGACCATCGTGCTGGTGATGAACCGGGACAAGTACAACGCCCTGCCGGATGACCTGAAAGCCATCCTGGACGCGGAGTCGGGGCAGAAGCTCTCGGCCTTTGCAGCCCGCGTGATGCTGGAGCGCGACGCGCCGGGACGTGAGATCGCCGAGGACAAGGGCAATGAGATCTTCGTGCTGGACGAGGCCGAGGTGGCCCGCTGGAAAGAAAAGGCCCAGCCGGTGATCAGCCGCTGGATCGAAGAGGTCGGCAGCAAGGGCATCGATGGCGAGGCCCTGATCAAAGAGGCCAAGGCTCTGATCGCTAAACACGGCGGGTAAAGCCGGGCACCCCTATCGGGCAGTGAAGGCGCAGGTCACCAGCCTGCGCCTTTTTCTTTCTGCGCTGCCGTGCAATGCCTCTGCTGTCTGTTGCCATTTCGGAGCTGAGCCGGGATAGATCGGGAAAGAAGAGGGAGCAGCGCAGCATGCAGGGTTTCAGATCGATCGGGATTGCCTCCGTGGTTCTGGCGGCGATGCTGTGGGGCACCACCGGGACCGTGCAGACCCTTTTGCCCGAAGGCCGTGACCCGCTGGCGGTGGGCGCCCTGCGGCTGATCTTTGGCGCGGCGGGGCTGGTTCTGATGGCGCTGATACAGAGTGCGAGCCGTCGCGGCCTGCTGCGCCTGCCTCTGCGCGGGGTGTTCTTCGCCGGTGTCGCCATCGGCGGCTACAACCTGTTCTTCTTCTACGCGGTGACCCTGGCCGGGGTGGGGATCGGCACGGCGGTGGCCATCGGCAGCGCGCCGATCTGGGCCACCCTGTGGGAGCGCTTTGCCCTGGGCCGCAGGCCCGGTCCCTTGCGGCTCTTGGGGCAGGCGGTGTCGGTGCTGGGCGTTGGCATCCTGGGCTATGCGGGCGGCGGCGTCGAAGGGGCGCTTCTGGGCGTGGTCCTGGCGCTGATGGCGGGGGGCTGCTATGCCGCCTATTCGCTGGCCACCAGCAGCCTGAGCGGGCAGGCGCCCTCTACCGCGATTGCGGCGGCGACCTTTACCGTGGCTGCCGTGGTGACGGCACCGGTGCTGTTTTTCGTGCCCTTGGACTGGCTGGCGGGGCCTTCGGCCTGGTCGGGCCTCATCTTCCTCGGGCTGGGGGCCACGGCACTGTCCTATGCGCTATATACCTGGGGGCTGATGCGGGTTGCGGCCTCCACCGCCGTGACGCTGGCCCTGGCGGAACCGGTCACGGCCTGGCTGCTGGCCAGCCTGGTGGTGGCAGAGCCTGTCACCCTGCAAAGCGTGACAGGGGCGCTGATGATCCTGGTCGGCCTGGTCGTGGTGACCCTGGTGCGCGATCAGCCGCGCGGCGGGTAACCGCGCTCTTCGTGCCGCCAGCCGCCTGGCCCGGCGATCTTGCTGATGCAGGCCTGGGCCGTGTCCCTTGATCGGGTCGGAGCCTCGGTCACAGGCGCGCGCGCTGGCAGATACTCCGGCGCGCTCAGATTGTCCGGCACTGGCGCCGAGATCGCCTCGCCCAGGAACTTTGGCGCATCAAAATCAAACCGGCGCAGCAGCCGGAACAGCGCACGCCGCCTGAGCGCCGCTTCTTCCTTGTCGAGCACAACATGCATCATGGTCAGGTCCCCACACCCAAGAGATACCTTGACCCTGCCACCCAAGTGGCAAACAGAAGGTTTCCGGGCACGGGGGATAATGCCGAGAGTTTTCTCTTTATTAATGTTAGATAACGGCGCTTTTACATCGGAACGAGCAATCAGGACGCCGCCAGAAGCGGGCGCGCCTCGGCAAAGGACAACAGGCGTCGGCTGTCTTCGTCCCAGAGATGCAGGCGCGCATTGGCCAGGCTTTCGCGGATGGTCATGCGGTTGCTTTCGGCCAGTTCCTGATGGTCGCGCAGCACTTCGGTCAGCCGGTAGAAGGGGATGCGGCTGTAAAGGTGATGCACGTGATGGATGCCGATATTGGCGCTGAACCACTGCAGAATGGCGGGCAGCTGGTAGTAGGAACTGCCGTGCAGCGCGGATTCATGCAATTGCCAGTCGGGATCGTGATCCCAGTTGGTGTGTTCAAACTGGTGCTGCACGTAGAACAGCCAGACGCCGATGGTGGCCGCCAAGAGCGTCGTCGGCAGGAAGATCAGCACCAGGGGCTGCCAGCCGCCGAAGTACCAGATCGTTAGCAGGGCCGCGGCAATGGCCAGGTTGGTGAGCATGGCGCTGACCCAGTATTTGGCGCTGTCCATCAGCCCCAGCGGAATGCGGTTCTGCAACAGGAACAGGTAGCCGGGGCCAATGCCGAACAGCACCAGCGGGTTGCGATAGAGGCGATAGACCAGCCGCTGGAAGCGCCCCATGGCGCGATATTCGGCCAGGGTCAGCGTGTGCACATCGCCCATGCCGCGCTTGTCCAGGTTGCCGGTGGCGCTGTGGTGGATCGAATGGGTGCGCCGCCAGACATCATAGGGGGTCAGGGTGATCACCCCCATCACACGTCCCATCCAGTCGCTGAGACCGCGGCTGGGGAAAAAGGCGCCATGGCCGCAATCGTGCTGGATCGCAAAGAGCCGCACCAGGAAACCGGCATTCACAAGCGAGATACCAAAGGCCAGCCAGTAACTGATCGACAGGCTCCACCAAGCGAGTCCCCAAAGCAGCAGAAAGGGAACAACCGTCGCGGCCAGTTCAAAGGCGCTGCGCAGGCGGTTGGGGTCGCGGTAGCTGGCAAGGGTCTTGACCCAGTCGCGGGCAGCGGTTGCGCCGCGTTGGGAGCTTGGTCGATCGGTTTTGTCGGTCATGCGCCTGTCGTCTTGTGTTTGTTGCTGCCCGGATACCTGAGTAGATGGCTATAGCAAGCAGAATTTGAAACTCGGTTATCACCATAACGGGAGAAGCGCAGCATGCTTGCCCGGTTGAAGGGGGGCTCACCCAAGCCGAAATCACATGCAATATTCTGATTTTGTTGAGCAAACGAGGGCCGCAAATGCGCGAAATCGCCCTGAGGCGGAGACAATGCGCCGCAACCGGGCATGGGCGGAAATCTGCAAATAATCCGCAAAAGAAGATGAGCCGCCCCAAAGGGGGCGGCTCAAACCGGTTGATCTTTTCACCTCCGGTGATCCTGGCTCAGCCGTAGATCAGGCGCGGTAGCCAGGTGATGATCTCGGGGAAGACCATGCAGAGCACCAGACCGACGATCTGCAGGCCCAGGAAGGGCAGGGCCGATTTGAAGATATCCGACATCGGGATCTCGGCCGGGGCCACGCCGCGCAGGTAGAACAACGCATAGCCGAAGGGCGGCGACAGGAAGCTCATCTGCATGTTGACGAGGTAAAGCACCCCGAACCACAGCACCAGATCGGCCTCGGAAGCCAGGCCAAAGGCCTCGGGACCCATCGCCTTGATGATCGGCACGAAGATCGGCACGCACAACAGCAGGATGCCGACCCAGTCCAGGAACATGCCCAGGATCACCAGCACGAACATCATGATGATCAGGATGCCCCAGGGGCCAAAGCCCGTCGCCTCAAGCGCCGATTGCACGAACTGCTGGCCGCCCTCCAGCACATAGAGGCCCACGAAAATCGTGGCGCCGAACATGATCCAGATCACCATGGCGCTGGCCTTGAGCGTGCCGATCGAGGCTTCGCGCACCGTCTGCCAGTCCAGCTTGCGGTGGATGGCTGCAACGATGAAGGCGCCGAAGGTGCCGATGCCGGCCGCTTCCACCGGGGTTGCAACGCCGGTGAAGATGACGCCCAGAACGATCACGATCAGGGCGATGGGTGCCGACATATTGCCCATCAGACGCATCTTCTCGGCAAAGCTGACGCGCTCTTCCACCGGGATCGGCGGGCCAAGGGTCGGGTTGATGGTGGAGCGTGCGATGACGTAGAGCACATAGGTGCCCGACAGGAGCAGGCCCGGGAAGACCGCGCCGATGAACAGCTCACCCACGGATTGTTCCGCCACCACCGCATAGATGATCGCCAGGATCGACGGCGGGATCAGGATGCCGAGAGTGCCGCCCGCCATGATCGAGCCCATGGCGATCTTGGGATCATAGCCGCGTTTCAGCATGGCGGGCAGGGCGATGATGCCCATGGTCACCACGGCGGCGCCGATCACGCCCACCATGGCCGCCAGCACGGTCGAGGCGATGATGGTTGCCGCCGCAAGCCCGCCTTTGACGCCACCAAGGACCTTGTAGATCACATCGAACATGTCGTTGATGATCCCGGCCCTTTCCAGCATCGAGGCCATGAAGATGAACAGCGGGATCGCCGAGAGCTGATAGTTGGTCATCAGCGGGAAGATCCGGCTTGGCACGATATTGAGCGCGCGCTCGTCCCCCAAAACGTACAGGAAGACGCAAGCCAGGCCCCCGGTCACAAAGGCCAGCGGCAGCCCTGCCATCAGGAGGGCCAGGAGCGAGCCGAACATGATGAGTGTCAGCCACTCGATTCCAATTTCCAGACCCATGACTTAGGCCCCTTTCACGATTGCGCGCACGTCCTGCGCGAGCTTGGAAACACCCTGAAGGACCAGCAGCAGGCCGCCGATCACCATGACCCATTTCATCGGCCACAGCGGGATTTCCCATTCATTGAAGCTAATCTCGCCCCAGCGGATATTCGGATCGGTCCACTGTGCCAGGTTCAAGCTGCCCAGCATCTCACCAAAGCCGATATCGCCGCGCGCCCATTCGGACACCACGCCGTTGCCGGTGGCCACCGCATTTGCGTCCAGTGCGAACTTGTAGCCGGTGAACAGAAGGGTGAAGGCGAAGATGAAGAAGAAGATCGAGGTCACCAGATCCGCCCAGGCCCGTTTCGGGCGCGACAGAGGGGCGTAGAAGATATCCACCCGTACATGCGCCTCGGTCAGCATCGCGTAAGATCCGGCAATCAGGTACTGCATGCCGAACATCAGATACATGGCTTCATGCGCCCAGTTGGTGGGCGAGCCGAAGACATAGCGGCTGATCACTTCGAAGTAATAGACAAAGACCGCGATCACCGCCCAGTAGCTGACGAACTCACCCGCCATCAGCGAGGTGCGGTCGATCCAGCCGGTCCAACCCGTTGAAACATGGCTAGAATCCTCGACGTTTTCCGCCTCTTCCAGCTCCCGCAGGGCCTTTTCGGCCTCGGTTTCCGGCTCTTCCTCGGGCAGGTTTGCGTTGGCGCGGCGCACTAGGCCCGGCATCAGCACCGCATCCACCAGCATCGCCGCCAGCAGCACATAGAGCGCATAGGCGCCGACCCGGTTCCAGAAGGCCATGGTTTCGCCAGCAACCTCCAGCGCGGGGGCTGCGGTCTCAAGGTCGGTCTTGGCTGCCGTGATCCGCTCGCGCCCGTCCTCGATGCGTTTTTCGGCGCGGGTGATGTTCTTTTCCGCGCGCCGCTGGGCGAAGGAGCCTTCCTCGGCGGCGGCCAGCTCTGCGCGCAGGTCGGGCATATCCGCTTCGGCGGCGGCAACGCGGCCCTCTTCACGCTCCAGGGTGCGTTCCGCCTGGCGCACCACGTTGGAGGCGTCCGACAGGATGCTGCGCGCCTCCTGTCCGTTGGAATTGGCGATCAGGATCAGAACGAA
Organism: Phaeobacter sp. PT47_59; assembly: GCF_028890025.1. Lineage (NCBI taxonomy): Bacteria > Pseudomonadati > Pseudomonadota > Alphaproteobacteria > Rhodobacterales > Roseobacteraceae > Phaeobacter > Phaeobacter sp. PT47_59. Next base: position 12,035 of record NZ_JARCJL010000027.1, read on the forward strand.
GACCGGAATGAAGGCCAGCCCCAACAGGCTGCGCAGATAGAAGCGGTGCAGACCCAGCATGCCGCCGGTCACCAGAATGAAATAGCCCAGGGCATTGGTGTATGTGCTGGGGCCGGTTTTTGGCCGTCTGGCCAGAACCATGGCCACCATTGGGAAGACGATCAGTCCCACCCAATAGGCCCAATGGGGCAAGGAAACATCGAGACTGGGCATGGGTTCCCCCGTTATTGTCGGTGATGAGTGGTGTCACAAACGGACCCGCACGCGATGTGCGGGTCCGTCGTGTTTGCATTTGTCGTGGGCTGGATTACAGATCCAGCGACATGCCTTCGGTCAGGGCCGGGTCGACATAGCCAAGCGAACCGGACTGCATGTAATCCAGGATCGTCTTGAAGACGCGGGCGCTGGACTTGTCGCGGTTGGCGTATTTGAACCAGACCGGAACGGCGACCTCGGTCATCAGTTCCACGTCGTCCTGGCTGAGGCGGGTGACCTCGGTGCCATCGGCCTCGAACTTCTTCCAGGCTTCCTGGTCGGCGGCCTGGATCGCGGCGTGGTGCATGTCGGAATAGACGTGGGTTTCCATCTCGACGAACTGCTGCATCTGCGGCGACAGCGCGTTCCAGCTGTCCATGCCCACGGTCAGGTCCATGATGTCCACCGGCTGATAGAGCGACATGAAGCCCGGAGGGCCCATGACGATATAGTCGGTCACCTGGCTGAAGCCGAGCGAGTAGTTCACCGCCGGACCCACGTAGTCGGCCACGTCGATGGTGCCCTTCTCCAGCGCCGGGAAGATTTCCGAACCGGGCAGAACGGTGGTTTCGGCGCCGATCTCGGTGAAGATCTCGGCGACCATGCCGCCGGGCAGGCGCATCTTGCGGCCGCGGAAATCGTCGATCGAGCGGATCGGCACCTTGGAGTGGATGATGTTCGGGCCGTGGTGGATCGGGCCGACGAAATGCATGCCCTGCGCCTTGTAGAGCTCGCGCGCCATGTCGATGCCGCCAAGCCCGTAGTAGAAGACGTCATATTCATGCGGGTTGCGCAGCCCCAGCGGGAAGGACGACAGGAAGACCGCCGCCGGAATGATCCCTTGCGCGTAGATGGTGAAGGGGTTCACCGCGTCCAGAACGCCGTTCTTCACCGCGTCATACAGCTGGAAATCACCCACGACGTCATTGGCGCCGAAGGGCTGGAAGGCCAGCTCGCCACCGGTCTTTTCGGCGATGGTGCCGCACCAGTCCTTAAAGATCTGCAGACCCGCGCCACCGGGCCAGGATGTCTGCACTTTCCAGGTTTTGGTCTGACCTGCAGCCGTTGCAAGGCTCGGAGCGGCCAGGCCGGCAGCTCCCAGACCGGCAAGACCCGTCAGCGCGCGACGGCGCGATACGATTTTTGACATGATTTTATTCCTCCCTTTGCCTGTCTTGCGACAGTTCAGCCCGCGCCAACCCTGGCGCAGACAGTGACATTTTAGGGGGCGCATTTTAGATTTTCAAAATCATATGTGTTGTTTTTTCGTGCCGTCCCGACCGGTCGCGATTAACGATCTGATTTTCGAAGAAGATTGCTGCATAGGGCGAGTTCAGAAATTGGACTGTTTTTTTTACCAAAATGCAGGGCGGACATTTTGACGATATTCAGGGCCGGAAAAATGAGGATAATCGCCATAATGTCCGCATCTTGAGGCGCGAGTGTGGCCGTGCCGAAGGGGGTGAATCGAGCACTTCCTGGTTGTGCGTGACCCGGCGCGGCTACCCCGATATTTATATTTTGGTCGTTAAGAGCTATTGAACCAGTTGTTAGCATACTGTCCGAGCTAGCGGTTTAGGTGTGTCCGGCGATTTCAAGAGGCTTTAAATGGTGGTGGTTCTCGATGGCCGTGCCGATGTGCGTGGTGTTCTGCGCGGTGTCTTCAACCGCACCTACCTGCCAATCCTGGTCACCCTGGCCGTGCTGGTCGGCGCCTGGGTGTTTGCCGAACGCCAGAATTCCATCATCTTTCAACAAGGTCTAAGGGCGCAGGTGCAGAATGAAGCCGGCCTGATCCGCTCCCGCCTCGAGGGCGTTCTGAGCGCCGATATCCAATTGGTGCGGGGGTTGGTCGGGGTCTTGTCCACCGAGCCTGACATGTCGCAGCAGCGGTTTTCCGAACTTGGCACACATATTATCGGGGATCATGGCGAGATCACCCATGTGGCCGCCGCCCCGGACCTGGTGATTACCCGTATTCATCCCTTGGCGGGAAACGAGGAGGCTCTGGGTCTGGACCTGACCAAGAATGAGGCGCAGCACAAGGCGGCCAATCAGGTCAGGGACAGTGGCAAGATGGTCCTGGCCGGTCCTTTGACCCTGGTACAGGGCGGGCGTGCCTTCATCGCACGCTTCCCGATTTTCACCCGCACCGGCGGGCAGCGGCAGTTCTGGGGGATCTTGTCCGCGGTAATGGACGAGCAGGGGGTCTATGAGGCCGCCGGGCTGAACGATCCGGGGCTTGGTATTGAGGTGGCGCTGATCGGCAAGGACGGGCAGGGCGCGCAGGGAGAGTTGTTCTTTGGCTCCGCGGATGTCCTGGCGGGCGATCCGGTGCTGATGGATATCACCCTGCCGGAGGGCCGTTGGTTGTTGGCTGCGCGTCCGGCGCGGGGCTGGGGTGTTGTACCCGGCAACCGCTGGGCCTTGCGTTTGTCCTTGCTGCTGGGCAGTGCGCTGGTGCTCATCCCGATCATCATGGCCAGTCGGATGTCCGCCGCGCGTCGGCAGGCGATCGAGAAGCTCAAGCGCCGCGAGCGCGAGTTGGAGACCCTGTCTCGGCGCCTGGAAATCGCGGTGGAGACCTCCAAGATCGGGATTTGGGAGATGGAGGTGGAAACCGGTGAACTGATCTGGGACCGGCGTATGCTGGAGCTCTACGGGGTGCAGGGCAAGGATCGCAAGATGACCTTTGCCGACTGGAAGGAGTGCCTGCACCCGGATGATCGCCAGGCCGCTGTCGAAACCTTCTGGCGCGCCACCCAGGACGGTGCGAACTACCAGTCCGAGTATCGGGTTCTGCTCGACAATGGTGAGGAGAAGTACATTCGGGCCCTGGGCTGTGTCTACTTCGATTTCGCCGGGCGGCAGCGCGTGATCGGGGTCGATTGGGATGTATCCTGGGATGTGCATCTGCGCGAGGAGCTGATCCGCGCCAACCGGGCCTTGACCCAGCGCAACAGTGAATTGATGGAGGCAAAGCTTGCCGCCGAGCAGGCCGACCGGGCAAAGACCGAATTCCTGGCCAATATGAGCCATGAAATCCGCACCCCCATGAACGGCATTCTTGGCATGGCGGACCTGCTGGCCGAGAAAGAGCTGCCTCAGGAGGAACGGCTCTTTGTCGACACCATCCGGGACTCCTCGAACGGATTGTTGAAGATCATCAACGACATTCTGGACTTGTCGCGCCTGGAGGCCGACAAGCTTGAGATCACGCCCACTGATTTCGACTTGCGCAGCTGTATCGTGCACGCCGCCAACCTTCTGCGCCCCAAGGCCGAGAGCAAGGGCCTGGCGTTGAAGGTCGAACTCGATCCGGCCATGCCTCAGCGCATGCACGGGGATGATTCCCGTCTGCGTCAGATCCTGGTCAATCTGGTCGGCAATGCGGTAAAATTCACTGCCAAGGGAGAGGTCATTCTGCGCGCCGAGATCTCGCCGGTCACCCCCAACCGGCTGGTGGTTGAGGTCGAGGACACCGGCATCGGGATCACCGAAAGCCAGGCAGAGCGTATCTTCGACAGGTTTTCCCAGGCCGATGCCGCCACGACACGCGCCTTTGGCGGCACCGGGCTTGGCCTGACCATTTCAAGGATCCTGGCCAACAGAATGGGGGGCGACATCACCCTCTGCCGCGACAAGACGCAGGGTCAGGGGGCCTGTTTCCGCCTTGAAGTGCAGCTGGAGCCAGAGCAGACGCCGCTCGGCGAGCGGCAGGAGGAAGCCGTGCCGCAAGTGGATCTTGAGGTTCTGCGCGGCAGTCGCATCGTCCTGGCCGAAGACAACCGCACCAATCGGCTGCTGGTGCGAAAATACCTGTCCGGGCTTCCTGTGGACTGCAAGGAGGCGGAAAACGGTCGCGAAGCGGTGGAGCTGTGCCGGGCCGAAATGCCGGATTTCGTGCTGATGGATATGTCCATGCCGGAGCTCGACGGCGCGGCGGCCACCCGCGAGATCCGCGCGCTGGAAGGCCCGCAGCCGGTGATCGTGGCGCTGACCGCGAATGCCTTTGATAGCCACAGAAAGGCCTGTCTTGACGCCGGTATGGATCATTTCCTGCAAAAGCCGATCCGCAAGGCCGTGCTTCTGGAGACCCTCGCCACTCTGCGCGCCGCGCGTCTTGCAGACCGTCCGGAACCGGCGAATATCGGCTAGTCGCAATGGCGATCAGCTTGGGCGCGCGCTGATCTCCTGTATCGTCAACCACTGCGTCAGCCAGTGTTTCCCCTCTTCGCAGGCGGTGGCCAATGGCAGCCCCCGCGCCAGGAAGCAGGCAATCGCCGTGGCCAGGCTGCAGCCGGTCCCCCTGGCGCCCTGCCGTTGACGCGGCGCGCGCAAAACATCCACGGTGCCGGGGCGGAACAGGTAGTCCAAGCACTCCTGTCTGCTGCCATGGCCGCCTTTGATCAGAACGGCTGCGGGCCCCGGTTGCGATGCGTTGCCCAGCAAACTGATGGCCTGTCGTTGCAGATCGTCGGGGTCCTCGCTGACCGGCTGCTGCGCCAGCGCTGCGCTTTCGGTCAGGTTCGGGGTCAGCAGGCTCACCCGCCCCCAAAGGGGAGCCAGGCTCTGCCGGTGTCCAAGGTCACCGCCGGAAGAGCTCTTGAGCACGGGATCCAACACCACCGGCACCCGTGGCGGCAGATGCGCCGCGATCGCCAGGGCGGCCTCTGCGGTGCCGAGCATGCCGATCTTGACGGCATCGACCGGCGCCTCATCCAGGCTGGCACGCATCTGTTCGACGATGATCGGGGTGGGCAGCGGCAAGGCGCAGCGTAAGGTTGCGCTGGTCTGTGCGGTCACAGCGGTCACCACCGGCGCGACGCGGCAGCCCAGCTCGGCGGCCGTGGCGGTGTCGCGCGTCAGCCCGGCGCCGCCGCTGGAATCGGTTCCGGCAATCACCAGGATGCGTGGCGCCGCAGTCATGTCGTCGCCACGGCCAGCAGGGCCAGATGGTCATATCCACGCTGCTGCAACTGCCGCGCGGCCCGCCAGGCGCGTTGACCCGAGTGGCAGCACAGGACGATCCGCCGGTCTTTCGGGAGGTGTTCCGCCGCAAGTGCCTGCAGGGGCAGGCGCCTGGCCTGTGGCGCCGCAGCTGTGGCGGCTTCTTCCGGGGGGCGCAGATCGATGACATAATCTCCGTCCTCGATGGTGTCGGGGGCGATAAAGGCAAATCCGTCGGCAGGTTCTTCCGCATCGTCAAAGCGAAAGCCCGACAGCCTGAGGTCCGCCATGTCCAGCGAGATCACCTGCCCCAGGGGGGAGGGGTCATGGCCGAGCAAGACCTTCAGCGCCATCTGCGCCTGCAGCGCGCCGATCGCCCCCACCAGCGGCCCCATGACGCCGAGGCTGGCGCAGGTGGCGCCGCTGTCGGGGGGATCGGGAAACAGCGCCCGCAGGGAGGGCGCGCCGTCGCAGAACCCGCCCACATAGCCCCTCTGCCCCAGGGCGGAGGCAGAGATCAGCGGTGTGCCCTGCGCGTGGCAGTGATCCGACAGGATGTAGGAGGCCGCGATGGTATCTGCACCATCCAGCACTAGGTCGGCGCGGGCGATGGCGGCGGCGGCATTCTCTGGCGTCAGCGCGCTGCCGATTGCATGCAGGTTCAGGGCAGGATGAGCCTTTTGCAGGTGGCGCCGGGCCGCCTCGACCTTGGGCAGGCCGATATCGCCCGTATGATAGAGCGGCTGGCGGTGCAGGTTGCTTTCCTCCACCACGTCTGGGTCCATCAGGGTGATCTCTCCAACACCGGCCCCGGCCAGATAGCTCAAGGCCGGACAGCCAAGCCCACCGGCGCCAACAATCAGAACATGGGCCGTTGCAAGCCTCGCCTGGCCGCTGGCGCCCACCTCGGGCAGGGCGATCTGGCGGGCGTACCGGTCGATCCTGCTCATCCGCCGCAGGCCCTGATCCAGTCCCGGGTGCGGGCTTCCGGGTCGCTGGCCTGCTGGATATCCGTCACCACCGCCGCGCTGTCGGCCCCGGCGGCAAAGACGCCGGGCAGGCGTTCGGGCGTAAGCCCGCCGATGGCCACCAGGGGCGTGTTGCCGGCAAGAGCTTTCCAACGCCGCAGCCGCTCCAGCCCCTGCGGCGGCCATTTCATCTGTTTGAGCTGGGTTGGATAGATCGGCCCAAGGGCCACATAGGCGGGATCATGGGACAGGGCGCGCTCAAGCTCGCCCTCGTCATGGGTCGAAAGACCATAACGCAGCCCGGCGCGGCGCAGGGCGGCAAAATCCGCCGTGTCCATGTCCTCCTGGCCGAGGTGAACGAAGCTGCAGTTGAGATCCAGCGCCGCCTGCCAGTGGTCGTTCACCACCAGCTGCGCGCCATGCACCGCGCAGAGATCGCGCGCACGGGCGATCTGGCGGCGCACTTCGGCTTCGGGTTGTTTCTTGAGGCGCAACTGCACCAGCTTCACCCCTTGCGGCACCAGCAGCTCCAATCGGCCAACATGGCCCACGATCAGGTAGAAGCGCTCCATCACAACAACTCCGCCAGACCCAGAACCGGGGTGGAGGGCACCCCCATGTCGCGCCGCTCCATCGGCTCGGCCTCAAAACCCGCGCGCCCGGCCCGCAAGGCCAGATCCATGGCGCGGGCCATGGCCACCGGATCGCCCGCCTTGGCTACGGCCGTGTTCATCAGGACCCCGTCCATGCCCAGCTCCATCGCCTCTGCCGCATCCGAGGGGCGGCCGATGCCGGCATCGACGATCAGCGGCACCTTCGGAAAATGCGCCCGCATCGCCTTGAGCCCGTCGCGGCGGAGCAACCCCTGACCCGATCCGATCGGTGCGCCCCAGGGCATCAAGACTTCGCAGCCTGCCTCAATCAGCCGCTCGCCGACCACCAGATCCTCGGTCGTGTAGGGAAAGACCTGGAAGCCTTCGGCGCTGAGGATCCGCGCGGCTTCCACCAGGGCAAAGACATCCGGTTGCAGCGTGTCGCCGTGGCCGATCACTTCCAGCTTGATCCAGGGGGTGCCAAGGACCTCCCGCGCCATATGGGCGGTGGTCACCGCATCCCGTACCGTGTGGCAGCCGGCGGTATTGGGCAGGATCCGTACAGACAGGTCCTGCAGCATGTCCCAGAAGGCCGCGCCGGATCCGCCTGCGCTTTCGCGGCGCAGCGACACGGTAATCACCTCGCAGCGGCTGTGATGGATCGCCTCCAGCAAGACCTGGGGTGAGGGGTATTGCGCGGTTCCGAGCAACAGCCGCGAGCTGAGCTCTACGCCATAGAGATTCATCTCTTAGCCTCCCTGCATCGGGGCGAGGATTTCGAGCCGGTCGCCATCGGTTAAGGTCGTGTCAACGCGTTTCGCACGCGAAACAAATTGCCCGTTCAGCGCCGTTGCAATCGCAGGGCTGGTCAGGCCCAGCTCCTGCAGAGCCGCATCCAGGGTCTCCGCGCGGATCTCACGCGGTTCTGCGTTCACGATGATCTGCATCTTCAATCTCCGGTATCAGCATGCCTGCCGCGCGCGCGGCCATGGCGGGCGCCAGCAGGAAGCCGTGGCGGTAAAGCCCGTTGAGGAACAATGTGCCGTCCTGCCAGATCAGCTGTGGTAGGTTGTTTGCAAAGGCCGGGCGCAGGCCTGCGCCAAGCTCGACAACCGAGGCCTCGGCCAGGCCCGGGTGCAGGGCATAGGCGGCGTTCATCAGCTCGCTGAGGGCGCGCAAGGTCGGCGGGCAGGTGGCGCTGCTTTCCAGCATGGTGGCGCCCAGCATGAAGTGATGGCCCTCGCGCGGTACAAGGTAGATGGGGATGCGCGGATGCAGCAGGCGCAGGGTGCGGCGGATCTCCACCCCCGGCGCATGCAGGATCGCCATCTCCCCGCGCACCGGGCGCAGGCCGTGCAAGGGCGCGTTCATGCCGGTGCAGTCGAGCGTCACCCGCTTTGGCGCGGGCCTGTTCAGATGTATCGTCACGCCCATCTCCTCAACCCGCCGGGCCAGGTCGATCAGCGCCCTGCGCGGGTCCAGGTGGCCTTCCTGGGCAAAGTGCAGACCGCTGCGGAACCGGCCAGCGAGGTCCGGCTCAAGTGCTGCGATCTGCGTCTCGTCAACCACCTCATGTGCTTCGGTGCGTTTGGCAAAGCGGGTGAGCTCGGCCCGGTCGCGGGCAGGCGCCAAGACCAACGTGCCGCGCCGGACCACCGGGGTGATCTGGGCCCACCAGTCGAGGGCGCGGCTGCCGAGGGTGATCACTTGCGCTTCGGCGCTTTCACCCTCGCACCAGGGGGCGAGCATGCCGCCTGCGTAGCGCGAGACGCTGCCCTCGCCGATGCGCGCGCTGCGTTCATAGATGGTTACGCTTGCGCCGCGCCGGGCCAGCTCATGCGCGCAAGCCAGCCCGGCAAGGCCCGCACCTGCGATGGTGATCATGCGCCCGCGTCCTCTGCGTCCTTCACCGGCACATAAAGGTCGCCGCCCTCGCGGAACTTGGCCGCCATCGCCTCCATGCCTTCCTTCTGGGCCTCGGCGCGGATGTCGTGGCTGATCCGCATCGAGCAGAATTTCGGCCCGCACATGGAACAGAAATGCGCCACCTTGTGGGCCTGTTTCGGCAGGGTGGCATCGTGGAAATCACGCGCTGTTTCAGGGTCGAGCGAGAGGTTGAACTGATCCTCCCAGCGGAATTCGAAGCGTGCGCGCGATAGCGCATCATCACGCCTTTGCGCCCCCGGCAGCCCCTTGGCCAGATCGGCGGCATGGGCGGCGATCTTGTAGGTGATCACGCCGGTCTTCACATCATCGCGGTCCGGCAGGCCCAGGTGTTCCTTGGGCGTTACATAGCAAAGCATGGCGCAGCCGAACCAGCCGATCATCGCGGCCCCGATGCCGGAGGTGATATGGTCATAGCCCGGCGCGATGTCGGTGGTGAGGGGGCCAAGCGTGTAAAAGGGCGCCTCGTGGCAGCACTCCAGCTGCTTGTCCATGTTCTCCTTGATCTTGTGCATGGCCACATGGCCCGGCCCCTCGATCATCACCTGGCAGTCCTTGGCCCAGGCGATCTGGGTCAGCTCGCCCAGGGTTTCCAGCTCGGCAAATTGCGCCTCATCATTGGCATCGGCAATCGATCCGGGGCGCAGCCCATCACCGAGCGAGAAGGAGACGTCATACCTGCGGCAAATGTCGCAGATTTCCTCGAAATGCTCGTAAAGGAAGCTTTCCTTGTGGTGATGCAGGCACCACTTGGCCATGATCGAGCCGCCGCGCGAGACGATCCCCGTCACGCGGTTCACCGTCATCGGAATCATATGCAGCCGCACGCCTGCATGGATCGTGAAATAGTCCACGCCCTGTTCGGCCTGTTCGATCAGCGTGTCGCGGAACACCTCCCAGGTCAGGTCTTCGGCAATGCCGTTCACCTTTTCCAGCGCCTGGTAGATCGGCACGGTGCCGATGGGCACGGGGGAGTTGCGGATGATCCATTCGCGGGTGTTGTGGATGTTGCGCCCCGTCGACAGATCCATCACCGTATCGGCGCCCCAGCGGATCGCCCAGACCAGCTTGTCCACCTCTTCCTCCATTGAGGAGGTGACAGCCGAGGTGCCCATATTGGCGTTGATCTTCACCAGGAAGTTGCGGCCGATGATCATCGGTTCCAGCTCGGGGTGGTTGATATTGGCGGGGATGATGGCGCGGCCAGCGGCGATTTCCTGGCGGACGAAGTCTGGAGTCACGTAGTCCGGGATATTGGCGCCCCAGTCGTTGCCATCGCGATGGCAGGGCGCGGTGTCGCGCAGCTGGTTCTCGCGGATGGCGACGAACTCCATTTCCGGCGTGATCAGGCCCGCGCGGGCATAGGCGAGCTGCGTGACGGCCTTGTTTCCCGTGGCGCGCAGGGGGGCAGGGCGATGTGGGAATTCTGGCGTCAGCCGGTCGCCTTGGGCAAAGCCGTTATCCTCGGGCTTGATGTCGCGGCCCTGGTAGTCCTCCACGTCCCCACGTGCGCGGATCCAGTCGCGGCGCAGTGCAGGCAGGCCCTGGCGGATGTCGGTGGTGTGATCGGGATCGGTGTAGGGGCCGGAGCTGTCATAGACCGGCAGCGGAGCTTCGCCTGCCGTGGGGTGGGTCGAGATCTCGCGCATCGGCACGCGGATCTGTTGGTGGATCTCGCCCGGCACGTAGATCTTTTGCGATGCGGGCAGCGGGCCGGTGGTCACGCTGGGCGCGATCTTTGGGTCTTGATGGGTCATGCGGTGCTCCTCGAAGCCAAACTTCAAAAAAGACACCAGATGAGGTTTGGACGGGGAAACGCGGAACGGGTGTACCCACCGTTCGGTTCAGACTGCGCATTTTGGGCCTGTACCGGGCCGTTGGGTGCGCATCCTAGCTTCCTACGCCAGTGTCAACTGGGTCAGGTTCAAAGGGTCGCGTCACCGGTTGGAGTTGCCTCCGCCCTGTCTGCCTCTCAGTCCCCTTGGCGGGACTCCCCTGCGTGCATTTACACCTAGAAGAGCGTCCCGGGGGACGTCAAGGGGGTTTCTTCGCTTGCTGCGGTCTAGGGTGTGAAATTTGTTAAATTACTGAAATTGCGTTGATAAAATTGCTTTTTGCGGCGCGGTTTCTGGGCCTTGCCATCCTGAGAAAAAATTATCTATAAAAATGGCGCAGCGCAAAATCGAGATGCGCAATGATAGATAAAATGTGAAATGGAGGGGCCGATGCTGGATGCCGCGCCGATCAGAACGGACTGGACACGCGCCGAGGCCGAGGAAATCTACAACCTGCCGTTCATGGATTTGCTGTTCCGGGCGCATTCGGTGCACCGGCAGGCCTTTGACCCCAACCAGGTGCAGAAATCCAAGCTGCTGAGCATCAAGACCGGCGGCTGCCCCGAGGATTGCGCCTATTGCAGCCAGTCCGCGCGCAATGGTGCAAAACTCTCGGCGGCCAAGCTGATCGAGGTGGAGCGGGTGATCGCCGAGGCGAAGAAGGCACGGGATGCAGGTGCGACCCGCTATTGCATGGGCGCCGCCTGGCGCAGCCCCAAGGACCGGGACATGGCCGCCCTTGAGGCGATGATCCACGGCGTGAAGGATCTTGGCATGGAGACCTGCATGACCCTTGGCATGCTGGAGGAAGATCAGGTCTTCCGCCTGCGCGATGCGGGGCTGGATTATTACAACCACAATATCGATACCTCGGAGCGCTATTACTCCGAGATCATCACCACCCGCACCTTTGCCGACCGGATCGAGACGCTGAACCGCGTGCGCGAGGCGGGGATCAAGGTCTGCGCGGGCGGTATCGTCGGCATGGGCGAGGAACAGATGGACCGCATCGACATGCTGCTGGCGCTGGCCACCCTGGACGAACACCCGGATTCGGTGCCGGTCAACATGCTGATCCCGATCCCGGACACGCCGCTGGCCGATGTGGCCAAACTCGATCCCATCGAGTTTGTGCGCACCATCGCCATGGCGCGGATCCTGATGCCCAACAGCCATGTGCGCCTGTCTGCCGGCCGTACCGACATGAGTGACGAGCTGCAGGCCATGTGTTTCTTTGCGGGCGCCAATTCGATCTTCGTGGGGGAGACGCTGCTCACGGCGGACAACCCCGAAGAGGACAAGGACCAGCAGCTGTTTGACCGGCTGGGCCTCAAGGCCATGGCGGCCCATTGCGAGGGGCGTATCGGCGAGGCAGAGGCATGACCGCTGCGGCCCTCAAACCGCTCACGGCCCAGTTTCCGCGCCAACAGGCGCTGCTTGACGGTCTGGCGCAGCAGGACCGCTACCGCCGCCTGATCCCGCGCGCGGGGCATGACTTTTCCTCGAACGACTATCTGGGCCTTGCGGCCAGCCCCGAAATGCGCGCCGCCGCTATGGCAGCCTTGCAGCGCGGGGTTCCAGTAGGTGCGGGCGGTTCACGCCTCTTGCGCGGCAATGACAGCGAGCACCATCTGCTGGAGGACGAAGCTGCTGCCTTCTTCGGCAGCGAGGCGGCGCTGTTCATGGGTGGCGGCTTCAATGCCAATGTGGCGATCTTCTCGACCCTGCCGCAGCGGGGCGATCTGGTGCTTTATGATGATCTGATTCATGCCAGCACCCGCGATGGCATGCGGCTGGGCCGGGCCGAGGTGCAGAGCTTTGCCCATAACGATGCCGCGGACGCGGCGCAGCGCGTCACGGACTGGCGCAGCCAGGGCGGCACCGGTCAGGTCTGGATCGCGGTCGAGGCGGTCTATTCCATGGATGGCGACCTTGCGCCGCTGGCCGAGCTGATGGCGCTGGCCGATAGCGCGGGCGGGGTTTTGGTGGTGGATGAAGCCCATGCCACCGGCCTGTTCGGCCCGCAGGGGCGTGGTCTGGCGCATGGGTTTGCGCATCGCGCGAACGTCATCACGCTGCATACCTGCGGCAAGGCGCTGGGGGCCTCGGGGGCCCTGATCTGCGCGCCACACGTACTGATCGAGATGTTGATCAACAAGGGGCGCAACTTCATCTTTGCAACCGCCCCGTCGCCGCTGAATGCCGCATTGGTGCGCGCGGCGCTGGGGCTGCTGGAAAGCGGCAGTGACCGGCTGGAGCGCGCCTGGGATGGCATCCACCACGCCCATGCCGAGGCGGCGCGGCTCTGCGGAATTGAAGGCCTTCAGTGCCAGATTCTTCCGGTGATCCTTGGCGAAGATGGGCAGACGATGCAGGTGGCCGCCGCGTTGCAGGCACGTGGCTACGACATTCGCGGCATCCGCCCGCCCACGGTGCCCGCAGGCACGTCTCGCTTGCGGATCTCGGTCACCCTCAACACGCCAAAAGAGGTGGTCACGGAGATGTTCCAGGATCTGGCGCAGGTGCTGGAGGTACAGGCATGAGCCGCGCGCTGGTGGTCACCGGCACCGACACCGGCATTGGCAAGACGGTGATCTCTGCTGCGCTGGTGCAGGCGCTGGGCGCGAGTTACTGGAAGCCGGTGCAGTCGGGGCTGGAAGAAGAGACCGACAGCGCCTTTGTCGCGGGGATGGCAAACTGCCACATCCTGCCCGAGGCCTATCGGCTGCAGCTTCCCGCCTCGCCGCATCTGTCGGCCGAGGCCGAAGGCGTGGAGATTGCCCTTGATGCGCTCGACCTGCCGCAGGTCTATGGGCCGCTGGTGGTCGAAGGGGCAGGGGGGCTGATGGTGCCGCTGAACCGCGGGGCGCTCTATGTCGATCTCTTTGCGCGCTGGCAGGCGCCGGTGGTGCTTTGTGCGTCAACCCGCCTTGGCACGATCAACCACACGCTTTTGTCGCTGGAGGCGCTGCGTGCGCGAAACTGCCCCGTTGTGGGAGTGATCTTCAGCGGCGATCCGGCGCCGCAGGTGGAAGAAACCATCTGCCAGTTCGGCAAGGTGGTTCACCTTGGCCGCCTGCCTGTCATCGCTCCGCTGACGCCGGATGCCCTGCGTTCGGCCTGCGCGGCCCATATCGATCTAGATACCATTCGCAAAGCCTTGATCTGAATGCCAGAAACCGCTCTCACCCCGCTTGCCTTTGACCAGAAACACCTCTGGCATCCTTACACGAATGTCACCAGGCCCGGCTCGACCTTCCTGGTGAAAGAGGCCGAAGGCGTGCATATCACCCTGGACAACGGCACCCGGCTGATCGATGCGATGTCCTCCTGGTGGTGCATGATGCACGGCCATCGCCATCCGGCGATCACGGGCGCGATGAAGGCGCAGCTGGACCGGCTGCCGCATGTGATGTTCGGCGGTCTGACCCATGATCCGGCGGTGGAGCTGGGGCGGCGGTTGCTGGAGATCACCCCGGACAGCCTGCAGCGGATCTTCTATTGCGACAGCGGCTCGGTCTCGGTCGAGGTGGCGATGAAGATGGCGGTGCAATATCAGCATGCCTTGGGCCATCCGGGGCGCAGCGAATTTGCCACCGTGCGCTCGGGCTATCACGGGGACACCTGGAAGGCGATGAGCGTCTGTGATCCCGATACCGGCATGCATCACTTGTTCCAGGGCGCGCTGAGCGTGCAGCATTTCGTTTCCCGCCCGCCGGTGCGCCTGGATCAGGCGTGGGTCGCGGATCCGGCCCTGAACGGGCTGGCGGAACTGCGCCGTGTGCTGGAGGCCGGACAGGACCGGATCGCCGCTTTCATCCTGGAGCCGGTGGTGCAGGGCACCGGCGGCATGTATTTCTACCACCCGGAATACCTCAATCAGGCGCGGGCGCTCTGTGATGAATTCGGCATCCTCTTGATCTTTGACGAGATCGCCACCGGCTTTGGCCGCACCGGAGAAATGTTTGCGACCGGCTTCACCACCGTGGAACCCGATATCCTCTGCCTTGGCAAGGGGCTGACCGGCGGGCACATTTCCTTTGCGGCGACGCTGACCAATGACCGCGTGGCCGAAGGGATCGGCGGCGGCAATCCCGGCATCTTCATGCATGGCCCCACCTATATGGCGAACCCGCTGGCCTGCACGGCGGCCTGCGCCGCCATTGATCTATTGACCGGGCAGGACTGGCAGGCGCGCATCGCGGCAATTGCGGCGCAGATGCGGGATGAACTGGCCCCGGCACGCGATCTGCCCGGGGTGCGCGATGTGCGGGTTTTGGGGGCGATCGGGGTGATCGAGTTGGATCAACGGGTGTCTGCGGATGAGGCCCATGCCCTGGCGCCGGACATGGGCGTCTTCCTGCGTCCCTTCGGCCATAATATCTATGCCATGCCGCCGTTCGTGGTGACGCGGGGTGAGCTGAGCCAGATCACCGGTGCAATGCGCCGCCTTGCAGGGATCCTGTGACGGCGGGGAGCTTGCTCATCGGGCGATGTCTCCGCGCCGGGTGCCCCTTCGGGTGATTCTTCCTGACGCTGAGCTTTTGCGGACTTTGTGCGGGGACTTGCGCCCGTGAATTTGAGCTTTCATCCAAAAAATTAAATGGAGAGTCAGGAAAATTACCTCCGATCGCCGCGAATGCTCGACAAATGGTCGCATTGAGGTCAAAAACAAGGTTAGGAGCCGGACACACTGGATCACCAGAACAAGAGGCTCCGGCTCGGATCGTGGCGATGTCGTCTGGCGCGACCATTATCCGCGATTATGGATGACCAAGGAAAACCAGAGCGCGCTACAGCTACTTCAGGCCGCGCGGAAAAACGAACAGGGATGACATCGATGAAAACCACTTCCTTTGCACTGACGCTGGGTGCAGCTGCATGTCTGGCAGGCGCCGCAGGGGCCGCCGATCTTGGCGCCGTGGACAAGCCGATCAAGCTGGCGATGAACGAATGGACCGGCCAGCATGTGACCACCCATATCGCCGGTGAGATGCTGAAGGCCGCCGGGTATCAGGTCGAATATGTCTCTGCGGGTATGATGAACCAATTCCAGGCGATTGCGGACGGTGACATTCACGCCACCCTGGAGATCTGGTCCTCCAACGTCTCGGACGAATACGCCAAGAAGGTTGCCGAAGGCACCGTCGAGGAACTGGGTGACCTGGAACTCAATGCCAAGGAAGGCATTGCCTACCCGGCGCATGTGGCGGACCTCTGCCCGGGCCTGCCCGCCTGGGAGGCGCTAAAAAACTGCGCGCCGCTGTTTGCAACTGCCGAAACCCTGCCGCAGGGCCGCCTGGTGGATTACCCCGCAGATTGGGGCACGCCGGGTGCCGACCGTATGACCGGGCTGGAACTGCCCTTCAAGGCGGTGCCTGCGGGCTCCGAAGCCGCGCTGATCGTGGAACTGCGCGCCGCGACCGAGCGCAAGACGCCGCTCTTGATCACCTTCTGGCAGCCCCATTGGGCGATGTCGGCTTATGACGTGAAATTCGTCGATCTGCCGGTGGGCGAAGAGGCCTGTTTCACCGATCCGGCCTGGGGTCCGAACCCCAATGCCGTCAATGACTGCGATTTCGCGCCCTCGCGCATCTTCAAGGCAGGCTGGTCGGGCCTGGCCGAAACCTGGCCTGCTGCCCATGAGATCCTCTCCGCCTATACCCTGGCGGTGGAAGACCAGCAGCCGATGATGGGCGCCGTGGATGTCGATGGCGGCAAGGTCGAAGAGGTGGTCGCCGCATGGATGGCTGCCAATGAGGACAAGTGGCGCCCGGTTGTCGACGCCGCCCTGAAGTGAGCCAAGACACCGTGTCGGGACAGGCAACGCCCGCCATCACCTGCCAGAATGTCTGGCAGGTGTTCGGCGCCAATGCAGACAGCGCTCTGAAGCGGGCGCTGTCTTCCACCGGCTCCGCCGATGAGGCCGCCGCGCTCTTGCGCGCCGAGGGGCTGACGCCTGCGGTGCAGGACGCCACCTTCGAGGTGCAGGAGGGGGAGCTCTTCGTGATCATGGGGCTGAGCGGCTCGGGGAAATCGACGCTGATCCGCTGTATCTCCCAGCTTCTGCCCGGCACCGGCGGCGAAATCCTGATCGAGGGCGAGGATATCCGCGCCGCAAGCCCCAAGCGGCTGATCGAGATGCGCCGCAAGACGCTTGGCATGGTGTTTCAGCATTTCGGCCTGTTCCCCCACATGAGCGTGGCCGAGAACGTTGCCTATCCCCTGCGCGTGCAGGGCATGGGCAAGAAGCAGCGTCTTGCCAAGGCGCAGCAGGTGATCGATCTGGTTGGTCTTGGCGGGCGGGAAAAGAACTTCCCGCGGGAACTGTCCGGCGGGCAGCGGCAACGTGTCGGTATCGCGCGATCCCTGGTGGCGGATTGTTCCGTCTGGTTCCTGGATGAGCCGTTTTCGGCGCTGGATCCCTTGATCCGCCGCCAGCTGCAGGATGAGTTCCTGGATATTCAGGCCAAGCTGAAGACCACCATCGTCTTCATCACCCATGACATCAACGAGGCGCTGAAGCTGGCCGACCGGATTGCCATCATGCGCGATGGCAAGATCGTGCAGATTGGCACGCCCTCGGACATCGTCTTGAACCCGGTCGATGACTACGTGCGCGAATTCTCCAAGGATGTCGCCAAGGGCCAGCACGCGCGCGTGGCTTCGGTCATGCAGGCGGGGAGCGATCTGCCCCATGGGCCGGACGATCCGGGGCTGCGCCGCGACATGACCCTGGATGCGGCGCTGGCGCGTTGCATGGAACTATATGAACCCGTCCCGGTCCGGGACAAGGATGGCGCGCTCTTGGGGGTTGTGAACCCGGCGGATCTTGCCGCCGCCCTGCAGGTGGACCCGGCGGCATGATGCGCCTCAGCAAAGGCAGCATTGCTGCGCTGATCGCGCTGGCGGTGGGCGCCCTGTGCCTGGCGCTGGAGGGCGTGGCGCCCTGGCTGATCGCCTTCCCCAAGGGCTGGGTGCTGCCCGCGACCGAGTGGGTTGGAACGGCGATGGAGGCCGTTCTGGCCCTGATCAAACCCTCGGCGCGGCTGTTCTCAAGCCTCATGGCCTATCCGATGGAGGCGGCAAACTGGATCCTGGGCGCCACGCCCTGGCCCTTGCTGATTGCGGCCACGGTGGCGCTGGCCTGGCGGCTGGGCGGATTGACCATGGCGCTGATGGCGGCTGTGGGGCTTGGGGCGGTGCTCGCCTCGGGCTATTGGCCGCAAAGCATGAATACGCTGGCGCTGGTCTCGGTTTCGGTGCCGCTGGCGCTGCTGATTGGCGGCGCCATCGGGGTTCTGGCCAATGAATACCCACGTGTCCGCGCGCCGGTGCAGGCGCTCTTGGATGTGATGCAGACGGTGCCGACCTTTGCCTATCTTACGCCTTTGCTGGTGCTCTTTGGATTTGGCCCTGTCGTGGGGCTGATTGCCTCGGCGATCTATGCTGCGCCGCCGATGGCGCGCAATGTGTTGCTGGGCCTGCAGCGGATCGAACCGGAAATCAAGGAAGCCGCGATCATGGCGGGCGGCACCCGCACGCAGCAGCTGTTCCAGGTGGAGATCCCCGCTGCCGCCACCCAGATCATGGTGGGCGTCAACCAATGCCTGATGGCGGCCCTGTCCATGGTGATCATCGCGGCCGTCATCGGCGGTTTTGACGATATCGGCTGGGAAGTCCTTTTGACTATGCGCAAGGCGCAGTTCGGCGCCAGCCTTTTGGCCGGCATGGTGATCGTGATCTTCGCCATCCTGATCGACCGGATGAGCGGCACGCTGGCCGATGAGAAACGTCGCAGCTACGACGGACGTGTGTCGCTGGCGATCCTGGGGATCGGCGTGATCGCAAGCCTTGTGTTCTACGGTCAGGTGCAGGATCCGGGTGCCTACGGCCTGTTTCACAGCACGGCAGATCGCGTGGATGCAGGGCTGTCGGCCTTTACCAGTGCCAATGCCGAAGCGCTGACCGCCATCAAGAATGGCGTGATGTTCTACGTGCTTTTGCCGCTTCGGATCGGGTTTGATCAGGCGGTGCTGCCCTTTACCTGGGGTTTTGTCTGGACCTCTGGCATGAGCCTTGCGCTGTTTGGAGTTGCGGCCCTTGTCGGCCTCTATTGCGCCTATCGGGGCAAGCTGACCTTTGGCGTCGTGATCCTGATCGCCGCAGGTATGCTGGAGACCGGGATTTCCCAGCTGCCCTGGCCCTTCGTCCTGGTGGGCGTGGGCGCACTGTCCTATGTGGCGGGCGGTCTGCGTCTGGCGGCGCTGTCGGTCGTACTATTGGCGACGATCCTTCTGTCGGGCCTGTGGGAGCGCGCACTGCTGTCGCTCTATCTTTCGGGCGCCTCGGTCTTTGCCTGCGCGGTGCTGGGTGGCGCCATCGGGCTGGCTTTGGCGGTGTCGCCCATGGTCTGGCGCGTGGTGCGCCCGATCTGCGACATGCTGCAGACGATCCCGCTGTTCGTCTTCCTGATCCCGGTGCTGATGGTCTTTCAGATCGGTGAGTTCTCGGCCTTCCTGGCGATCATGGCCTATGCCATCGTGCCGATGATCCGCTACACCCGCCATGGCCTTACCGAGACCCCGGAGGAGATGATCGAGGCCGCGACCGCCTCTGGCGCGACCGGCTGGCAGATGATGCGCGATGTGCGTGCGCCCTATGCGGCGCCGACCATTCTCTTGGGGCTCAATCAGACCATCCTCTATGCCTTTGCCATGCTGGTGATCGCGGCGCTGATCGGCACCACGGGGCTGGGACAATCGATCTATCTGGCGCTGGGGCAGGCGGATGTGGGGCTTGGCATCTCTGCCGGGGCGGCGATGGCGATTCTCGCCCTGATCGCGGACCGTATCGTGCAGGGCTTTGCCGAGGAACGCCGCAAGGCCCTGGGACTGTAGGTCCATTTGCCCGCAACACGATTGCCGCGCCGCATGATCTGCGGCGTGGCAAATGCGCCTCTGGCTTGGTTCAAAAAAGAGCGCTAGGGTCTCTTTCGCGGAACCGAACAAGAGGGAAGAGAGACGCTGATGAGCCTCGCCTATGTCATGACAACCGAACGCGGCGCCACCGACCGGCTGCTGACGGCCCTTGCAGAACGGCTGCAGGCGCGGGGCCTGCGGCTGGCGGGAATCGTGCAGACCAATACGGAATGCTACGATGACAAGCTTTGCGACATGGATGTGCGGGTTCTGCCGGGCGATGAGGTGATCCGAATCTCCCAATCCCTGGGCCCCGAGGCGCGCGGTTGCCGGTTGAACCCCGGCGCCCTTGAGCAGGCGGTGGGGCTGGTGAGCAAGTCTTTGGCGGAGGCCGCCGCGCCACAGGTTCTGCTGGTCAACAAGTTCGGCAAGCACGAGGCCGACGGGCGCGGCATGCGCCCCGTGATCGGTGAGGCGCTGGCCATGGGCATTCCGGTTGTGTCCGGTGTGAATCGGATGAACGTGGAGGCCTTCAAGGACTTTTCCGGCGGCATGGCCGAGGCGGCCGAGGCCGATCTGGATGCGCTGGAAGTCTGGGTGATGCAAGCCGTCGAGGCCACTGCGGACTAGGCTTCAGTCTCTGATATGATAATAATTTCAAAGAGATGGCCCGGCATTGCGTCCGGGTTTTTCTTGCTTGTCGGGCCGTGTTCAAGAAATCTCAAGCTGCCGGATGGCGGCGGCCACCATCATCCCGTAACCTGTCAGTCATCTGAACAAAGAGAGGAAAGATGGTGGGCGACCCTGGAATCGAACCAGGCGTGCGTCTCCGCGAGGGAGTTACAGTCCCCTGCCACACCTTGCGGCCTGTCGCCCACTGTCAGGTGAGTGTTGCACCTGACGTGGAGGCGTGATTACTAGCGCCACAAACGGGCGTCAACAGGAAAATACCAAGTTTTCCGCGCTGGCCAGAAATTCCTTTTGCAGGAGAGATCCATGTCCAAGAAACCCACCAAGAAACCCCAGTGGGTGATCGAAAAGGAACAGGCCAAGAAGGCGGGCGTGAGCGAAACCGTCTGGCTGTTCGGCCTGCATGCGGTGCGCGATGCGCTGATGAACCCGGCCCGGGAAAAACTGCGCCTGATCGTGACGCTCAATGCGAAAAACAAGCTGGAAGAGGCCATCGCGGAAGCGGGGATCGAACCCGAGGTGGTGGATCCGCGCCGTTTCAAGGCGCCGATTGATCCCGGTTCGGTACACCAGGGGGCGGCGCTGGAGGTGAAACCGCTGAACTGGGGCAGCCTTGCGGAAAACTGCATCGGTGCCGAGGTGCCGCGTGTCTTGCTGCTGGACCGGGTGACCGACCCGCACAACGTCGGCGCCATCCTGCGCTCGGCCGAGGTTCTGGGCGCCAGTGCGGTGATCGGCACCCGCCATCATTCCGCACCCGAAACCGGCGCCCTGGCCAAGACCGCCAGCGGCGCGCTGGAGCGGCAACCCTACCTGCGTATGCGCAACCTCGCCGACACCATCGTGGAACTGCAGAACATGGGCTTTCTGGTGCTGGGGCTTGACGGTGAGGCCGAGCAGACCATCGAGCAGGTGCTGAAGGGGCGCAAGGACATGCCGGTGGCTCTGGTGCTGGGCGCCGAGGGGCCCGGTCTGCGGCAGAAGACCAAGGAAACCGTGGATTTCCTGGTGAAAATCGACTTTGGCGGCGGATTTGGCTCGCTCAACGTCTCAAATGCGGCGGCCATCGCCCTATATGCATCAAAGGAGCGATCCTGAGCGCATAGGAGGCAAGCATCGTACATTCGAGCATTCCGGGCGGAAAGATCATCAGCTGCTGCTATTGCGGCGTGCAGTCGGCCTTTATCTCGGGCGGCCGGGGCGGCGGCGTGTCGGCCCTGGTCTGCGGCACCTGCGGGGCGCCGCTGTCGGCACAAAAGGCCCGCCCCCTGACCCCGGGCCAGGGGGCAAAGGCGCCCGCAGGGGTATCCGGGGCCGCGCCCCGTCCGAAGGTCTCTCATCAGCCGGTTCCCGACAAGCCACTGCGCAAGCCGGTGAAGGCAAAGAAACCCAAGAAACGCAAAAGCCTGTTTCAAAAGATGATGTCCGAAGCCTTTGACGTGATCGAGGATATCTTCGACTGATCTCCTGCCGATTTTTGGGGCCGGGCCGCAACGGGGCTGTCACCGCGAGGGACGTCGCGCCGCCTTTGCGATCACAACTGCGTCACATATCTTTGCAGCGCGATATGTCTGGGGCAGACTGTCGCTGTCCTGACCCCTGTTGTGGAGTGCGCCACTTGATCCTGCGTCCCCTGGTTTTACGCCTGTGCCTTCTGCTTGCTGGCCTTGTCTCATGGCTGGAGCCGAAACCGGCCATGGCCGACATGATGCTGTTTTCATCCCGCGAAGGGATTGCCATTGGTGGCTTTGACACGGTTGCCTATTTCGAAAGCGGCAATGCGGTGGCCGGAGAGTTGCGATATTCCGTGACCTGGAAAGGGGTTACCTGGAGGTTCGCCTCTGCAAGCAACCAGCTGCGGTTCGAGATGAACCCGCGGGCCTATGCGCCCAGGTTCGGCGGCTACTGCGCCTATGCCATGTCGAAGGGGCGGTTGAGCAGTGGCGATCCGCAGGTCTGGATGATTGTCGATGGGGAGTTGTTCCTGTTGCACAGCGCTGCGGCGCGCGATCTGTGGCGGGCGCGGGCCGGTCAGATGATTGCCGAGGCCCGCGACCATTGGCCCCGGCTGCTGCGACAGTAGCGGATGCCTCTTTAAATCGGCCGTCGCGCCCCCCACATGAAGATCAGGCCTTCGGAGTGGAACAACCGGAGAGCTTTTTCACTGTCCCTCGTTCCATACCTTTCGCCCGGGAACTGTCCCGGGCGTTTTTTTGTTGGGAGCGTGTATGTCATGCCTGGCAGTGTTTCGAGGCGGTGGCGCGGTCGAATTCGGGTTTTCCGCAGGCAGGTTGCGCAGTAGGGTCTGGCCATGACCGACTATAGCGATGACCATCTGCGCAAGATCCTGAAACGCACCCGGACGGTGGCCGTGGTGGGCGTTTCGACGAATCCGGTGCGCCCGAGCTACTATGTGGCGCGTTATCTGAGCCTCAAGGGGTATCGGGTGATCCCGGTCAATCCGGGCCATGCGGGCAAGAGGCTGTTCGGAGAGACCGTGCGCGCCAGCCTGTCGGAGATCGATGTGCCGGTGGATATGGTCGATATCTTCCGCAAGTCCGAAGCGGTGCCTGCGATCGTGGAAGAGGCGCTGGACTTGTTCCCGGACCTGCAGACCATCTGGATGCAGATCGGTGTGCAGCATGCCGAAGCCGCGGCTCAGGCCGAGGTGCGCGGGGTCGATGTGATCCAGAACCGCTGTCCCAAGATCGAATACCAGCGCCTGTTCGGAGAGCTGCGCATGGGTGGTTTTGCCACCGGGATCATTTCCTCGAAACTTTAGGGGCTGCGGGCAGGGGAGGGCTCCCGTCCGTCGCCTTGCAGATCATAGATCGGCAGGCTCCCGTTGGGCCGCGCGCCGCGCTGGCGCGCGGCGGTTCTTGTCGCTGAGAGGCGCTTCAGGGGCAGGTCTGCCCTGAAGCGCCATATCGAGTTTATCTCCGATCAGAACCGCCTCAAGGGTGAACCGCGCGTGCCGCGCGGCCGCAGGCGCGGCCCTTGACCCGGATCAGATCGGGGGGCGGTCTCTATCTCGCGTGGGCGCAGGGCGCCTCTGGCGCGCTGCCGGGCCCAAGGCTGCCAGGAGGTTTCCGGCGGAGCCGGGGCATCCGCAGGCGCGGGAGGGCTTCCTTGCTTGCGCTCCGGGTGTGGGGTCAGCCCTTTGGACGGGCAGCCTTTTCTGCGATGCCGCTGAGGCCCTGACGCTCAGCCAGGACTGCAAGTACATCGTCCAGCGCCACGTCGCGGGCGGCCAGCATCACCAGGAAATGATAGAGCACATCGGCGCCTTCGCTGGCGAGTTTCGCCTTGTCGTCCTTCACCGCCTCGATGATGGCCTCGATGGCTTCCTCGCCGAATTTCTCGGCGCATTTTTCGGGGCCCTTGGACAGGAGTTTCGCGGTCCAGGAGGTGTCGGGATCGGCGCCCTTGCGGGAGAGGATGGTGGCTTCGAGGTCGTGTAAGAGGCGCATCACTTTCCCTTTCAGCTCAACCGCATCGGGATGCCGGCGGCGGCCATGTGCTCCTTGGCCTCCTGGATGGTGTATTCCCCGAAATGGAAGATCGAGGCGGCAAGCACCGCCGAGGCACCGCCTTCGGTGACGCCTTCAACCAGGTGATCGAGCGTGCCGACCCCGCCCGAGGCGATCACTGGAACATCCACGGCATCGGAAATGGCGCGCGTGAGGGGCAGGTTGAAGCCGGATTTGGTGCCGTCCCGGTCCATCGAGGTCAGGAGGATCTCGCCTGCGCCCTTGGCCACCACGGTCCTGGCGAATTCCACCGCGTCGATGCCGGTTTCGCGGCGTCCGCCGTGGGTGAAGATCTCCCATTTGCCCGGCGCGACGGTCTTGGCGTCGATCGCCACCACGATGCACTGGCTGCCGAATTGCGCGGCGGCCTCGGCCACCACGTCGGGGTTGGCGACGGCGGCGGAGTTGAAAGAGACCTTGTCCGCACCCGCCAGCAGCAGTGCACGCACGTCGTCCTTGCTGCGCACGCCGCCGCCCACCGTAAGGGGCACGAAACATTGTTCGGCAGTGCGGCGCACCATGTCGAACATGGTGCCACGGTTTTCATGGGTGGCGTGGATGTCGAGAAAGCAGATCTCGTCAGCGCCGGCTGCATCATAGGCCTTGGCGGCCTCCACCGGATCGCCCGCGTCGCGCAGACCGACGAAGTTCACGCCCTTGACCACGCGGCCATCGGCAACATCGAGACAGGGGATGATGCGGGTTTTCAGCATTAGGTATTGGCCCTTGATCGCGGCAGTGTTGCTCTGTCTTTACTGACCGCGGGGCCCGGATGCAATCGGGGCGGAGTGTCTGGCGATGCGGCGCATCGAATCGCGCACGATCAGCACGTGAAAGGGCATCACTGCCATGAGGTAGAAGCGCCCCAGAAGGTTGTTGCGGTGAACCCAGGTCGCCATGTGGATGCGGCCTGCCTCCTGCATCACGCAGATGCGGAAATCGAGGTGCCGGTCGTTCGTGCCCAGGATCAGTTCCTGGGCGTCTTCATGGACCACAGGAAAGATCGCATCCGCACCCTGGTCAGAGACGTCGGTCTTGAGGCCGAGGGGAGCCACGATACGGTTGCGCAGCTTCAGCAGCGCCTGCCCCCAGTTCGGCAGGGTCAAACCCAGATCGGCAGCGGCGCGGGGCGAAAGGGGACTTTGAACGGCGTATCCGTCGATGAAATCTCCGGGCTGAACCTCCTGCCAAAGGCGAGCGTGTCCGGGCAATGGGGTTTTCGAAATAGCGACCATGGGGCACCTGTCTGATCAATCAATAGGGGCAGTCAACCGCAGTTGGACAGGCAAGACAAAGAGACCCGGTGCCGCAGGGCAACCGGGTCTGATCTGAAAGCCGCTTTGCTTTGGCGCTGTAGGGTCAGTCTTTCAACAGAGCCAGCGCCTCACCCAGGTCGATGGCGCCATCATAAAGCGCGCGGCCCGAGATGGCGCCGTTCAGCGGCGCACCGCAGGATTTCAGCGCGCGCAGGTCATCTAGTGAGGACACCCCGCCCGAAGCGATGACCGGGATCGAGACCGCATTGGCCAGATCCGCTGTCGCCTCCACATTCGGTCCCTTCATGGCGCCATCGCGCATGATGTCGGTGTAGATGATCGCCGCAACGCCTGCGTCCTCGAAGGATTTTGCCAGATCGGTGACCATCACATCGGTTTCCTCGGCCCAGCCTTTGGTGGCGACGCGGCCGTTGCGGGCGTCGATGCCGACGGCGACCTTGCCGGGGAAATCACGTGCGGCCTCGCGCACCAGATCGGGGTTCTCGACCGCCACGGTGCCCAGGATCACGCGCGCCAGCCCCTTGTCGATCCAGTTCTCGATGGTTTTCATGTCGCGGATGCCGCCGCCCAGCTGCGCGGGGACCTTGCACTGTTTCAGGATCTCCTCGACCGGGGCGGCGTTGACCGGCTCGCCTGCAAAGGCACCGTTCAGGTCCACGAGGTGCAGCCATTCACAGCCCGCCGCGACGAACTCCAGCGCCTGGGCGGCGGGGTTGTCGTTGAACACGGTGGTCTTGTCCATGTCCCCGTGCAGAAGGCGCACGGCCTGGCCATCCTTGAGGTCGATTGCGGGGTAAAGGATCATGTCGAGGGTCCTTGTGATCTGTCAGGGGCGGCCCTGAGAAGTGGCAGGGTTTTGCCGGTTCTATGGCAGGCAGGCGCCGGGATTGCAACGCGACCCAAAGTCAACCTTGCCTGAAACGGGGCTGTCGCGCCAAACTGGGATCAAAGAGGGAGGATAGACCATGAAGACATTCACATACGGGGTGGCGATGGCGCTGACACTGGCCACCGGCGCCTGGGCCGATCAGGTTGCGGGCAAGTGGAAAACCCAGGAGGGCGAGGAAGGCGGCTACCTGCACGTGGATATCGCCCCTTGCGGTGCCAGCATCTGCGGCACTATCGCCAAGGCCTATGGCGCCGGGGGCGGGGTGACAGCCGATTATGAACACCTCGGCAAGCGGCTGATCTGGGACATGAAAGCTGACGGCAACGGCAGCTATTCCGGTGGCAAGATCTGGGCGCCGGATGCGGACAAGACCTATAAGTCCAAGATGTCGCTGAATGGCAACCAGCTGGAGGTGAAGGGCTGTGTTGCCGGCGGGTTGATCTGCCGTGGCCAGACCTGGACACGCGTCAACTGATCGGGCGGGGCTGGCTGCTGCACATCAAAGCAGCCCCAGTTGCACCGGGATCGGCACATAGCCGCGGCCAAGGTGGTGGTCCCGCGCGGCCTCGAACAGCTGCAGCGCCTCGCAGTGGTGGCTGAAATAGCTGCGCCGTTCCCGCCCGCCGGGGGCGGCGATCGGCCCCAGGGCCTGGCTGACGCACCAATCGCCAAACAGGGTCTGGCTCAGGCTCAGCACGCAATAGCGATGGCGCCCGCCGTGGTGGTCGAATTTTTCCAGTCTGATCTGCAAGGGGCGCGGCCTGAACGGGTTTCAATGTCACCCCATATGCCCCGAAGCGCGCAGCCTGTCCATTGCCGGACGCATGCATCGGGCCGCGAATACAGGCGGATAGGCCTACCCCCTCGCAAAGAACGAAGGGGTAGGAGAACAGATCCGAGGATCAGAAGATGAAGTCGCTTGCCGACAGGTCGTCCAGGCTGACACCTTTCAGGACGATGACATTCTGCCCGTCGTCGCCAAGGTCGTAGATCACGTTGCCATTGGCTTCGCGGCTTGCGTCCTTGAAGTCCTGCAGGCTGCCTGCCTCATCCATCAGGGCGGAGAGATCCAGCTGATCCACACCGGTTTCGAAATCCCGAATGACATCGCGGCCGAACTCTCCGGCAAAGACGAAGGTGTCGGACCCGGAGCCGCCGAAGATCTTGTCGTTGCCCTTGCCGCCGTTCAGGGCGTCGTCGCCTTCACCGCCGCGCAAGAGATCCTTGCCGCCGCCGCCCAGCAGGGTGTCGTCGCCCTTGCCGCCAGACAGTTTGTCGGCCCCCTTGAAGCCCTTCAGGGTGTCATCGTTGGCATAGCCGGTGAAGACATCCTTGCCCGCCGCGCCTTTGAAGAGAATGTCGTCATCCTTCAGGTGGTTGACCAGCTCGGCCAGATCGGCATTGATGACGGCATAGATCAGATCGCTGCCGGTGACGGCAGGGGAAAACTCGATGGAGTAATCCAGCTGTTCCAGTTCAAGCGCCGTGCCGCCTGCGCCCTCGGTTGCTGTTGCCCCGTATCCGAATTCGACCTGATTGACCGACCCGCTCAGCGTGTGGGTGCTCATGCTGTAGGTGACTTCGTCCCGCATGATATAGGCCTGGGCACTGTCATCGGCGGTTTCGCCAAGTTCCGCTTCGGAGCGGGCATAGTCGCCGGTGACCCCGTTCGAGAAGGCGCCGCGTCCGGCTGCTTCGAAGTTTTCGGTGTAATCCTCAAGATAGGCGCTGAAATCGGTGACCTGGCGGTGCCCGGTTGTAATGGTGATCGTCATGGCATCTCCTGTGCCGGGGATGGCTGTCGCCATGGCAAAAGCTGCCACGGCTCGGTCCCCCGAGTGATTGCATTGCGAAGTGTTGCGAATTGCTGGGTTAGCCTGTGCGCGATGCTTCGCTTGGCACGACGACTGGAAGGCTCTGGTTGGCGTTTCCGATACCTGGCACTGACGTGCTATTTTAACCGATTAAATCTGTCAAGAATGATGGGCGCGGATCCGGCCGTTTTTGCAGGAGCCGATATTGCCGGAATACGATATGCGCGAACGGTTTGGGCCGCCCAAAGGCGGCCCGGTGTCAGGGGTGTTTGCTTGGGCGCCGGGTCCATTGATCCTGAACTCCGGCATGAGGGGGAAGACCTCAGAGCGCGCCGGTGTATTCGCCACGCGCCGGGTAGTCGTTGGCGATGGCAAAATCCAGCGCCGAGACCAGTTCCGAGAAATGCGGCCGCACGAAAGGCATGGTCTGCACCGATCCGTAGTAAAGCGTCTGCTCGGGCGTCACCATGAACAGGCCGGGCTCGGAAAACAGCGCCGGTTCCTCGATGCCAATGGAGGTCTTGCCGCGCGAGGTGGAGATATAGAGCCCCCAGTCCTTGGCCAGTTGCAGGGGCAGGTCATAGGCAAAGCGCAGGCCCTTGGCCTCGACCTTTTCGGCGATCTCGCGGGTGCGCTCTTCTCCGTCCGAACTGATGGCGATGGTGCCGACACCGCGTTCTGCGAAATCGGCAGTCTTCTTTTCCAGCTCTTTCAGGTAGTTGGCGCAGATCGGGCAATGCAGGCCGCGGTAAAAGCAGATCACGGTGCCGCGGCTGCTGGTCTCGGTGGCCAGATCGAAGGTGCCCCCGCCCAACAGGGGCAGGGAAAGGTTCGGGGTTTTCTGACGTGGCATCAGCATGAAAGGTCTCCTTCGATTGACAGCGGGCGGTGTGCCCGTGAGTGGTGGTGCGCTCTCTATGAACCAATTTCATGCTTGATAATTCCGAATAATCTGACATTTATTCCGAAACTTCCGGTTGGAGGAGCGGGAATGGACAGATTGTCGAGCCTGATGGCGCGCTTTCGCATGGCGGTGGATCTGGCAGAGCCCGAGACTGCCACTCTGCTTGCCTATGGCGATGGGGCGGCGGGGTTGTCGCATCTTGTCTTTCACCCCGGCACCCCGGCCGCGCCGCCCGCGCCGCAGGCCTGCCTTGCCTTGCGGGTGGAGTGGGCGGGGGCCCATAATCCGCTGGTGGCTGCGCTGCCGGACCGGGTGGAGGTACAGCTTGACCAGGCGCCGGAGCTGCGGGCGGTCCTCGATCTGATCCGGCAGGAGGTGGAGCTGCGCCGCTGCGGGGCGCAAAGCATCCTGGCGGGCCTTGGCCAGGCGGCCATGGTGCGGCTGCTGCGCCATCTGATCGAGGTCGGCACGACGCAGCCGGGGCTGCTGGCTGGCTTGTCGGATCTGCGTCTGGCCCGCGCGATCGTGGCGATGCATGATCATCCGGGTCGGGTCTGGACCATGCAGGATCTGGCCTCCGAGGCCGGTCTGTCGCCGTCGCGGTTTTCGGAACTGTTTGCGCTGCAGCTGGGCGAAACGCCGATCAGCTATCTGCGCCGCTGGCGGCTGACCCTGGCGCGGCAGGATCTTCTGCGCGGCGACCGGGTCGAGGCGGTGGCGCGGCGCTATGCCTACGAGACGCCCGAAGGATTTACCCGCGCCTTTCGTCGTGCCTATGGCTGTGCGCCGGTCAGCTTGCGCAAAGGCGCTGCCTGACCCGGCACTCGGATCAGGGTTTCCAGGTCAGGAAGTTGCCGATCATCCGTAGGCCAACGTGCTGGCTTTTCTCCGGGTGGAACTGCATGCCCAGCATGGTGCCCTTGCCGATGACCGCAGTGACATCGCCGCCGTAGTCCACATGCGCCAGCCGTTCTGCCGGATCGCTGACGCGGAAATGATAGGAGTGCACGAAATAGCAGTGATCGCCCGAGGAGATCCCCGCAAACACCGGGTGATCATGATCGATCACCAGATCGTTCCAGCCCATATGCGGCACCTTCAGGGCAGGATCCTGTGGCGTGATCTTCACAACATCGCCGCCGACCCAATCAAGACCTGGCGTGTCCTCATATTCATGGCCCGTGGTGGCCATCAGCTGCATGCCGACGCAGATGCCAAGGAAGGGGCGGCCCTTGTCCTCAACCGCGTGGACCATGGCATCATAGATGCCCTTGTGACCGCGCAGCTCGGCCGCGCAGGCGGGAAAGGCGCCATCGCCGGGCAGCACCAGCCGGTCGGCACGGGCCACCACATCGGCGTCGGAGGTCACTACCACCTCGCCTGCGTCGACTTCCTGCGCCATGCGTTGAAAGGCTTTTTCGGCAGAGTGGAGATTGCCGCTTTCGTAGTCGATGATCGCCGTCAGCATTGCCGGGGTCCTTCCTGTCTTGCCCGTTGTGAAGTGGCCAATAATGGCTGCGGGGTCAAGGGGCGGATGCGGGGTGCAACGCGCCCAGCAAGGCAATCACCTGCGCGAATGGCCCTTCGTCGATGGGCGGGGGCGGGCTGCCGAACTCTCCGGCCAGATACAATAGGGTGAAGCCGTGGATCAGCGACCAGATCTGGGTTTCCACGACCAGCCGATCCTGTCCGGGGGCCACAAAGGGCGCCGCCACCGCGCGCAGGGTCAGATAGGCGTCGGCCTTTTCCTTGCCACCGCCATGCACAAGCCCCGCCAGCCCCTGATCGCCAAAGATCACCGCCAGAATGCCCGGGTGATCCAGCCCGAATTGCAGATAGCCCCGGCACAGCGACCTGAGCCGCCCCTTGGGGTCCTGCGGGCCGCTGTCACAGGCCCCCTGCAGGTAGGAGGAGAACAGGTGAAAGCCCTCTTCGGCGATGGCCTGCTTCAGCCCCGCCAGACCGTCGAAGTGATGCGCGGGGGCCGCATGGGAGACCCCGGCCCGGGCTGCGCATTTGCGCAAGGAGAGCGCATTGATCCCGCCTTCCTCCAATAGATCGATACCCGCCTTGATCAGCGCAGGTTTGAGGTCGCCGTGGTGATGGCGGCTCTTCAGGGGTCCTTTGGTCATGGCAGCTTTATCACCGGAGATCTTGACGCCGTCAAGTTGTGGCCTATGTTGGATGGACTTGACAGTGTAAAGATTTACCCGACCAATGGTGCAAGGAGAGAGAAGATGCCGACCAAAACAAGGATCAAGGACTATCCGAAATGGGTCGTCACTGCGATGTGGGTCTCGGCGCTGCTGATCGCGGTCGGATCCTATCGCTTCCTGATTGCCGATATCGCCCTGGTGATGCCCGCGATGCTGCATCACGCGCTGGAGCGGCCCTTGATGTTCTACCTGCACATTGGGCTTGCGCCGATTGCGCTGGCGCTCTTGCCGCTGCAATTCTCGAACGGTCTGCGAAAGGCGCGCCCGGCGGTGCACCGCTGGCTGGGGCGCCTCTATGGCGCTGCGATTCTTCTGGCGGGGGTGAGTGGCCTGTGGCTGGCCTATACAACCGAAGAGGGGCCGGTGGCCGCGGTTGGCCTGGGGCTGTTGTCGGTTTTCTGGCTTTGGACCACGGGGGTGGCGATCCGGCACGCCATGGCCCGCCGGATCGCGCAGCACCGGGTCTGGATGATCCGCTCCGCCGCGCTGACGCTGGCTGCCGTGACCCTGCGGATCTACCTGCCGATCGGAGCGGTCACGGTGGGGTTCGAGGCCAGCTATCCGATCATCTGCTGGCTGGCCTGGGTGCCCAATCTGGTGCTGGCCGAATGGATCCTGCGCCGGGGCCGTGGCGCGCCGATGGGCGCCACGGCATAAGGCCGCGTCAGAGCGCGCCCTTGGTCGAGGGGATCGCATCGCCTTTGCGCGGATCGGTCTCGACCGCGTCGCGCAGGGCGCGGGCGACGGCCTTGAAGGTCGCCTCGGCGATGTGGTGGCTGTTGAAGCCGTGGATCTGGTCGATATGCAGGGTGATGCCGCCATGGGTGCTGAGTGCCTGGAAGAACTCGCGCACCAATTCGGTGTCGAAGGTGCCGATCTTGGGCGTCGGCAGGGTCACGTTCCAGATCAGGAAGGGGCGCGCCGACAGGTCCAGCGCGCAGCGCACCTGGGCATCATCCATCGGCAGGTGGCATTCGCCATAGCGGCGGATGCCCTTCTTGTCGCCCAGGGCCTTGACCAAAGCCTGACCCAGCGCGATGCCGGTGTCCTCGACCGTGTGGTGATCGTCGATGTGATAGTCACCCTTGGCGCGGATGGTCATGTCGATCAGCGAGTGCCGCGCCAGCTGGTCCAGCATGTGATCGAAAAAGCCGACACCGGTCTGGTTGTCGTAAGCCCCGGTGCCATCAAGGTTGATCTCCACCGAAATCTCGGTCTCGGCGGTGGAACGGGTGATCTGAGCGGTGCGCATCGGCGGGCCATCCTTCGTCAAGCTGCCCAAGTGCCATGTGGTGCCTTTGGGCCGGTGCTGCGCTTATAGGGCTGTCAGGCCATGGCACTCAAGAGCGCGCAGGACGAAACTCCGGCATCTGTTGCATCCACATGTGTGGGATTGCGCCTGCCTGCGCGCTGTGCCAGCTTTGCGGCCAAATCGTTCTTCCGGAAAACCCAATAAAGGGACGCCCATGTCGACCTGCGTTTTCATCCAGATCCGCTGCAAACCCGGCACCACCTACAAGGTCGCCGAGGAGATCGCGCTGCGGGAAATCCACTCCGAGCTTTACTCCACCAGCGGCGAATACGATCTGTTGATGAAGCTCTACATCCCCAAAGGCGAGGATGTCGGTAAATACATCAACGACCACCTGCTGGTGATCCCCAATATCGAGCGCTCGCTCACCACGATGACCTACAAGGTGTTCTGATCGAACACGGATGGGGTCGGACCTGTGCCAGACCCCATCCCGGTCTTTTTACTTCAGAAAATGAACAGGGTGCTTGAGAGACCTGCTAGGTCGGCGTTCTCAAGAATGATGGTCGTATTTGCGTATTCCACATGGGTGTCGCTGCCGACCTGGGTCAGGGTAAGATCCGAGAAATCCGTGACCGAGCGATGCTGGATCTGGATCTGATCCTGTCGGATGTTCAGGTTCTCAATCGTGTCGGTGCCCAGGCGCCCGCCTTTGAAGACAAAGACGTCCTCGCCCACACTGCCATGCAGCCGGTCATCGCCCTTGCCGCCTTCCAGGGTGTCGTTGCCACGACCGCCCCGCAGGAAGTCGTTTCCTGAACCGCCCTTGAGGCTGTCATTGCCATTGCCGCCGGTCAGCGTGTCGTGGCCCTTTCCGCCCCAGAGCCTGTCATTGCCAAGGCGGCCATCAATGTCGTCGTTGCCCGCAAAGCCGTTGAACTTGTCCCGCAGGTCGCCGCCAAGGAATTCGTCGCTGCCGCTGAAGACCTGTTCCAGCAGGCGTACATTGTCGCGATTTCCCGATGTTGCCGAGACACGGTAGAAATCGGCGGCATCGATGTTCAGCCCGGTCGCTATGGTGGTGAAATCGGTGCCCGCCTCCCTGACGCTGGTGATGGTTCCCGAGCTGGGCGTGGCAAGCGTGGTGCCGAACAGGGTCACATCGGTAAATGTGAGATTGGTGCCCGAATAGACATCTGGCGCCGGGTCCGGGGTGCTGGGCAGGCCGGGAATGGCCGGAAGCTGAGGCCGGTTCAAGGTAAACCCGGTTGCAGATGTATCGGTGACCTCGGCGCCCAAGCGAAATTGAAAGGACAGCCAGCCAATGCCGCTACCGGCCTGATCTGTAACTTGGCGACCATCGACAACATAACGTACCATTAGCGAACTCCAAATGACTGATCCCCGACACAGGGCGGGGCGAAGAAATGTAAATCACCTGCAGGATGGAGTTCTTCCCGAAACACGAAAGGGGAAAACCGTCCCCGGTTTTCCCCGCTGTTCAAGAGCGCAAGCGGTATCAGTCGATCAGGCGGCGATCAGCCCCTGGTCCTTCAGCCGCTCATAGGCGGTATCGATCGAGGCCTTCAGCCGCTTCAGCATCTCGTCCACTTCGGCCTTGGTGATGATCAGCGGCGGACACAGCGCAACGGCATTGCCCGCAACCGCGCGCAGGATCAGGCCGTTTTCCTCGCACAGCTTCTGCGCCACGGCGCCCGCGGCGCCTTTTTCAAAGCTGGCGCCGGTGGTCTTGTTCGAGACCAGTTCCAGCGCGGCGATCAGACCCTTGCCGCGCACTTCACCTACCAGCGGGTGATCGGTGAAAATCGCGCGCAATTGGTCCTGCATGTGCTCACCCACCTCGGCGGCATGGCCAAAGAGGTTGTCGCGCTCGTAGATTTCCAGCGTCTTCAGGGCGGCGGCGCAGGCGGCGGGGTGGCCGGAATAGGTATAGCCGTGACCAAAGACGCCGACCTCGTTCGAAGGGGCGACCATTTCCTTGTACATCCAGCCGGGAATGACGCTGGCCGAGATCGGGAAATAGGCCGAGGACAGCTGTTTGGCAAAGGTCATCAGATCCGGTTTGATGCCCATGGTGGTGCAGCCGAAATCATTGCCGGTGCGGCCGAAACCGGTGATCACCTCATCTGCCCAGACCAGGATGCCATGCTTGCGCAGCACCGCCTGCAGCTTCTCGTAATAGCCTTCGGGGGGCACGATCACGCCCGAGGCACCGGTGATCGGCTCCACGATCATCGCGGCGATGGTATCGGGGTCTTCGGCGATGATCTGCTGTTCCAGGTTGTCGATGATGCGGTCCACGAATTGCGCTTCGGTCTCGTTGCCCTTGCGGCCCGTGTAGTAATGCGGCGCATCCGATCGCAGGATATGCAGCGCCTCCACCGGCGCGTCGAAATGCGCCAGGTTCGCGGGCAGGGAGGTCAGAGAGCCTGCTGCCACGGTCACCCCGTGATAGCCGCGCTCACGGGTGATGATCTTGCGCTTTTCAGGCTTGCCGATGGCGTTGAAGTAGTAGCGCAGCATCTTGTAGTGGGTGTCATTGGCGTCCGAGCCGGAGTTGCCGAAGAAGAAGTAGGCATCCTCGACCGGGACCATGGCCTTCAGCTTATCCGCCAGTTGCTGGATCGGCTCATGGGTCTTGCCGCCGAAGGTGTGCGAGAACGAGAGCTTGGTCAGCTGCTCCGTAATGGCCTCGATCACCTCCGCGTTGCCATAGCCCAGCGAGGTGCACCACAGGCCCGCCAATCCTTCGATATATTCCTTGCCGTCCTTGTCGTAGACATAGATCCCCTTGGCATGGTCCAGGCACAGCTGTTCCGTCGCGGTGAGGTTGGTGGTGGGATAGATGACAGGGGCCATGGCTGAACTCCTTTGAGAAAGAAACGCAAGGGCGGGCGCGGGTCGGAAAGACTGGCGATATGCCGCTGGCGCAAGCATTGGCCCGATTTCGCTGCGGCGTCAAAAGGAATTTGATCAAAAGGCGGAAGGCGGGTGCTGTACCCTTGAAAACACAAAGGCCGCCCCAAGGGACGGCCTTTTGTTTCGAATGGAGCGGGCGAGGCGATTCGAACGCCCGACCCTAACCTTGGCAAGGTTATGCTCTACCCCTGAGCTACGCCCGCGCTGCCATTCGGTGGGCGGTGAATAGGAAATCCGCCCGCAGCCTGCAAGCGGAAAATGTCGCTCTGCTGTGAATTTGTTTTGCCATTCCGAAGGGGGCGAAAGGGGGCAAACAAAAAGGCCGCCCTAGAAGGCGGCCCTTTGTTTCGAATGGAGCGGGCGAGGCGATTCGAACGCCCGACCCTAACCTTGGCAAGGTTATGCTCTACCCCTGAGCTACGCCCGC
>NZ_JARCJL010000028.1:0-45504 GCF_028890025.1 Phaeobacter sp. PT47_59
AGCCGTCACAAGGGCCGCAGTTCTCGATGGTCGGCTGACCGTCGCAAACAGAAAACGCGCCGCATGACCCCCATGTTTTGTCCACTCCCTGTTCGAAAACCTCATCGTTTGATCGGTTGCGGTTCTATGCGTCACGGGCCACGTGCACGACGCTACCCGGGAGTGCCGCGCGGTGCAGGTTTAGATTTGTATCCATGTGTAGCAAGGGACTGACCTGATACAAACAGCTACAATTCTGCCCCTGAAACATGAAACGACTATGATTTAGGAAGGACGCCATGGGACCACCACCTCATATCCTTATCGTGGATGATCACGCTCAGATTCGCGAAAGCGTCGCGCGCTTTCTGGAGAAGAACGGGATGCGGACCACAGTCGCCAAAGACGCCGTGGAAATGGATGCGAAACTCGTGACCGGCCATTTCGACCTGCTCGTGCTCGATGTCATGATGCCTGGAGAGGATGGCCTGTCGGTGTGCCGACGCCTTGCGCCCAAAGGTGATCTTCCGATAATTATGCTTACGGCGCTTGGTGAGGAAACAGATCGTATTGTGGGTCTGGAAATCGGCGCTGATGACTATCTGGCCAAGCCTTTCAATCCGCGAGAACTGCTCGCCCGGATCAAATCGGTTCTCAGAAGAAGCAACCGCGATGAACCCTTGGCCGGAAGTCTGGCTGGACGGAAAGTCAGTTTTGCGCATTGGATCCTGGATACCGACCGACAGGTCCTGATCGACGGCTCCGCCACCGAGACGCCATTGACGACATCCGAGTTCAAATTGCTGGCGGTCCTGCTTGAGAGAGCGAGGATGGTGCTCAGTCGTGACCAGTTGCTTGACCTGACCGCCGGTCGGAGCGCCGGTCCCATGGATCGCACAATTGACAATCAAATCAGCCGTCTTCGCCGCAAGATCGAGCCGGATGTGTTAAGACCAAGCGTCATCAAGACAGTGCGAAATGGTGGGTACTGTCTGGCGGCCGATGTCGAGGATGCGATATGATGCGCCGTGCGTTGGCCTCTCTGAGCGGACAGTTGATCCTGCTTGTGGTCGCCGCGCTTGTCGTGGCCCAGGCAATCAGCCTTTTCCTCTTCGCAGATGAGCGCAGCCTGGCTATCCGGGCGGCTTTGGGTTTTGAAGCCGCCGGTCGAGCGGCGAATGTCGCACGGCTGATCGAGGAGGCGCCGCGGGATTTGCATCAATCGATCCTTCGAGCGGCAAATTCACCTCTTATCCGTTTTGATCTATCGAGTACCCCGAGTGTCGAACACACCGGCCATTCCGACGGCGGCATCGTAGAGGGACGCATACGCGCCCTGATGGATGACAGCTACAGCCGGGATATTCGTGTTGAGTTGCATGAGGTCGAGGGCGAGTTGCGACCCTTGCCCAATCTCTCTGATGAAATGACAGAAATGCATCTCGCAATGATGCGTGGGGAGTTGACAGCGGTTGAAATGAACTTGTCGATCGCGATCGAGGGATCGCGTTGGCTGAATATTGGAACGCGGTTCGAGCGGCCACCAATCCAGTGGCCTTTTTATTCGATGCTGACCTTCGGGATCTCCGCTGGACTGCTTCTGGTGGCCATCATCTGGTTTGTCATGACGCGCCTGACGCGTCCGCTTCGGAATTTGTCCAAAGCCGCCGACCATCTCGGCCGAGGCGAGGATGTGCCGGAGCTGGCAATTGCAGGGCCGACCGAAGTCAGGGACCTGACTGTCGCCTTCAATCGCATGCAAATCCGGCTGACCCGGTTTGTCAGTGATCGGACACGGATGCTCGCAGCCCTCGGGCACGATTTGCGCTCGCCGCTCACCGCCATTCGGGTCCGCGCGGAACTGGTTGACGATGCAGAGACTCGCGAAAGCCTCATTGCATCGGTTGAGGAGATGCAAACCATGGTCGAAGCGACGCTCACCTTTGCTAGAGGCCTGACCGGATCCGAAGAGTCCGAAGTGGTGGATCTACGCGACTTCCTGAAAAGCTTGTGCAGCGATATGTCGGCACACTGCTCGTTTGGCCTGAGCGACGATATTTCCGTGCGGCTTCGACCCAACGCGTTTCGCAGGGCGCTTCGGAACCTGCTGGAAAATGCCGTTCGCTACGGTGGCGGCGCCCAAATCAGCTGGGCGGTCCGAGACGCGAACCTAGTGCTCAACATCGATGACACCGGCCCGGGCATTCCGGACAATGAATTGCAAAAGGTGTTCGATCCCTTCTATCGGCTGGAGCAATCGAGGTCGCTTGAAACGGGTGGCTACGGACTAGGGCTCTCCATCGCGCGGACAATCATCCAATCCCATGGCGGGGATATTGGATTGGTCAACCGGCACGGTGTCGGCTTGCGCGCAGTCGTGACCATTCCGTTGGATGAAAACCAAGAAATGAAAGGAGAAACAGATGAAACCGAAGACGTTTTTTCCAATGTTACTGTCCAGCTTGCCCGCCAGCATGGCGCGAGCTGATGGACCCGACTCCTGGACAGGTCACATGTGGGGCGGAGGCTATGGCTTTATGGGCGGCTTCATGATGCTCGCCTTCTGGAGCGTCGTGATAGCATTGATCGTGTTTCTGGTGCTCAGGCTGCGGGACAATGGCACCCGTCCCCCGGACTCGGACGCGCAGGAAGCGCTCCGGCGCCGCTTTGCGAATGGGGAAATCGACGAAGAAGAGTTCCGTCGCCGCAAAGCAACGCTCGACGAATAGACCCCGCCGCGGACGCCAAAGCCGTCCGACGCGACGCCCACCGACACTGGATAGGAAAGAACGCCATGGTCCCGGAAATTGGTCACTTCGCACTGGCCCTCGCGCTTGCGCTTGCGCTTGTTCAAAGCGTTCTGCCGATTGCAGGTGCGTCGCGTGGAAACGCCGTCTGGATGAAATCCGCCCAGGCGACGGCAATAGGACAAGTGCTGTTTGTGGCCATCGCCTTCGCAGCGCTGATGCAGGCTTTCATCGTCAGCGATTTTACCGTCAGGAACGTCGTCGAGAACTCCCATTCGCTCAAGCCAATGCTCTACAAGGTGGCCGGGACCTGGGGCAGCCATGAGGGTTCGCTGCTGCTCTGGATCCTGATACTCGCGGTGTTCGGCGCGGGCGTCGCCTGGTTCGGATCGAACATCCCCGCCGAGACCAAGGCGCGCACCTTGTCGGTGCAGGCGTGGATCAGCGTCGGCTTCCTGTCCTTCCTGCTGCTGACGTCGAACCCCTTCGAGCGGGTGTTTCCGCCGCCGCTCGACGGCAATGACCTCAACCCGTTGCTTCAGGACATGGGTCTCGCCATGCACCCGCCGCTCTTGTATTTCGGGTATGTCGGCTTCTCCATCGTGTTTTCCTTTGCCGTTGCGGCTCTTCTGGAAGGGCGCGTCGATCCGGCCTGGGCCAGATGGGTCCGCCCGTGGACATTGGCCGCGTGGGTCAGCCTTACGGCAGGTATCGCTCTTGGATCGTGGTGGGCCTATTATGAACTGGGCTGGGGCGGCTGGTGGTTCTGGGACCCGGTCGAGAACGTGAGCTTCATGCCCTGGCTTCTGGGCACGGCGCTGCTGCATTCCGCCATCGTCACCGAAAAGCGCGACGCGTTCAAAAGCTGGACCATCCTACTTGCCATCCTGACTTTCTCGCTTTCGCTGCTCGGGACGTTCATCGTCCGGTCGGGCCTGCTTACATCCGTGCATGCCTTCGCCGTCGATCCAGAGCGCGGGCTTTACATTCTGGGTCTGCTGGCCGTGTCCATCGGTGGGTCGCTGGCGCTCTACGCCTGGCGGGCGCCCGAAATGGAGCCTGGCGGTCTGTTTCGCCCGATCAGCCGCGAAGCCGGGCTGCTGGTGAACAACCTCATTCTTGCCGCCGCTACCGGAACAGTCCTGTTCGGAACACTTTATCCGCTAATCCTGGAGGCTGTCACCGGGGACAAGATCTCGGTGGGTCCACCTTTCTTCAATGCCGCATTTATCCCGATGATGCTGGCTTTGGTGGTGTTCATGGGTCTCGGTCCATTCCTGTCGTGGAAACGGGCCGATATCGCTGGGTTGCTCGATCGCATTCGGTTCGTAGCCGTGCTGGCTGTCATCGCAACTTTGGCCGCGTGGTATCTTCTGAACGGTGGGCCGATCATGGCCTATCTTGCCATCCTCGGCGCTGCGTGGCTGCTTTTGGCGACTTTACGGGAATGGGCGCTACGCATCCGTCTGTTCGAGGTTTCCTTTGCTGAGAGCGCGAGACGGGCGCGCAACCTGCCACGGGCGTCTCACGGCATGACGCTTGCCCATGCCGGCGTTGCCATTTTGATGATGGGGATGATCGGCTCCAGCGCTTGGAAGAGTGAAGAGATCGTCTTTGCTGCTCCAGGGACCGAAGTTGCGATCGCCGGGTTCGACATCACCTTCGAAGGCGCCGCGCAGGTTCAAGGGCCGAACTACATTGCGGATCGCGGCACCCTTGTGGTCCGCAGGGATGACGAATTGGTCACGACACTGTTCCCGGAACGTCGATATTACCCGGTCGCGGAAAGCCAGACGACGGAATCGGCGATCCGGTCCACACTTGCGGGCGATCTCTACACGTCGATTGCAACGCCAGCCTCGGATCAAGTGAACAACGCCGGAGCATGGACCCTGCGGATCCTCTATGAACCGCTCGTCAACCTGATCTGGATTGGCTCGATCCTGCTGGTGATCGGCGGCTGTCTTTCCTTGTCGGATCGCCGCTTGAGGGTCGGGGCGCCGCGCCGCGCCAAACAGCCTGCCAGCGACGCTGTTCCTGCCGA
Organism: Phaeobacter sp. PT47_59; assembly: GCF_028890025.1. Classification (NCBI taxonomy): domain Bacteria; kingdom Pseudomonadati; phylum Pseudomonadota; class Alphaproteobacteria; order Rhodobacterales; family Roseobacteraceae; genus Phaeobacter; species Phaeobacter sp. PT47_59. The sequence continues at coordinate 4,771 of NZ_JARCJL010000028.1, forward strand.
GTAGGAGAGAAGATGAAACGTCTCATCGCCGGGCTGCCGTTTATTGCAGCAGTCATATTCGGGGGGTTTTTCCTCTGGGGGCTCAATCCCGACCGGGATCCGAACGAAATCCCCTCCGTCCTCATCTCGCAACCGGCCCCGGCGTTCGACCTCGATCCCGTGCCGGGGTTGGAGACACCCGGCCTGGCCCGAAGCGATCTTGTCGGCAACGAACGACCGGTCGTGGTCAATGTCTTTGCGTCCTGGTGCGTGCCCTGCCGCGCGGAACATGCCGTGTTGACAAGATTTGTCGAACGAGACGGCATGCGGTTGTTCGGAATAAACTACAAAGACAAACCTGAGGATGCCGTGAAGTGGCTCAATGACCTCGGCAATCCCTACGAGCGGATCGGGTCCGACCTGTCGGGCCGCACCGGGATCGAATGGGGACTCTCGGGCGTGCCGGAGACCTTCATCGTCGATGGCGATGGCACCGTTTTGTTTCGCTATGTCGGGCCAGTTGTGGGTCCGGACGCTGTTGAACGTTTCACTACAGCCCTGACGCAAGCAGGCGCGCTGCCAAACGGAGCAGGATCATGAGACAGCTGATTTTCGCATTGTGCATCGGGGCGCTTCCCTTTGCTGCCAACGCCGTCGAACCGGACGAAATGCTGACTGACCCGCTATTGGAACAACGTGCACGGGAGATCTCCAAGGATCTGCGATGCGTCGTCTGTCAGAATCAGGACATCGACAGCTCCAACGCGGGTGTGGCCCGGGACCTGCGCCTTCTTGTCCGCGAGCGACTGGTCGCAGGAGACACTGACACCCAGGTGATCGAGTACATTCGGGCGCGGTACGGCGATTACGTGCTGCTCAAACCGCCTCTGGAGCCTGCGACCTACGCGCTTTGGTTTGCGCCGATCGCTTTCGTTCTGATCGGGGTTTTCGTTGGTGGCGGGGTACTGATGAGTCGGCGAAAGCAAGAGGCTTTTGAAGATTTGGGCGCGGAGGATGAGAACACCGTGTCCGAGATTCTCAGACAAAACGAAGCGGGGGATGCGTCATGATCTGGGGTATTTTCGGTCTTCTGACGCTGGTCGCGATCGGAATAGTCCTCTACCCGCTGCTGCTGTCCAAATCGAACACTCTCACCAGAGGAGATGCGGTACCGGCCATCCTCGCCGATCAGATGCAGGAAATCGAACGAGACATGGACCGCGGTTTGATTTCTGAACAAGAAGCTCAAGCAGCCAGACTCGAGATCAAGAAACGGATCCTCGCGACGACCCGCAATTTGGAAGCAAAAGCCGGATCGTCCCGTAGTGGTGGCAGAGGCACTCTTGTTGTCGCGGCGGTCCTCGCGCCGGTTATTGCCGCGGGCTACTATCTGACAATGGGATCGCCGGAGGTGCCTTCAATGGCCTTCGCTGCCCGTGCAGAGGAGCGCGCACAGACTGATGAAGTGACGGCGCTGGCAATACAACTTCGCGAAAGGCTTATATCCGATCCGACCGGCGGCCCCAGCGAAGGGTGGATGCTGTTGGGCCAGACCTATCAGCGCATGGGCAGAACAGTTGATGCTGTCGAAGCATTCGAAGTTGTCGCCAAACGGGAGGATGCCACCTCCGCGACATTCTCCATGCTGGCGGAGGCTGTCGCGGTTGCCAATGATGGCGTTGTTATTCCACGGGCGAAATTGGCCATTGATCGCGCTTTGGAACTTGACCCATCCAATCCTGCGGCAACCTATTTCGAGTCTCTCTACCATCTTCAAAAAGAAGAGACGCGTAAGGCCTACGATCTGCTCGTTTCCCGGCTGAACCAGGAAAAGACGTTCGTGCCCTGGATGGAAACATACGTTTTGCAGATCAACCGGATTGCAGCGGCAGCTGACCTCCCGGTCGTCAATCTACCCAGCGGGCCGACATCCCCACCCGGCCCGAGTGCGGCAGATGTCGCGGCGGCGTCGGAGATGAATGACGCGGACCGCGCGGAGTTCATCCGATCGATGGTCTCGCGGCTGGCCGAGCGTCTTGAGGATGAACCGGACGATCTGGATGGTTGGATGCGGCTGGCAAACGCCTATACGGTCCTTGAGGAGCCCGATCGCGCCGTTGAGGCCTACCGCAAGGCTGAAGCGCTGTTGGAGCAGCAGCCCGCCAGTGATCCTCGGCGTGCGGCGGTCCGTGCCGCGCTTGAGCGGCTCGGCGGCTGACTGCTGGTCGGTGTCCCGCCCGGGCAGGTCACTCCTGTCCGGCAACCTTTGCGGAAACATCCCGACCGCTGGCTTGCGCCAAGGCGTCCATCACGTCTTCGGTTGTTAGCAATTCGGACAGCACAATGCCGTTCGGTGCCGATGGTCCGTAGACGGCATTGAAGGGGATGCCGTATCTGCCGAAACTCTCAAGGTAGCGGGAAATGCGCGTGTCCGGGCGTGTCCAATCTGCCTGCATCGCCGTGACTCCAGGCGCTTCAAGCGCGCTCCGGACTGGCTCCCGGTCGATGACAAGTGTCTTGTTCGCTTTGCAAGTCAGGCACCAGTCAGCGGTCACATCGACAAAAACGACCTCTCCTGCGGACACGCGTTTCGCTATGTCCGAACGATCAAATGCGATCCAAGCCATTGCCAACTGCGGCGTCGAACGCGCAGGTGCTGATTGCTGCAAGAGAGGACCTGCGGCAATGGCCAGGACAAGGCTGGCTATGGCAATAGACCACCTGAACTGGGACTGCACATTCGGGAGAGATAGTATCAGAACGGCGAGACCGGACAACGCCGCGACCGCGATGACAGACACAAGCCCGGCGACACCGTCGAGCACCCAGAACAGCCACACGGCGGTTGCAAGCAACAAGACCCCCATGACGCTTTTGATGATCAGCATCCATCGACCAGGCTTAGGCATGAATGCGACCAGACGCGGGAACGCGGCGATGACGAGATAGGGCAGGGCGAGGCCGAACCCGAGGCTCGAAAAGACTATGAGGATGTCCAAGCCACGCCCGGCCAAAGCAAAGGCCACAGCGGTGCCGAGGAACGGTGCCGAACAAGGCGTCGCCATGACGGCACCGAACATGCCAGTGAAAAAGTCGGCGGAATACCCGTTGCGTCCACCGGCCCCTGCAAGCCGCGTTTGAATGCCGTGTGGAAGGGCGAACTCGAACGCTCCGAACAGATTTGCCGAAAAGACGAGCAGGACAGCGATCATCACCGCAAGAAACAGCGGGCTTTGAAACTGCAGACCCCACCCGACGCTGAGGCCTGCCGTCTGGAGCGCCCAGAGGACGAGCGCCAGACCCCACATGAACGTCATGATGCCGGCGCTGGCAGCGACGAAACCGAACCGGACACGGGTTGTGTCGTGATCGGTGTGTTTGAGCACAGACGACACCTTGATGGACAGCACCGGCAGCACGCAGGGCATCACATTCAGGATCAATCCGCCCAGCAGCGCGATCGCGGCAATCCAGATCAGTTCCATCATGTCCGGTGTCGTGGCGGCCAGCTCAAAGGGTGGTGCTATTCCTTGCGCCACGCGATCCGCGATGATCGTGAAGGCCCGGTTCTCGCCGTCGGTGACGGTAATCGACGGAGCCACTGTCACATCCGTATTCGACGAGAGGATCGGCAAGCGCGCCCAAAGCAAACGATCCTCTTCTCCCAAACGGATATCGGGTTTGCCAAGCGCAACACCCATACCCAGTTCGGGAAACACATCCGGCGACTGGAGTGGTTCATCGACGCGAAGGCTGACGATCAACTCCGTGAGGTCTTCGTCGATGAAGGCATTTGCCTCGCTGACGCCGCTCGTCTTGGCCCCTTCGGGGACGCGCTCGGAAAACGTACCGATCAGCCCAGCCGAAGTGCTGTCGATGACGTTGCCCCGTCCGAGGCGAAGTGACAGGTCAAACTCTTCCGGGACACAGACATTGGAGCACACCAGCAGTTTGACCTGCGCGGAAAGAGTCACAGGTGCGCCGGGATCTTCGAGCGTTATGCGCAGCGGAAAGACGACTTCACCCGCATAACCAAAATTTTCGATGCCGAAGGCGGTGAAGCGCGTCGGGGCGGGCCACATGAATTCGACATCTGCGACGTTTTCGGAACCGCTCCATTCGACCGAAGGCGGTATTCCCACCTCGCCCGCCGACCGCCAATAGGTCTTCCAGTTTTCGTTCAGTTGAAGGTGAAGCCCGGCTGACAGAGTCTGTGTGTTCTCGGGAACGCCGTCCTGTACACTAATGAGATGCGCGGTGAGTGGCGCGCTCTGGTATTCAGCAGAGGTTGCTGCCGCGACACTTCCAGAGACAAGGGCCAGGAGCACGAAGGGAATAAGCAAAACCCGTCGCAGGATCAAAAGGCAATCGATCAAGATACCTGCTTCCTTCCCTTATTTTTACCGCAGATTTCGCCAAGACGGCGGAGGTCGCCTCAACGGAAACCTACGGCAAAACCCTGACGACCATCCGCGCAGTCAACTCGCGCGACGCCAGTCGCAGAAGTTGAAAGATACCGACACCCATCCGGCAGAAGGTCTGACGCTTGCTTCGTGGACACGATAGCGCCGCGATCCGGGCAGTCTTCTAGACTTCCTGCACATCCCCCAAGCAAGAAACCCGACAACAGCAACGCGCCTACGCGTACCTTCCCGCGTACATCACGGCCTGTCGCGGACCACGACTGGAATCGCGGAGGTCATGGGCTCGGTCGTTTCCTCGATAGTATCCTTTGCCTTGTCGGAATGGCACGATTTCCCCATGAATTTGTGCATCGCAAGATGCGCCCCCACGCACAGCAGGAGCGGGGCGAAAGCCGCTGCATTGCCCCACATGCCCGCCAATGTGCCGCCGGCAAGAAAAAATCCCGCAACGGGCAGCAGCATGACGGCGCAACACGCCATCATTCCGTAATGCATGAGCCTGTCCGTGATCGGCTTTTTTCTGTGGTTCTGGTGGTCCATGACACCCTCTTTGTCTCGTTTCCCGCGTCATTTGCGGCCCTCCAGCAGGGTAAGGTCAAGGATACAAATGGATACACTTCTCGCGGCCTTGTCAGGTTGCCAGATGCCGGGTCTCGCGTAAAAGACGTGTGACAAAACCGAGGCTGGGAGTGTGTCATGACGTCTTTGCCGAATAACAAGATTAACCGACGACGCCTATTTGGTTTGGCGGCGGTTGCTTTGGCTGCCCCAAGCGTGGTTCGGGCCGAAGTCATTCGCCGCAATATCTCTTCTTTCCGAGTTCACGAGTGGCAAGACCATTTCGATACGCTTGGAAAGGGTATCATTATCTCGGACACGGAAACACGGGCTCTGCAGCATTGGACAGCAGATGGGTCAATGCGGATCTATCCGACATCCGTTCCTCTGACCGATGAACTCACAAAACGCGGTTATACCGAAGTCGTGGAAAAGCGCAAAAACCCCAGCTGGGCGCCGACGCCCTCCATGCGGGAACGCAATCCAGAATGGCCGGCACGTGTCGAGGGAGGCGATCCTGCCAACCCTCTGGGTACCCGCGCATTGTATCTGTCCTGGCAATACTACCGTATCCACGGAACACAGGACACGCGAAAAATCGGCCGTCGGTCATCAAATGGCTGCATCGGTTTGTTCAACGAACAGGTTGAAGAGCTTTACGAGCGGGTGCCCGTCGGCACTCAAGTCAAACTCATCTGACCCAAGAGACAAGGCGGAAGATACAGGCATGGACAAATTGACCGCGCTTATTGGAGCCGTAGTTATAGCTGGCGGGGGAGTTGCAACTTGGCAGTTCATTTCTGCGGAAGATTCTGCGGAAGATACAGCGATGGGTCATTCCATGACGCCTCCTGACACGAGTAGCATAGAAGCAGGCGACCCAATCGTTCAGGTCCAACTGCCGGCAGAATTCTCGGAGCAAGCCACGATTGGGAAAACCATATTCGAGGCTAAGTGTTCCGAGTGCCATGGAGCAAACGCAGCGGGACAAAACGGGATTGCCCCGCCTCTTGTGCACAAGATTTACGAGCCGAGCCACCATTCAGACATGGCCTTTGTTCTGGCCGCTCAAAATGGCGTGCGTGCGCATCACTGGAAATTCGGTAATATGCCCAAGATCGAGGGGCTGACCCAAGGAGACGTCAAGATGGTGGCTGCCTATGTCCGAGAACTACAGCGGGCCAACGGGATCAACTGATGCGTTGGTCGAAGACGAACAGATGGATCCTGTCGATCGTTTTTGGCCTGTTCCTTGTGGTTCTCGGTGTCCCTGAGGCACCAGCGTTCCATGATAGAGCGTCTTTGGCGCAAGAATCACACAGTCATGAAAATGTGGGGCCATCTACGAGCGAGACCTCTGGTCACTGTCATCCGGGACTCGACTGTTCTGTTCCGGCAGCGTTGTTGTTCCCAGAAACGGTGGTTTACGAGCCTCATTTTATGAACGCCGTCATGCAAGACGGCGCGACCCAACGAACCGAATTGCGCCCCGACAGCGATCCTCCACCCCCACGGAAGTGGGTCTGATTTCACACCCCTCTTAGAGCAGACCCATTAAAGGATCGAAGACATGAAAAAGACGACTATCGCAGCGGCAGTGTTGATTGCAGGAACCGCGGTCGCGGCATTTGCGCATAGCGGTGCCACGGGCATCGTAAAGGAACGCATGGATGCCATGGCCGCCATGGGAAAGGCAGTCAAAACCGTAGCCCCGATGATGCGGGGCGAAACGGCCTATGACGCAGAAATAGTGGGCGATGCAGCGCGCCTGTTCCAGCAGCACGCCGGTGAGAGCATGACAAAGCTGTTCCCAGAGGGCACAGGTGGCATGCCCTCGGAAGCCAAAGACGAAGTGTGGACCGATTGGGACCGCTTCGCAGCACTGGCAAATCAGCTGGAAGAATACTCTGAAGGCCTGAAACGCGCAGCCGACAATGGGCTAGGCGGCATGGGCGGCAATACCTCCACGGATGGCGCCTCGATGATGGGCGGCGGATCCATGATGGGAAGCGATACAACCATGATGGGCGGGAGCACGATGATGGGCAGCGGCGGCATGATGGATGCTGCCGCCATTGCCGAAATGCCCGCCGACGCGGCATTCGCGATGACGACACAGGTCTGTTCCGCATGCCATGAACGCTTCCGGGCGGAAGAAGACTAACCATGCGCCGGTTTTTGAAACTCGTCACCGGGGTCGCCGTGCTGGGCGCGGCCGGCCTCGGCGTGGTGATTGCATGGCCTGTCGGCAGTGCAGTGACTCCGATTGCAACAGAGGGCAATGTCGACCGGGGCGCATATTTGGCGCGCGCCAGTGGGTGCATTGCCTGTCATACCAATTTTGAAGCGGGCGGCGCACCACTTGCCGGAGGGGCGCCGCTCGAAACCCCGTTCGGAACGTTCTATCCGCCCAACCTGACGACCGACCCCGAACATGGCATGGGCGAATGGACGGCAGAACAGTTCGCAAAAGCCGTGCGGCAGGGGATCGGCCCCGATGGAACGCCCTACTATCCATCTTTCCCATATACGTTCTATGCGGATTTTTCTGACCAGGATATCGCTGACCTCTGGGCGGCGTTTCAAACCGTGCCGCCCGTGGACGAACCTGCACCAGAAAACGATGTCAGCTTCCCATTCGATCAACGATGGGGGCTGAAGCTCTGGCGAGCGGCGTTCTTCTACGATCCGGATACCGAACCGGTTGAAGGGCGAAGCGGCGCATGGAATCGCGGACGGGAATTGGTGCGCGGTGCGGCACATTGCGGAGCCTGCCATACGCCGCGCAATCTTGCAGGAGGTCGCGATATCGGTGCTTCCTTTGCAGGCAACGCCCAGCTTCCCGGTGGCAGCAAGGCACCCGCGATACGGCCAAAAGACCTGGCCAAAAATGACTGGACGGTTTCAAACCTCGCTTATGCGCTCCAGACCGGCATCATCCCTTCGGGCGATGCTTTCGGCGGCAGCATGGCGGAAGTGGTTCGCGAGGGAACTCGGTTTCTGACACCTGCCGATCGCGAAGCGATGGCGCTTTTCCTGCTGAACAAGGACACGGTCGAGGCGGAGAACCCCGCGTCGAACTAACACCACGCGGGGGCAACAAGCCCCCGCTTTCTCGAGGATCGAAATGAGACAAACACGTCGGGATTTCTTGCGCCATGCAACACTGGCGGCCTGCGCGGCGGCCATCCCGCGGTCGGCTTTTGCCGCAACCCCGTTCGAGGACGTGGTTGCCAAGGTTGCACGTCAACAGCTTCTTCCGGACACCTACCCGGAAACAGAGATCTGGGGCTATGACGGCCTTGTTCCGGCCCCGGAAATCCGGGTCGCTCAAGGCGATCGGGTGCGCCGCAGGTTCCGCAACGAGGTACCCGATCCCAGTTCGGTTCACTGGCACGGAATCCGGATCGATAACGCGATGGATGGCGTTTCAGGGCTGACCCAAGAGCCCGTGGCACCTGGTGAAACCTTTGACTACGACTTCGTCGTACCGGACGCCGGGACCTATTGGTACCACGCGCATAATCGCTCATACGAGCAGGTCGCGCGTGGTTTGCGCGGTGCTTTGATCGTCGAAGAGGCCAATGGACCGGACATCGACCGCGAGGAAGTCATCGTTCTGGAGGACTGGTTGCTCGATCCCGAAAGCGGGCAGCTTTTCGACAATTTCGAGCAGCCTATGATGATGAGCCACGGTGGACGCATCGGCAACTTTATCACGACCAATGGGCGCTATGACCTGACCTTGTCCGCGAAGCGCAACGAACGCATTCGCTTGCGGATCATCAACGCAGCAAGCGCGCGGATTTTCCCGCTGACGCTCTCGGGGTTGAGTGGCTGGAGGGTGGCCGTCGATGGAATGCCAATCGGCCAACCCCAGCAGATTGACGGCGAGTTGATCCTCGGCCCGGCACAGCGCGTCGACTTAATTGTCGATGTGACCGAAGACGAAGGCGGCGTGGCCCATTTGCTGCGCATCGGCGATGACGATCAACCGACCCCGCTCGTGAGTTTTCCGATCGACGGCACAGCCAGTTCAGTACCAAGAGGCAAGCCACTGCCGTTGCCGCCGAACCCCGCAGCAAACGCCCCGGACCTTGCCGATGCGCGAGATTTGCGACTGGTCATGTCCGGCGGTGCAATGGGGCGGATGCAGTCCGCGTTGCTCGGTGGGGAACGTCTTGGATTCCGTCAGCTTGCCCAAGCGGGCAAATTCTGGGCCCTGAATGATGTCGCCGATATGACCGACACGCCACTGGCCGATCTATCCCTGAACGAGCCGGTGCGCTTGAAGATCGAGAACCAGACCGTGTTCCCACATGCGATGCACCTGCACGGGATGCATTTCCGTGAGCTGCGCCCCGACGGCGCGTTCGGGCCGATGCGGGACACGATCCTGTTGGCCGGCAACGAGTCCCGGGAGATCGCCTTTACGGCAGACAATCCCGGCAAGTGGCTGTTCCATTGCCACATGCTCAGCCACGCCGCGTCCGGCATGACAACCTGGATACGGGTCACATGAGGTATCTCGTTTGGTCCGTTCCGATCACTGTCGCAGCAGCCGCCTTCACGTATTGGCTCTCGACCAGTGCATCCTCGGATGTCGGCAGCGCGTCCAAGGCGGAGAGCTACGACATCGAAGAAGGCGCGTTGCTCTACGCAGAAAACTGCGCGTCTTGTCATGGCGCGGATCTGGAAGGCCAGCCGGAATGGCGAACGCCGGGCGCGGATGGGCGCCTGCCAGCACCACCGCATGATGAGACGGGTCACACCTGGCATCATCCTGACAGCCTGCTCTTCGATTACACAAAACTGGGGGGTGCAACGCTTCTGGCGCGTCAGGGCGTCGAATTCGACAGTGGCATGCCCGGTTTCGCAGACGTGCTGACCGACCAGCGAATTCACAACATCCTGGCCTTCATCCGGTCCACCTGGCCAGATCGCATCCGCGAAGTCCAGGCCGCGCGGACAGAAGCCGACGAACAACGGGGAGAGAACTAAAATGCGTTTCAGACAAGCCTTCACGACGGTCGCGATAGCTGCCTTGCTTCCGCTACCGGCACTCGCCGACGAACTGTCAGAGTCCCGGGTCAAGGAACTTGTGCTGGAAGCAATCCGCGAGAACCCGGAGATTGTCATGGAGGCCGTCGCCATCCTTGAACAAAGGCAGGCGCAAGCGCAGGAGCTCAGTCAGGCCCAAGTTCTGAATGACCAGCGCGATCTGATCGAGAACGATCCGAATGCGCCGGTTCTCGGCAACGCGGAAGGGGACGTCACCGTTGTGGAATTTTTCGACTACAACTGTCCTTATTGTCGGCGGGTCAAACCCGAGGTGCGGGCTTTGATCGAAGACGATCCAAACATTCGCCTCGTCTATCGTGAATGGCCCATTCTCGGAGACGGATCGGTGTTCGCCGCGAAAGCGGCCTTGGCAGCGCGCAAGCAGGACAAATACGAAGAGTTTCACTGGGCGATGATGGGGCTGGAAGGCCGCGCGGAAGAGGCCTCCGTGCTGCGCGTTGCCGAGGAGATCGGCCTGGATATCGCACAGTTGCGCAAGGACATGGAGGCCCCCGAGGTCGAAGAGCACATTGCGACATCCATGCAACTGACCCAAGCTCTGGGCTTTAACGGCACGCCGTCTTTCGTGATCGGTGACGCGCTGGTCCCGGGCTTCGTCGAAAAGGCGCAGCTTGTCGACTTGGTCGAGGAAGCCCGCAAAGTCGAAGACTGAAATTCTGTGCCCGGACCGCCCTTGGGTGGTCCAGGCACTGCATCAAGCGGCCGCAGGTTCCACGTTGTAGCCCGCATCCCGAATGATCGCTAGGACTTGATCGGCTGGTAACACGCTGGCGACACGCACATGTCGGGCAGAAAGGTCACATTCTACGCCTGCATTCGGATCTGCGCTCTTCACCGCGCTTTCGATTGCTGCGGTGCAATGTCCACAGCTCATGTCCGGAACGCTGAACTTCATCGGAACCACTCCTTGATCTGATTTCTGTCGGTGACATGGGGCTTCCCCCCGCTGGAAGGTCAAGTGAAGAAATTTATTTGGCGCCCTCCCATTGACCCTCCAGTAACTGGAAGCCTCATATTCCACTTCGAATGGAAAAACAGGTGACACATATGCCCGAACCCAAACAGATCAGCCTGCCGATCGAAGGCATGTCATGTGCGTCCTGCGTTGGCAGGGTCGACCGCGCATTGAATGCAATCGACGGCGTAGAGGATGTGTCGGTGAATCTTGCATCCGAAACCGCGCGTATGAGCGTGGACGCGCTCAAGCGCGTTCCGGAAATCATCGAAACCCTTCGCGAGCTGGGCTACCCCGCGCGGACGGCCAAGGCCGAACTCACGATTGCAGCCATGTCCTGTGCCTCTTGCGTCGGGCGGGTCGACAAGGCGCTTTCCGCGGTGCCTGGAGTGGTCGAGGTGAACGTCAACCTCGCCTCCGAGACGGCGACGGTGGTTTACGTCGAAGGTCTTGTCACGACATCCGATCTGGTAAATGCAAGCGGCGCGGCAGGGTATCCAGCAACCGTGGCAACGGCCCAAGCCGGTGACGACAGGGTTGCGCGCAAGGAGGAAGAGGCTCAGGCGCTTGCCAAACGGGTCACCTTTGCAGCCATCCTCGCCTTGCCGGTCTTTTTGATCGAGATGGGTGGCCACGTCATTCCGGCCGTTCATATGCTTATCGAGACCACGATTGGTCAGCAGACGAGTTGGCTTCTTCAATTCGTTCTCACGACAATCGTTCTCTTCGGCCCGGGCCGGACGTTTTACACCAAGGGTTTCCCGGCCTTGTTCCGGGGTGCCCCCGACATGAACAGCCTCGTCGCGGTCGGCACCGGGGCGGCTTACCTTTATTCCGTGGTTGCGACATTCGTACCGTCGGTCCTGCCTGACACGCTGCGCACCGTCTATTTCGAGGCGGCAGCGGTCATCGTCGTTCTGATCCTTCTGGGGCGGTTTCTTGAAGCGCGCGCCAAGGGGAGAACGGGCGCGGCCATCCAGAAGCTATTAGGGCTTCAGGCGCGGACTGCACGCGTGATGCGGGACGGAGAAAGCGTCGAGATCGAGATCGATGCGCTGGTTCAGGGTGACATCGTCATCGTGCGCCCTGGTGAACGCATCGCGGTCGATGGCGAGGTCATCGAGGGGACCAGCCGCGTCGACGAAAGCATGCTGACAGGCGAGCCGATCCCCGCTGAAAAAGGTGCCGGAGATACGGTGACCGGCGGGACGGTCAACGGCGCCGGAAGCCTGCAGTTCCTCGCCACGCGGGTCGGCGCCGACACGACCCTGGCGCAGATTATTCGCATGGTCGAAGAGGCCCAGGGCGCCAAACTGCCGATCCAGGGATTGGTCGACCGGATCACCTTGTGGTTCGTGCCTGCCGTGATGGCGATCGCGGCGGCGACCGTGCTGGTCTGGCTGTTTTTCGGGCCTGATCCGGCCCTGACGATGGCGCTGGTCGCCGGTGTGTCGGTGCTCATCATCGCGTGCCCCTGCGCGATGGGGCTTGCGACGCCGACCTCGATCATGGTCGGGACGGGACGTGCTGCGGAAATGGGCGTCCTGTTCCGCAAGGGCGACGCCTTGCAGCTACTTGATTCCGTTGATGTGGTCGCCCTCGACAAGACAGGCACGGTGACCGAGGGGCGACCCGCACTGACTGACCTTGTGCTGGCGGAAGGGTTCGATCGTTCAACAACGCTCTCGAAGATCGCCGCCGTGGAGTCGCTCTCCGAGCATCCTGTCGCGGACGCCATCGTCCGCGCCGCCCGGGGCGACGGCGCCCCGCTTGTGGGGGCCGAAGGTTTCCAGTCGGTCACCGGTTACGGCGTGCGCGCCTTGGTCGAAGGCGCGGAGGTGTTGGTTGGGGCCGACCGCTACATGACGCGGGAAGGCATTGACATCTCGGCATTGGCACCAGAGGAAACGAAGATCGCGAGCAAGGGTCGGACGGCGCTTTACGCTGCCATAGATGGACGTATCGCCGCCGTGATCGGCGTCGCCGATCCGGTCAAACCGGCAAGCCGCGCAGCCATCGCAGCGCTGCACGAAAAGGGTCTTGCGGTTGCGATGATCACCGGGGACAAACGCGAAACCGCCGAAGCCATCGCCCGCGAAACCGGCATCGACCATGTCGTCGCCGGCGTTCTGCCAGACGGCAAGGTCGCGGCGCTCAACAGTTTGCGCGAGGGCGGCAAGCGCATCGCCTTTGTCGGCGACGGGATCAACGACGCCCCGGCGCTGGCGCATGCCGATGTGGGCATCGCCATTGGAACCGGCACCGATGTGGCCATCGAATCTGCGGATGTCGTCCTGATGTCGGGCGATTTGCGCGGCGTGGTGAACGCCTTCGAAGTATCGCGGCGGACCATGCGCAACATCCGGCAGAACCTGTTCTGGGCCTTTGCCTACAACGTGGCACTTATTCCGGTCGCTGCCGGGGTGCTCTATCCGGCCTTTGGGTTGCTCCTGTCACCAATCCTTGCGGCGGGTGCGATGGCGTTGTCCTCGGTGTTTGTCCTGACCAATGCCCTGCGGCTGCGGCGCATCGCGCCTGCGATGGACGAGCAGCGCGCAATCCCGGCAGAGATGGCAGCCGCCACTCCTGCTCCAGCAGAATAACGGAGGTCCGACATGAACATCGGAGACGTTGCCCGACAATCGGGTGTGCCCGCCAAGACGATCCGCTACTACGAGGACATCGGTCTGATCCGCCCGAACCGTAGCGAGAACGGCTATCGCGCGTTCACCGAGAACCATGTTCACAAGCTGGCGTTTCTGGGTCGCGCACGGGCCTTGGGGTTCACCATCGAAGATTGCAGGACGCTCCTGTCGCTCTACGAGGATGAAAACCGCGAAAGCATGCAAGTGAAGGCGGTTGCGGAAGACCATCTGCGCCAGATCGAGGAAAAGATCGCGAAACTGCAATCCATGCGCGCGACGCTCGCCGAACTGGTGGAAAAATGTGCCGGGGATCACCGGCCCGACTGCCCCATCATCGAGGATCTGTCGCCGGAGCGGTTGGCCAAGTGACAGGCAAGAAGGGGCTGTACCTCAGAACCAGATCGCGCGGACCGGCATCCAGATACCCATGAAGATCATCATCAGGTTTTCCGTCAGCGAAATGAACCCCAGCGGGACGGAACTGTCACCGCCGACGCAGGCGCATTTCAGCTCTCTCTTGTCGATATAAACAGCCTTGAACACGCTGACAGCGCCTACCGTGCCGATAAACAGGGCGACAGGCGCCGAGAGCCACAGCAGCGCGCCGGCAGTCATCAGGACACCTGCCAACGCTTCGCCGAACGGGTAGACCTTGCCGTATCGCACCCATTTGCGCGCCAGCAGATCGTAGTTGAGGAACATCGTCGAAAACCCTTCGACATCCTGCAATTTCTGGATCGCGAGAATGGTCATGGACAGCGAAATGAACCATTCGAACCCCCGCAAGGTAAGGACCGACCCGTACTGGTGCCAAGACAGGCCCAATGCCAACAGCGCGGCAACGGAAAAGATCGCGATGACCGGCTGGTAGGTCGTGTCGCTTTGCTCTTCCTCGGGTGGGTCAATGTCGAAAAACACCCTGAGATCATCGTAACCGCCGATCCGTTCGTCCCCGATGAAAGTCTGCGGCGTCGTCTCGACCCCGTGCTTCTCCATGAAAGCATCGGTGTCTTCACGGGTGTCAAGCGGATGGTCTTCCACCTCGAAGCCTTGCCGCTCCAGCAGGTCTTTCGATTTCAGACCGTAGGGGCAGACATGGCCCGGCATGACCATGCGATAAAGCTGCGCGGATTTACTGTCTGTGTCGCGGGGCATGTCCTTTCCTCCTTATCCGCTGCACGTAAGTTGACCACGGAACCCGGCTTCGTAGTCGGTTCCCGCGCTGACGATCAGATCGGTCAGGTCACCGTTCGTCTCTGCGATCTCGGCCGACAGCGGGCCTTCAGAAAATGCATTTTCGCCCTGCGCATTCAGGCGCACCAGATCACCGCTGATCTTCATTGCGGCGGCAGACCCTTCGCCGGTTTCACCAGTCACCAGTACAGCCGGACTGTCCGAGGTGTAAGCAAAGCGGCAATTTCCGCCATTCGGGAACACCGCAGCGATTTCGTCTTCCGTCAGAAACTCAGGATCGACCTTCGACACGACCTCCGTTTGAAGCGCCTGTTGCGCATCCACAACCTGCGCCGGCGTTTCGCTTCGCGTGGCCGATGCTTCGCCGTTTGCTCCAATGTCAGCAATAAGGTAGCGCATTTCGGCGATTTCCTTGTCCTGCGCATAGATAATGTCGTCTGCGAGCCCCCGGACGCGCGGGTCGGTGATCTCGGCACGAGTCGACGTCATGATGGCGATCGAGTGGTGCGGGATCATGGCGCGCATGTAGGACCTGTCCTGCACCGTGAATTGCCCGCGAACCAGCCAGAGGCTCGCCGCGAAAAGGACTATTGCGCCAACGAAAATCGCGATGTTGGCTTTGGTGTTCTGATACATGGACAACATGTACGCCAACATGATCACGGCCATGGTCGCCCCCATCAGGATGGCCATGTAAAGGCGTGTCTCCGAAAAGAAGATATGGCCCCAAAGATAGGTGTTCAGGTACATCAGAACGAACATGACCACGGTCGATGTTCCGATCATCATAAAGAATCGTGAGTAGTGCATTTCCAGTCACCTCCTTGCAGTTCTCTGTAAAACAACAACATTCCAGCGCTGGAGAGTTCCAAAAGCACGAATTTTCGTAGTTTCAAGGCAACAAAGGCGCGTCGTTTGCCCCGGTTCACGGCTTCTTTTCTTTGCCCCTGACGCGCACTGAATTTTCATGGGTCCGAGGAGATCGCGCCATGCAGAATTTCACGAGACGAGAATTGATTTGTGCCGGAGCGATGGGTTGCTTTCTGCCCACAACTGCCTGGGCCCACAAAGTCAAATTGCCCGAACGGTTCGAACCACAATTGGTAAACACCCGTCGTGGTGACTGGGTTAAAGGCGATGTCCACGTCGTTCCCGACGATTTTTTCCTTTATTTCATGCTCGAGGACGGGATGGCGATCCGCTACGGGGTCGGGGTAGGGCGCAAAGGTTTGTACGAACCCGGAGAGTTCACGGTAGCGCGCAAGGCCAAATGGCCATGGTGGCGGCCAACGAACGCCATGATCCGGCGCGAGCCACGCAAATACGCAAAGTACAAGGATGGACTGAAAGGCGGGCCAAACAACCCGCTCGGGGCCCGCGCGCTCTATCTCTACGATGCCGAGGGACGCGATACCTATCTTCGCATTCATGGAACGAACGCCCCGGAGACAATTGGGTCTGCCGTGTCGAATGGATGCGCGCGGTTGACGAATGAACATGTGAAGAATCTGTACGAACGCGTTGAAATCGGCGCCCGCGTCTTCCTGTATCCCAAAGTGACAACGGCGTGAGGAGTGTTCTGTCGCCTTGAAGTTCCTCTTCCGGAAATGGCACAAGTGCGGCAGTTGGCGAAAGCCAGTCTATCATTCATGAGGTGACGGAATTGTCTTTGAGCCGGAGGTCTTTCCTTGGCGGGATGACCGTTGCGCTGGCTGGTACCCGCTTGCCAGCAGCGACACACGAGTTGATCCTCGCGCCCCAATCGATCAAGGCGCACCTTGCTGGGTACGACGTGTCGATGTTGGGCTTCAACGGTGGTCTGCCGGGCCCAGAAGTCAGAATGCGACAAGGACAAACCGCCCGCATTACCCTCGATAACCGATTGGAGGAGGGCGCTCTCGTTCACTGGCATGGGTTGCGGGTTCCAAATCGGATGGATGGTGTCAACGTCCTCACTCAGGATGTGGTCATTCCGGGCGACTCGTATCGTTATCAATTCGGCGTCCCGGATGCCGGCACGTATTGGTATCACTCGCATTACCTGTCTTACGATCAGGTCAGCCGCGGTCTTTTCGGCGCCTTCATCGTCGAGGAGCAAAATGCGCCGGCTGTCGACCATGACATCGTTGTTCAGTTCTTCGATGTCTTGCTGGATCAGTCCGGGCAGTACGACGAAGCGTTCAACCCGGCCCATTTCGCAACCGAGGGCCGTATCGGCAATACGGTCACGGCACTTGTTTTCAATGGAACCGGCAAGACTGTGAAACGAGGCGACCGTCTGCGACTGCGTCTCATAAATCCCTCTATCGACAGGGTGTACCGTGTCGGCCTGGATGGTTTGATAGGCAAGATCGTTGCACTGGATGGCATGCCTCTGGCGCATCCTCGGACGCTCGAACCGATCCTTCTCGCTCCGGGGCAAAGATGCGATGTGATTGGTGATGCGACCGGGCCTATTAGATTCGACGACAGCTTTGGAGAACAGACGTTGAGCCTTGGCGAAATCGCTGTTTCCGGTTCCCGTGAGCCCGCGAAAGCGCCCATCACCGCATTGCCCGCCAACCGAATGCCAGCCCCGAAAGACCCCGGCCAAACCGCGGAGCTGGTGCTCCAGGGAGGTGCGGGAAGCGCGTCCCACAACGGCACAGGGACATGGGCGCTCAATGACGTATCCGGCCTGCCTCGAAGGCCTTTCCTATCCGCCGCGCAGGGGACGACCGCGCGCATTTCGATCCGCAACGAAACCGGGTTCCCACACGTCATGCATCTGCATGGCCACCATTTCTGGGAACTCGATGCGGCGGGTGAAGCCGGTCCATACCGGGACTCGACCTATCTGGATACCGGCGAGACGCGGGATATTCTCGTCGTCCTGGACAATCCGGGATCGTGGATGCTGCATTGCCACATGTTGAGCCACCAGGCCGACGGTATGGCAACGTGGATCAGAGTCGGCTGAGGGTCGCGACGGATACATACCGTTACAAATCTCTGAATGATAACAGCCCTTCTGCCGTTTACGTAACCTGACAAGCGAGAAACAGGTCCATCGATTGCCAACGGGAGCGTTCATTGACCCTGACACCAAAATCTCTCGGCATGACTGCGGCGGCAGGATCAGCCGCCTTGCTGTTAGGGGCCTTCGTTTTCCAGGCTCTTGGCTACGCGCCTTGCGCAATGTGCATCTGGCAACGCTACCCACACGCAATCGCCATTGGAATGGGCGCTCTGTTGCTCTTTGCTCTGCCGATTTTGCCAATCCTGATAATCGGTGCCCTGTCGGAACTCAGCACATCCGCGTTGGGAGTGTTTCATACCGGTGTCGAGCGCGGCTGGTGGGAGGGACCGACTTCTTGCACGGGATCCGGCCTCGATGTTTCCCAAATGTCGGTATCGGAATTGCTGCCCTCTGCCAGTTCAAATGCGTCCAATCTTGTTCTGTGCAGTGAGGTTGTCTGGGAATTTCTGACGTTGTCCATGGCGAGTTGGAACGCGATCCTAAGCGGTGTCCTTGCTTGCCTCTGGTTGGTCGCGATCGCAAGACATCAAAAGGTTCGGTGGCATGGGGTCGCGGACGTTTCTTGAATCGTCCCGCATTCATCGAAAACAAACAAAGGGCTTCGCTTCATGGTTACAAGACGACACTTCCTTGCACTTTCCGGCTCGCTGTTTTCAGCTTCTCTGAGTTCGCCAGCATTCGCTAAGACCTGGCCGTCAACAGCCGAAAAAGCAGCTTGGGATGCGCAGATCACGCCCGCCAACTATGACCCGGCAACAACCAACCCATGGGGGCTGCATCCCAGGCTGCTGCCGCAACGCGTTTTGGCGAATGACGGTTTGCGCCCGGGTGACATTCACGTCGATGCGATCGCGCGCTATCTGTACCATATCGAGGAAGGTGGCACCGCGATGCGATACGGGGTGGCGATTGCCAAGGGCGATCTCTATGAACCCGGCACCTATACGATCCGCCGAAAGGTCGAATGGCCGCACTGGACGCCAACGCAGTCAATGATCGAACGCGATCCGGAGGCTTACGAGCGGTTTGCCGACGGTATGGAGCCCGGCCCCAACAATGCCTTGGGCAGCAGGGCTTTGTATCTATTCGTCGGAGATCGGGATACGTACCTTCGAATTCACGGAACGCCGAGCCCTCGCAGCATTGGCGGCCGGGCCAGTTCGGGATGCGTGCGCATGGTGATGGCCCACATCAATGATCTCTATCCGAATGTCGCTGTCGGATCGACGGCGTTCCTTTACTCGGCCGAAGACAGCGTTACCGCTCGAAGCTAACCTATTGCATCTTTGGCTCACACGCCGAGGACTGCGTCGTGCAGGGACATCTTCCAATGAATTGTTGGACGAACACTCACGGCTGTGTCGCAAGTGAACTTTCGAACTGTGCGATCGCTACGGATTTGTCGTCCTCATCGTTCTCGAACAGCTTTGTGGTTCGCACGCCCGGCAACTTGCCAAAATCCGCCATCAGGCGCTTTGGAAAAAATGTGCGTCCGATGGATTCAAATCCTGGTAATTGTCTGAGTACCGCGGAGGTACTGGCACTACAAAAACCGGAAGCGGCTGGGCCGCTGGCAATTGCAAGGCGCAAAGCCTGCTCCGCGACTTCGGGAGACACATCGATCTCTTGTATGACGACATGGTAGGTCTCGCGAGCATGAGCCCGCGCATAAAAATCGGCCACTTGTGGAGTAATGCCATAAAGCACATCTCCCCGTTCCGGTACAGCGCTCAGCCGGACCGTTCCTGCCGGATCGAAGATAACACGCTGCGACCCATTAATCATGACGCTGCTATGCGCACCCGCCCCGGACCTGTTGTTGATCATGGTGTACAACGTCAGCGCGGCCGGTCCATCGTGACGGTAGGATGCGCTACTGATGACTTCGGCTGAAGCATCCGGGCGCATGTCGTTTCCTGCGCCGCACCCCGCCAAAATTACCAAGGTTAGAACTGAGAAAATGCGGTTCAAAAAGAGCACCCTGCAGCCTCCTGCCATGGGTTGAATAATTGAATTTTCGGGATATTCAGGTCCTCTACCACTCTCGACACCAACTCTTCCGGATTTCACGTCCACCGAAACACGGGTTCGGTGTCGGTTGGTACGCGACTCCTCGACAGGTTTTTCTCTGGATATCGCAAGTCTCAGATTAAGAGGAGCGTTCGCCCCGAATTGATTTGTCGCAATTTGTAACAGACCCCGCCTTTGTGACCTCGCGATACAAAACACCGGCTCGCGTGGCATTCCGCATCTGCAGGTGCATCCCATATGGTGGCTATCGTAACACTGACACGAGGTGATCGACATGAAACGCAATACTCTACTCGCTGCAATGACTCTGGCTGCAACCGCCTTTGGTGGCGTCGCCTTGGCGGATGCCAACCATGGGCACAGTGGTCAACCTGGTGCCCAAAGTGGGGCAGGCATGATGCAGAACGGTGGTCCGGGCATGATGGGGAACATGGGCGGAATGATGGACATGATGCAGCGCATGCACGGAAACATGATGGGCGCAGGCATGGGCAGTGGTATGATGGGCGCAGGCATGGCTGGCGGCATGATGCAAATGTTCGACACCGATGGAGACGGCACAACGACGCCGGAAGAAATGCGCACGCAGCTGCAGGCCAAGCTTTCCGAGTTTGACAGCGACGGGGATGGAAACCTCTCGATTACCGAGTTTGAAGCTCTCCACAGCGCGATGATCCGCGAAATGATGGTGGATCGTTTTCAACACCTCGATGCCGATGGCGACGGCGCGGTGACGCCGGAAGAGATGGCCGCTCCGGCCGATAGGATGGAGCGGATGCAGATGATGCGGTCGAACATGGCAGATGCGCCTGCGCGGCCGGGCAACGGTCAGGGCATGGGCAACGGCTCCATGATGCAGGACAACTGAGCCAACGGGTGCCGGTTTTTTCCGGCACCCGTCCTCAAAACGCCAAAACCGTTCTCGGCCGGGACATTGAACCGAACCGCGACCTGAACCGTTTAGCCTCGTTATGCCAAAAAATAGAGACACGGAAAGGAAAATTCCCATGGCCTATACCTATGATCGCGTCCTGAAAGACACCAATATCGATGACGCAGAGATGCGTGTTCGGGATGCTTTGGCAGACAAGGGCTTCGGCGTTCTGACTGAGATTGACGTCAAAGCGACGATGAAAAAGAAACTTGATGCGGACATGCCGCCTTACCGCATTCTCGGGGCCTGTAATCCGGGCATGGCGCACAAAGCCATCGAGATCGAGCCTCGCATCGGTGCGATGCTTCCCTGCAATGTCATCCTGCGGCAAGTGGACGGCGACACCGAGGTCAGCGCGGTCGATCCTGTCGCTTCGATGCAGGCGGTGCAGAACCAAGACCTGGACGCGGTCGCCGGCGAAGTCCGCGATCTACTCCGGGACGCCCTCGACGCCGCGTGATGGCGGGATGGGCGTTGGATGCCCTGTCGCAGATCGAGCGCCTTTAGCGGTGCTCGATCAATGCCATCTAATCCCCACGTAAATTCCTGATGAGGAACTCACCCAGTGCTGCCAGCGGGATTGCCATTTCCGGATATTGGAACCGACCTCATCTCCTTCGACATCGGGGGGGTCACATTCGCACTCCGCTGGTACGCGCTAGCCTATATCTTCGGTATCCTGATTGGCTGGCGCATTTGTTTGAGTGCGATAAGCCGTCCCGCGCTCTGGACATCAGTTGGACCGCCGCTTGACCGGACGCAGATCGAAGATCTTCTGACGTGGATCATCATCGGCGTGATTGCTGGTGGTCGCCTAGGCTTTGTACTGTTCTACCAGCCCGCATATTATCTCGCAAATCCCTTGGAAATTCTGATGGTCTGGCAAGGCGGCATGTCCTTCCACGGGGGGTTCGCGGGCGTTGTCATCGCTGCCTTGCTGTTCTGCCTTCGACAGAACGCGTCTTTGCTCAGCACTGGCGACTTGCTGGCTTTGGCGGCACCGCCAGGCTTGTTTCTTGGGAGGCTGGCGAACTTCACCAACAATGAGTTGTGGGGGCGGCCGACGGACGTTCCCTGGGCGGTGATCTTTCCCGGCGAAGTCGCGCAGGCCTGCCCAGGGATTAGTGGCCTCTGCGCCCGACACCCGTCCCAGCTGTACGAGGCGCTATTGGAGGGGCTCATTCTTGGAATGCTGCTCATTTATCTCGCTTGGGGCCGGGGCTGGCTGAAAATGCCCGGTGCCTTGGCTGGCGTGTTTCTGACCGGCTATGGTCTTGCCCGAAGTTTCGTCGAGATGTTCCGGCAACCGGACCAACAATTTGTAACGGCGGACAACCCGATCGGCCATGCGCTTCATTTTGGTGAGTGGGGTTTGACCATGGGCCAGTTGCTCTCCATGCCAATGGCGCTGGTCGGGCTGGCGTTGATCGTGTTCGCCCGGCGGGAACGGGGCCGGACAGCGCCACCCCGCAGAGCCGCAATGTAATCGCCGTACTGATCTCTCTTGACCCTCCCGCGGATGGAAGCCCTAGGCAAGAGAAGCATTCTCGGAAAGGACCGCAAAATGAGCACTCCCGACAGTTCTGAAACCACAGCAGCTTCTTCGGTATTCGTTTGCCCCATGCACCCTGAGGTGCGGCAGGACGAGCCCGGCAATTGTCCGAAATGCGGGATGCACCTCGTGCCGGAATCGGAGCTCGAGGTCCATTCAGCACATGATCATCACGAACACCACGCGGGTGCCACGCCGGCCGATGGCCGATATGATCTGGTTCCTACAGGACATGATGGTCCCATTTTCACCTGCCCGATGCACCCTCAGGTGCGGCAGCCTGATCCGGGCGCGTGTCCGATCTGTGGTATGGGATTGGAACTGGAATCCGGTGTGCCGGGCGATGAAGGTCCAAATCCCGAACTGGTGGATTTCACACGGCGGTTCTGGGTCGGCACAGTCCTGACGATCCCGCTCCTTGTCCTCACGATGGGGCCATTCGTCGGTTTCCCCGCAGTCCGGACTTTTTTTGGCGAAAGCACCACACAATGGATCGAATTGATCCTGGCAACGCCAGTGGTCTTGTGGTGCGGCTGGCCGTTTCTGGAACGCGGATGGATTTCGTTCCGCACATTGAACCTCAACATGTTCTCCCTGATCGGCATGGGCGTTCTTGCCGCCTGGCTCTTCAGCGTCGTTGCCGTTCTCGCACCGGACATATTCCCTGATGGGTTCCGAGACTCCGAAGGCCATGTCGGCGTCTATTTCGAGGCGGCGGCGGTGATCGTGACGCTGGTGCTGCTCGGCCAGGTGATGGAACTACGCGCCCGCGAGGGGACCGGCAAGGCGATCCGCGCGCTTCTCGACATGGCGGCAAAGACCGCGCGGGTCATCCGGGACGACGGATCCGAGGAGGAAATCCCGCTGGAGGACGTGCAAGTCGGGGACCGGCTGCGCGTGCGGCCCGGTGACAAGGTGCCGGTCGATGGCGTGGTTCTGGACGGCCGGTCCTCGGTCGACGAAAGCATGATCTCCGGTGAACCCGTGCCGGTCGAGAAGACCGAGGGCGACCCGCTGACCGGCGCGACGATCAATGGCACCGGCAGTCTGGTGATGGAGGCGACGCGTGTCGGGTCCGACACGATGCTGGCTCAAATTGTCGAGATGGTGTCGAACGCGCAGCGCTCGCGCGCCCCGATCCAGAAATACGCCGACAAGGTGGCGGGATATTTCGTTCCGGCCGTCATCGGTATCGCGGTCCTGTCCTTCATCGCCTGGGCGATCTGGGGGCCCGCGCCTGCGCTTTCCTACGCATTGATTTCGGCGGTGGCGGTTCTGATCATCGCCTGTCCTTGTGCGCTTGGCCTGGCGACACCGA
Source organism: Phaeobacter sp. PT47_59 (assembly GCF_028890025.1). Classification (NCBI taxonomy): domain Bacteria; kingdom Pseudomonadati; phylum Pseudomonadota; class Alphaproteobacteria; order Rhodobacterales; family Roseobacteraceae; genus Phaeobacter; species Phaeobacter sp. PT47_59. The sequence goes on from NZ_JARCJL010000028.1 coordinate 28,462, forward strand.
TGTCGATCATGACAGCGACAGGACGGGGCGCTCAGGCAGGGGTGCTGATCAAGAACGCCGAGGCGCTGGAGCGGTTCGAGAAAGTCGATACCCTGATCGTCGACAAGACCGGCACGTTGACCGAAGGCAAGCCGCGGCTTGTCGACGTACTCCCGCAACCCGGCCACGACGAAGCCGAGGTCTTGCGTCTCGCCGCATCGCTTGAGCGCGGATCGGAGCACCCCTTGGCCGAAGCGATCGTCAGGGGTGCGGAGGAGCGAGATGTCAAAATGGACGAGGCACGGGACTTCGAGGCGGTCACTGGCAAGGGCGTCAAGGGGGTCGTTGACGGCAAAGCGGTCGCGCTCGGCAATTTGGCGATGATCCGCGAATTGGGGCTCGAGGCGGGCGCGTTGACCGCCAAGGCCAATGCCCGCCGCGACGAAGGCGAGACGGTCATGTTCGTTGTGCTGGATGGCGAGATCGCCGGTCTAGTTGCTGTCGCCGACCCAGTGAAGGAGACCACGCCAGAAGCCATCGAGGATCTGCATGAACTGGGGTTCCGCGTCATCATGGCGACCGGCGACAACGAACGCACGGCCAAGGCCATCGGCACGCGGCTCGGAATCGATGAGATCCGGGCCGACGTGCTGCCGGAGGACAAGGCGCGGATCATCCTTGAGTTGCAAGAGGCGGGCCACAAGGTCGCCATGGCCGGGGATGGCGTCAACGACGCCCCCGCGCTCGCGCAGGCCGATGTCGGCATCGCCATGGGCACCGGCGCCGATGTGGCCATCGAAAGCGCGGGCGTCACGCTGGTCAAGGGCAACCTTGATGGTATCGTGCGTGCGCGGCGGCTCGCCCGGGCCACGATGCGCAACATCCGCCAGAACCTGTTCTTCGCGCTGATCTACAACGCCTCCGGCGTGCCGGTCGCGGCGGGAGTTCTGTTTCCCTTCTTTGGCATCCTCATCAGTCCGATGTTTGCTGCCTTCGCCATGAGCGCGTCGTCAATCTCGGTGGTGCTCAATTCGCTGCGCCTTCGCGGCGTTCGTATCTAGAAGCGCGCAACAGCGTTCGGATGAACCAAAATTAAAAGGGGGCCATTTATGCAGAGCGAAAAAGAAACGTACCGCGAAAATTCCATCAGTCTGGGCGGAGCCGTTGCGATGGGGACAGGCGTGATGATCGGCGCTGGAATCTTTGCGTTGACGGGGCAAATCGCGCAGCTCGCCGGCCCGCTTTTCCCGCTTGCATTCATCGCCGGCGCGGTCGTCACAAGCTTCAGCGCCTACAGCTACATCAGGATGTCGAACAAATGGCCGTCCTCGGGTGGCATCGCCATGATCCTGCAGAAATGCTATGGCCCCGGAGCCATCGCGGGCGGGGCCGCACTGCTGATGGCGCTCAGCATGGTGATCGCGGAAAGCCTCGTCGCGCGAACCTTCGCCACCTATGTCCTGCGCCCTTTCGATATCGAAGGTGGCCCATTGGTCCCCGCTCTGGCTGTGGCCGTGATCGTTTTCGCCTTTTTGGTGAACATGGCCGGAAACCGCTCGGTCGGGCTGTTCTCGTTGATCATGGCCGCGATCAAGATCGGAGGCATAGCTCTGTTTGGCATCGCGGCCCTGTGGTCCAGTGGTTTTGCGTTCGCCGCGGCGTCCGAGACCTCACAATCCTACGGGCTCACGGGGTTCATCGCCTCTACGGCGCTGGCCATCCTTGCGTTCAAGGGATTCACCACGATCACCAACAGCGGAGCCGAGATCACTGAACCAAATCGCAATGTTGGCCGAGCGATCATGTTCTCTATCGGAATCTGCGTCGTCGTCTACCTGTTGGTCGCCTACGGGGTCGGTTCGAGTCTCACGATCGAGGAGATCATCTCAGCGCGTGACTATTCGCTGGCACAAGCGGCGCAGCCCGCCCTTGGACAAACCGGCTTCATACTCACGGTGATCCTGGCCGCTGTCGCAACGGCGTCCGGCGTTCTGGCCAGCGTCTTCGCGGTGTCGCGTATGCTGGCGATGCTGACCGACATGGAAATGATCCCGCACAGCCACTTCGGTATGCCAGGTCCCATCCAACGCCACACCCTGGTCTATACTGTCGTCATCGCCGCGACGTTGGCCGTGCTCTTTGATTTAGGCCGGATCGCATCCCTCGGTGCTTTCTTTTACCTCGTCATGGACATGATCATACATTGGGGCGTGTTCCGCTATCGTCGAGCAGACGTCGGCGCCTTCGGTATCGTGCTTTTGACTGCCCTGGCGCTCGATGCGATAGTACTGGCAGCTTTCACCGTGATGAAGCTTCAAAGCGACCCGATGATCGTTCTCTACGCCGCTGTCGGGATGATCGCTGTGTTCGCCTTCGAGCGCGTTTACTTGTCGCAATGGGTGGCACCGCAAGTCGCCCCCGCCCCCGCCCACGCCCACGGTGATTAGCCTGCCATCACCTGGCCTGAAGAGATGCGATGCCTTGTGCGCCGATCGTGATCAGCCCGACCGACAAGGCAAACGCAGCCAGGGCAAGCAGCATCACGCCCGTGTTCATGGGCAAGCGACGTACAACCGGTCCAAGAAATTCCGACCGCCCGAAAGCCGAGACGTAGAGCGGCAACGCGCTTATCATAGTCGCATAGAGGTAAACGCCGGAGATGTTCTCGAAAAATGCCGAACGCGCAAGAGTCGGGGATACAACCGCCAAAGCGGTTGAACGATTGCCGCCGAATGACCCGAACCAGTCGGCAGATAGAACGTATATCAGCACGTGGAGACCTGGAAAGAGAAGGGCTCTGAGCAAGACATCGACCAGCACGAAAAACGCCGTGTCTCTTGAGCCCGCCTTTGGTTGCTTTGTCATAGCGAAAAGGAAAAAACTGACATAGTTGACGGCAAAAACCACGGGCAAACCGTTGGTCGCAACCTGCCTTAGTAAGCGCATGAGTGCCGGTCCGCCGGCAGCAAGAGCCGGAGCAAAGCCCGGAGCCAGTAAGACGTAGAACAACAGGACCGGCAGTAATGCAGCGAAGCTGAACAGCAGGACATTTCTAACAAACTGAGCCGCGGGCATACTGATAGAGAAAAATCTATCCATTGAAATAGCCTGCCATGTGGGCACCACTAGGTCGATGATACGGGGCGTTGTTGCACAAGTCTGACGCCTCAGGATTCCCTTCGCGAACCCATGCTGTTAGCCGCATTCCATGAGCAACCCATCTCCCGCCCGCTATCGTACGACCAACTGGTCCAGCTACAACGCATCGCTGCGCAAGCGGGGGTCCCTGCTGATCTGGGTCGACGAAGACATCACTTGGCGCGCGCCCTCACCGCCGCCCTCCTAGCCGGCACGATATCATTTCTGTCCCCCTGCGTGCTACCTCTTGTGCCAGGTTATGTCTCCTACGTAACCGGGCGCACAGCCGCTGAGGGCGGGGTGGTCGGCGCTTCGCCGTCGCGCGCGGTCTGGCTGAGCCTGTGTTTTGTCCTCGGCTTCTCCACCATCTTCATGGGACTTGGCGCATCCGCGACTGCAATGGGTCAGGCCCTGCTTCGGTGGCGGTATGAACTCAACCTCGTTGGGGGCGGCATCATCATTTTCTTCGGGCTCTTCATGATAGGAGCCGCGCGTGTTTCGGTCATGGAACGCGACTTCCGATTCAATCTCAACATCCCCGGGGGCCAACCCGCTGCGTCCTATGTCCTCGGTCTTGCCTTCGGTTTCGGCTGGACTCCGTGCATCGGCCCGATCCTCGGCGCGATCCTGACAGCCAGTGCGGCGAGTGCCACGATGGGCGAAGGTATCATGCTGCTTGCCGTCTATTCCGCCGGCCTTGGAATACCGTTTCTGATCGTGGCCGGATTCACCGACCAGATCGCGGGACGGTTGCGGGCCATCGGCCGGGTTGGCCGCCGCCTCCACCAGCTTGCGGGCATAGTGATGATCTTGATGGGGCTGGCGATGATGACAGGGCAGTTGAGCGCGCTGTCATACTGGATGCTCGACGTATTTCCGGTTCTGGGACGGATCGGATAGCTCCATTAGTAGCAGCGTCTATTGATAACAGAAAATTTTCTTGAACCTCTAGTAGCTTTAGGAGTTAAGCCACCGACAAAGAACGGCACCATGGAGCAAGTTGCCAATAACGCCTCACTCCTTCCCGGGCGAACAACACTGCGTTCGGGGTAAGGTTCGGTTTGCCGTCCAATGCGTGAACGGAGCAATCTATATGCTGACAAGACGACATTTCATCCAGACGACCACCGCGCTGTTTTCGGCATCGATATCCAGCCCGCTCCTTGCAGACACGTGGCCTACCGATGCGCAGAAGGCAGCTTGGGACGCACAGGTTACACCTCCCGGCTACGACCCGGCCACGTCCAACCCTTGGGGCCTTCACCCTCGCTTCCTGCCACAGCGGGTCCTCGCGAAGGACGGACTTGTACCCGGTGATATCCATGTCGATGCTGTTGCGCGCTATCTCTACCACATCGAAGAAGGCGGCACGGCGATGCGCTATGGCGTGGCGATCGCGCGCGGTAAACTTTACGAACCGGGCACCTATACGATCAAGCGCAAGGTCAGGTGGCCGCATTGGCAGCCGACACAAAACATGATCGACCGCGACCCAGAGCTTTACGCCGATATCGCTGACGGTATGGAACCCGGACCTGAAAACGCGCTCGGATCGCGAGCCCTCTATCTCTTCGTCGGCGACCGAGACACCTATCTAAGGATTCACGGGACACCGTATCCAAGAAGCATTGGCGGCCGTGCGAGTTCCGGCTGCGTCCGAATGGTCATGGCACACATCAATGATCTCTATCCCAACGTCGAGATTGGCTCGACGGCATTCCTGTACTCGGCGGAAGACAGCGTCACCCCGAGAAGTTGACTGGCGCATCATGTGTTACGCGTGGGCTTGACGCATCTATGGGCTGATCAGGACTGGCGCGAAGTGCAGATGGGGTTGCCACCTGCCGAGCGTAGCGGAACCAAGGTGTTTTCCACCGGACCGCTGTGTTCATACCAATAACAGCCATCCTCGGGACGAAGCCGCGCCGTGGTGAGATCCTGACCAGGCGCAGCAAGGGCAATGACGGCCTCGGGAACACTTCCCACTTCGTTGCGAGCGCCGCCGTCGTCCAGCGTTGGCACCGCGCAGCCAGCAAGCACCAATGTCGCTGCGATAATCGGCGCGTTTCGTTTCTGCATGTCTACCTCACTCATTCTGATCGCTTCGTACCGGCAAGCGTTGCTCCAACCGCGTCGTTTCAAGGGGGCGGCTAGCTTCAAGCCTCCGCAGGGCGCCTTTCTTGCTGGACGAATATCCACTTGTTGCCCTTGAAGCTCTAGTTACTGTAGGGGCTATGTCAATGTGGAATCAATGAATCCTGAGGTCAATCCATGTCTTCCGACGGCAACCGCAACGATCACGGCCATCCGGGTGATCAAGAGCATTCTGACCCAAGAGGCAACTCCTGTTGCGACGCCAGCAAGGACGTCGCGTCCACGGCGCCAGCGCCGTCTGGCGGAAGGAGCTTTCAGGTCTCCGGGCTCGATTGCGCCGAAGAGGTGGCGATCCTGAACCGGGTTGTCGGGCCGAAAGTGGGCGGAACCGAACACCTGGCATTCGACGTGATCAACGGGCGAATGACCATCCTCGATAGCGCCGAGAGGATACCAGACGACGAAGTCACGCAGTTGGTCGCAACGACCGGCATGAGCGCCAAGCCATGGGATGCCGACAACGCAGCAGAGGACCAGGCGGCGCATCTGGCACGTCAGAAGCGCTTTACCTCGTTGAGCGGCGGCTTCTGGGCGGCGGGATTCCTTTTTCACATTGTCGAGACCGGCATGGGCGGCGCGCTCGGGCTCTTTGCGGGCCATGGCGAGGTGCCTATGCCTATGGTGGAAGCAGGGATCTTCGCCGTCGCGATTCTTTTTGGCGTCTGGCTTGTCGCGCCCAAGGCCTGGTCTTCGGCGCGGAGGCTTAGCCCCGACATGAACCTGCTCATGGTGGTGGCCGTCGCGGGCGCCATCGGCCTCGGCGAGTTTTTTGAGGCCGCGACGGTCGCCTTCTTCTTCTCGCTTTCGCTTTATCTTGAGAGCTGGAGCGTGGGGCGGGCGCGTAATGCGGTTTCCGCGCTCCTCGATCTGGCGCCGCCAACGGCGCGGGTTCTTTACGACGACGGATCTGAATCCGACGTTCCGGCCGCGGCCGTGGCAGTCAATGCAAGGTTTATCGTGCGCGGCGGCGACCGGATCCCCCTCGACGGTGAGGTCGTGGACGGGGCAGGGGCCGTCGATCAGGCCCCAATTACTGGGGAAAGCGCGCTAGTGCCCAAGGAACCAGGCGACGAGGTCTATGCCGGCACGATCAACGGCGAGGGCACACTGACGGTGCGGGCGACGAAGGCCGCCTCGGACACGGTGCTCGCGAAAATCATTCGCATGGTGGGCGATGCCCATGCCCGCCGCGCGCCGGTCGAACAGTGGGTGGCCAAGTTCGCGCGCATCTACACACCCATCGTGATGGCTTTGGCGATCGCCATCGCGCTGGTGCCGCCACTGCTGCTCGGCGGCGCCTGGGACTACTGGTTCTACAATGCTCTGGTCCTTCTGGTCATCGCATGTCCTTGCGCGCTGGTCATTTCTACGCCGGTCTCCATCGTGGCAGCGCTGACCGCGTCGGCACGGGCGGGGGTGCTCATCAAGGGCGGCGCCTATGTCGAGGCGCCGGGGCGGACCACGGCACTGGCGATGGACAAGACCGGGACGATCACCATGGGCGAGCCTGAGGTGGCGGCGGTTCACCCACTGGTCGGCGTTTCCGCACGCGATCTCATGGCGCTGGCAGCAAGCCTGGAGGCGCGGTCTTCACACCCGCTGGCACGCGCCATCCTCTCGCGCGCCGAAGCCGATGGTGTTTCCGTGTCTGCCGCAGAGGACACCCGTACCGTGCCCGGGCGCGGTCTGGAAGGACGCGCCGACGGGCGCGCTATCTGGCTCGGCTCGGATCGCTTCGCCGAAGAGAAGGGGTTCGGCAATGCCATTCCGGCGGATCTGCGGGATCGGATCGAAGGGGCAGGGAGCACCCTCGTTGCCGTGGGTGACGAGACCGGCGTGACCGGCGTACTGGAGCTTCGCGACCGCATCCGCCCAGATGCAAAGGGGATCGTTGCGCGTCTGCATGCGCAGGGTGTGAAGACCATCGTGATGTTGACGGGCGACAACGAACGCACCGCGCGCGCGGTGGCAGCCGAAGTCGGCATCGACGAGGTGCGCGCCGAACTTTTGCCAGAAGACAAGGTGACGGCCATTGAGGAACTCGTCGAAAGCCACGACATGGTGGCGATGATCGGCGACGGTGTGAATGACGCACCGGCCATGGCGCGGGCGCATTATGCCATCGCCATGGGCGCTGTCGGATCGGATGCCGCGATCGAGACGGCCGACATCGCGCTGATGACCGACGACATCGGCAAGGTACCCTGGCTTATCGGCCATTCGCGCCGTGCCATGACGATCATCCACCAGAATATCGGCATATCGCTGGCGACCAAGGCGCTGTTCGTCGGGCTGACCGCGTTCGGTATGGCCTCAATGTGGGGCGCCATTGCTGCGGATGTAGGCGTGTCTCTGCTGGTGGTCGCCAACGCACTTCGGCTCCTGAACGGCCATCAGGTTGAGGCCGGGCCTTCAGGCGGAGAACCGGTGGGCGAGCAGATGGCGAAAGGAGCACTGGCGCACGGTCATTGATCCGGCGGTTTCGGTAGCTCGATATCGCTTTTGCGGTCCAGCCACGCCAGCGCCCCGACAGAGAATTCCGAACCCCGGTAGGGTTCCGTCCAGGCGGTCTCGATGTCGTCCCAGGGCAGAGGCTCGAGATTTCCAAGAAAGAGCGTCAGACGGTAGGCCGCTGCCTCGGGAAGCCAAGGCGCCTCCTTGGCCGGCGTCGCGGCGACAGGTCCGGACAGGAGGAGCGCACTTGCGAGTGTGGCGAGCAGCACTCTCATAATATTTCGCATCACCACGGCCTCCAAAGTAAAAAGTTAGACATGGCTAACTTATCTACCCGAAGCAAACAAGTTGTCAATCCCGCTGTTTCGCTGCAAAGTCCCGAGTATGACAAAGCTACAATCACAAGGGCGTGAGCCATTCGAAGCGGTCGACCGGGCTCCCGAGGCGCAGGCCGATGGCTTTGCGACCGTGCGTCAGGCACATGAAAGCGAGATGGCGGAGGATTACGTCGAACTGATCGCGGAACTGATCGAGACGCGCGGGGAGGCCAGACCGGTCGAGATCGCCGAGCGGCTTGGCGTGAAGCCGCCGACCGTGACCAAGAACATCTCGCGGCTCAAGGCTGCTGGTCTGGTCCGGCGGGAGCCATACCGCGCGATATTCCTCACCGATGCCGGGCAGGACCTCGCGGAGATCTGTCGACGCCGCCACAGGGTCGTCGTCGCCTTTCTTCTGAGCCTGGGAATCGACGAAGAGACCGCGGAACGCGATGCGGAAGGGATCGAGCATCACGTCAGCGGGACGACATTGGAGGCGTTCGAGCGACGGCTCAATCAGAAATGAGCTCGCCTAGATGCACATTCGCGCGATTCTCTATCGGGACCTCGAGCTATCAGGTCTTCAAGCCGCTGACACGTTTGCGCAATTTCGAAGCTCGCTAGCCGAGAACCCGCGACAGCACGATGGTTGCAAACAGGGCGACAAGTCCGAAGGCGATCGCAGACGCTACCGCATATTGGAGGATATCCAGGTGATTCCCCCTCCTCCGTCGTGCCAGATAGCCACCCCAGATCGCGCCTCCGATAGCGCTCACGATCACAAGCATCAGGATACCTCCGTTCCAAAATGCCGCGCATCGGGATCTCGTCCGAGCAAACTGGCCAGCCAGCCGAAGACCCAGCACCCAAAAACAAGAACCAACAAGGTCCAGTCGCCGAACCGCGCATAGGGCGTTGGAGTACGCGCGCCCGGCAGGCCGGCATCAATGGTGCCTGTTTCCCCGGTATCAAGACGCGCGACGACATTTCCATTGGCGTCGATGATCGCGGATATCCCAGTGTTGGCCGCCCGGACCACGGGAAGTCCCTCCTCGACCGCGCGCATCCGCGCGGAGGCGAGGTGCTGCTCGGGTCCGATGCTGGTTCCGAACCAGGCATCATTTGTGGCGTTGAATATCCAGTCGGGGCGGAAAAGGTCATCGACCACGTGGCCCGGAAAGATGATCTCGTAACAGATCGCCACCGCGACCAGAGGCGCGCCACGGATCGCCAGCGTGCGCGGCCCTGGTCCCGGCGTGAAATCGCCCAACCCTTCGGTCAGCCGCTCGATGGGCAGCCAGCCTTTCAGGGGCACATATTCCCCGAACGGAACAAGATGATGTTTTGCATACCCCGTCAGAACCTCGCCGCTGCCGTCATAGGCCTGAACCGTGTTGAAATATCTGGTTCCCCCATCGCCCTCCACTCGGTCAGGCGCACCTGTCAGTAGGATCCTGCCGTCTGGCAAAGCTGCAGATATCCGCGCGCGTGCCGCAGCATCTTCGTCCAGAAAGCCGGGGAAGGCCGTTTCCGGCCAAAGCAGCAAATCGAAACGTCCGGGTTGCGCGGACAAGCCCAGGTATTTTTCCAAGGTTCGCTGGCGGCTGCCCGGTACCCACTTCTCGACTTGTGGCACATTGCCTTGGACGATGCGCAAAGCAACGTCTGTCGGCGGCACGTCCTGCCCTGACCGAAGCGCACCGCCAACCCAGAAACCCGCCACAGCAACGGCGAAGAGCACGAGAACAGGCGCGCGTCTCTTTGGCGCCGCCACAGTCAACACACCTGGCAATATGCCGATGAAGACCGTGAGAAAGCCCAAACCGTAGCTTCCGACCCAGGCGGCGGGTTGGCGCAGGGCGGCATAGTCGACAAGGGCATAAGCGGCAAGGTTCCAGGGAAACCCTGTCAGGACATGACCCCGCAGCCATTCCGTGGCCACCCAGCAGGTTGCAAACAGCAGGCCCGCCGCAATGCCGCCGACAGCTCGGCGCTGCATGATGGCGGCAAAAAGCATCGCCGCCATGCCCGGGAAGATGGCAAGTCCGGCGGACAGACCCGCGACCGCCGGAATCGCCAGTGCGCCGAAACGTTCGGCATCGACGTAAAAGCTCTCGGCGATCCAGGAAATTCCAATCCCGAATTGGCCCAGTCCGAAAGCCCAACCGACAAGGAAAGCGCGCGAGGTTGAGATGTTCCGGAGAACGATAAAGAGCACGGAGAAGGCGACAGGGACCGCGATGAGCCAAGAAAACGGCGGAAGAGTCAAAACCGTCAATCCGCCGGCAGCAAGGGCAAGACCCATGCGCTGGAACAGGTTCAGGTCCTCACTAACGAACTGCGGCAATCCCGGCTTCATGAATCGGTCTGAAGTCGAGCGCCAACCCACGGCGCAATGAGCAGCAGCATCACGCCGCCAACCACAAAAACATCGGCCATGTTGAAGGCAGGCCAGTGCGCCGTCCCGATGTAGAAATCGAGGAAATCCGTCACCGCACGATAGCGCAGGCGGTCCAGAATATTGCCGAGTGCACCGCCGATGATCGCACCATAGGCAATGGCCTCGACCCGGCTGCTGGTACGGACCAGCATGAACGCCAGCCAGACGCAGATGCCAAGCGCCAGTAAGACAAGGCTCCACCACGGCGCGCCGCCGAGAAGCCCGAAGGTCACTCCGTCATTGCGCAGGTAGATGAGATTGAAGCCGGGAAAGACCGATACGCCGGAACTAAGAACAGTCGCATTGGACACAACGATTGCCTTCGTTGCCTGATCGACAAGAAAGGCGATCAGCGCAGCAAGCAGACCGACGAAGAGGCAAGTTCTCATCAGCTTATCCCAGCCAGACGTCGAGGAACAACATGATCACAAGACCAACGGCGAGGCCGAGCGTCGCCCTGTTCTGATGGCCGGATCGGTGGGTTTCCGGAATGATCTCGTGGCTGATGACGTAGAGCATCGCACCTGCTGCGAAGGCGAGACCCCAGGGCAGCAGCGGTTGCGAAAGACTGATAATCCCTGCGCCGAGAAGTCCACCGACGGGCTCGACGAGACCGGTCAGAGCGGCGATGCCCCAGGCGCGAAGCCTGGAATAGCCCTCGCCGAGCAACGAAACCGCCACCCCCAGACCTTCGGGGGCATTCTGTAATCCAATACCGATCGCAAGTGGCAACCCGCCCGACAAACCGTCAGCCCCGAACCCGACGCCGACGGCAAGCCCTTCGGGAAAATTGTGGATAGTGATCGCGATGATGAAAAGCCAGACGCGCCGCAGCGATGCGGCGTCGGGACCTTCCCGCCCCGTCTTGAAATGTTCATGCGGTAGCCGTTCGTTCATCAGAGCGATCGCGCCCATGCCAAGCAGGATCGCAACACATACGATGGCCGCCGGGAGAGCACCGTTGTCGAACTGTCCTTCAGCTGCGTCGAGAGCCGGGATGATCAGCGAGAAGAACGAAGCCGCGAGCATGACACCCGCCGCGAAGCCAAGCAGCAGATCGCGCGTGGCCCGGGACGGGATGCGCCCAAAAAGAACGGGGACCGCCCCGACCGCGGTCAGCGATCCGGCGGCCAGGCTTCCAAGAAAGCCAAGCGCTATGGGGGAGAGGGGTTCCAATTGTTAAGGTTCTGCCGCGAGTTCAGTCAGGAGCCGAGTAGCTGGTGTAGACCTCGGTCGATCCGTCTTCGTGGATCAGGAAGACATCGTAAGCCTCCCGGTCGTCCTCCGGTCCCATGCCGGGCGACCCGTAGGGCATTCCCGGCACCGCCAGGCCTACCGCGTCTGGCCGGTCCTCCAGCAGGCGTTGGATGTCAGCCGCCGGCACGTGGCCCTCGATCACATAGCCGTCGACCAAAGCCGTATGGCAGGAGACCATGCGCTGCGGCACGCCATTGTCGAGTTTGAAGCGCACAAGAGATCCTCCGAACATGTCCTCGCCCATCGGCGCGAAGCCATTCTCCTCGAGGTGCTTCATCCAGGACAGGCAACAGCCGCAGCCGTTTGTCTTCCGGACGTCGATCTGAATCGCCTCTGCGACGGCCTGCGCCGCAGGAAGCAAGGCAAATGCGATGGCAAGGGCGGGAGTAAATCGTTTCATGGATCAAAGCCTTTCGGTTGTCGTCTGTGCAAATTCGCTGGCGAGCCTCTCAGCAAGAAGTGAACGCGCCTCACGCAGTCGCTCAAGCGCGGCCGTGTCGTCCGCTTCACGCTCGGCCGCCTCTGCCAATCGGTCGTCAGAGAGAGGGTCGGTTGGGCGACCGTCCACCAGCACTTCGTAATGTAGGTTGGGGCCTGTCGCGGTACCCGTCGCACCGACCCGCCCGATCATATCTCCGGCCATCACGCGTTGCCCTTGTGTGAGCCCGTCCGGTACGGCGCTCAGATGCGCATAGCGCGTCAGGGTGTCGGAGCCATGAGCGATCTCGACGACCCGGCCATACCCACCGCGTCGGCCGATGAAGCTAACGCGGCCCGGCGCCGTCGCCTGTACCGGCGTGCCGCGCGCCGCCGCGAAGTCGACTCCTGTGTGCATCCGTACATTGCCGTAGACCGGATGGGTGCGGCGCCCGAACACAGAACTCAGCCGTGCACCTTCGACCGGTTGCGCAAACACGCGCAGGACTTCTCCGTCGACATAGATCGTCGCTTGGCCGCTGCCGTCGTTCGGCCAGACGATTTCATAGACCGAGCCATCGATATCCAGTGCGGCAAAGGCAAGCTCGGGCTGACCAATCCTCTTGTTCCCGTCTCGGGCCTCGCGCCAAAGGAGGCGCATCGTCTCGCCACCCGCAAGATCACGACGGAAATCCACGGTGCCGCCCAGCATCTGCGCCAGGTCCACCGCAAAACGGGCGGGGATGTCTGCCGTGTTCAGGGCGGCGAAAATCGAGCTCTCGATCACCGCCTCGCCGGCGAAAGTCACCAATTCGGGATCCGGGTCCAACACGCGGGCGGCAAGCTGTTCGCCGAAGACCGCCTCTATCCGGACACCGTCTTCGACGGCGAGCTCTACACGACGCGGGTTGTCGTCCGTTGTGGAAACCACCGTAATGATGTGACCCGGACGCAGACGGCGCAGATCGTATTCCGTGCCAATCGCCAAGGCGATTTCGGCGCGATCCGAAGCATCCAGCCCCGCATCGGAAAGGACCGCATCAAGCATCTCGCCGGACGCAATCTCCCGCGACCAGGTGACCAGCGGGGGCTCGATAGATGGCAAGGAGGTATCAGCGGGGGAAACGGTCAGGAGCGGCCGGGGTCTGAACTCGAATGCGATATCCGCCTGGGCGAGTGTAGGGCGGACCGAATTGGTTTCGGTAATCCGAGGCGGCGCAAGCGGATTGGGAGTCCAGAGGGTCGCTTCAGCAATCGCAGGGGGCACCGGTTCTTTGGACAGAACGCCAGAGATGGCGATGGCGGTCACCGAAAATGCGCCTGCGACCGCAACGGCCGCCAAGACAGTTCTTATCTTCATGTTGCCCCCTCTACGTCTTCTGTCAGTGCGCGCTGGATCTTCGGCACCGCGAATTCTCTTTGCTCGTGATAGTCGATCATGGTGACGAGCTCACCCTCGGCATCGAACAGGAATACGCTTGCCGTATGGTTCATCGTATAGCCGCCGCCCTCAGTCGGGACGCGCTCAAATGAGGCACGAAACCCTTCTGCAGCGCGGGCAATTTGGTCTTCCGGCCCCGTCCAGCCACGAATGACCGGATGAAAATAGCCGACATATTCGGCCATGGCCTCGACCGTGTCCCGCTCCGGGTCGACCGTGATGAAGACCACGTTCATCTCTGATGCTTCGTCGCCCAGTTCCTCAAGCCAGCCGGAAATATCCGATAGGGTCGTCGGGCAGACGTCCGGGCAGTAGGTGAACCCGAAAAACACCATTGTGGGACGACCGATCAGGTTGCCAGGCCCTACCTCATTTTCCTCGTGGTCGGTCAGCCGGAACTCCATCGCCGATAGGGGCAGGGGCCGCTGCCCTTTTGGTTCAGGCGCACCGGGCCCGTCCACCCGCCACCAGCCCACGAAGAGCGTCAGGCCAAGAACGCCGGCACCGGCTGCGCCGTATAGAAGGAGCTGCCGACGTTGCATCAGCCCTCCGGTCCACGCGCGGCGATTCCGAGGATTGGGACCTCGACCGTCACCTTGCCGCCATCCGAGAAGGTCAGTGTCAGCGGGAAATTCTCGCCTTCGGTCATCGGCTCTTGCAGCTTCATGAGCATGGCGTGCAACCCGCCCGGCTCCAATGCCACGCTTTGGCCGGGCTCAATCGTGATCTCGCCTGCAGGCGCCATGGAACTGACGCCATCGGAGTTGGTTTTCGACTCATGGATCTCGGGCATCATTGCCAGCGGTGTCGCAAGTCCGGTCAGCGTAACGGCGTCTTCACCCGTGTTGCGCACGGTCATATAGGCGGCACCTGGCCTGTTGACGCCGATCGAGGCGCGGGACCACGCATTCTCGACCACGACATCCTCCGAACCGGCCAGTGCGGGGGCCGACAGCCCTGCAACCGTCAAAAGCACGGCCAATGCATTGGTATATCTCAACTTCTTCACCACTCGTTTCTCCTGCCTCCGCAAATCAGCTTTGGCTTGCCGCAACTTCCACTGCCACCAGCCTCTGCAATTCGGCCTCACCGAACGGATCGAGAGGCTTGCCGTTCACGAAGAACGTGGGCGTTTGGCGGACCCCGACTGTCTCGACATCGGCGCGGTCCTGGTTGAGCACCGCCACAACACCGGGGGCCAGCATCTGTGTCCGGGCAGCTTCGACATCCAGACCTCCGCTTGCTGCAATCTCAAGGATCAATCCGGGTGCCGGGGTCCCGTGAGACGCCCATCTGGGCTGCTCTCGCAAGACTGCCTCGAGCACAGGTTCAAACACGTCCTGCATGCGCGCCGCCTCGAGCACACGGATCGCTTCTACCGACGCCTCGCCGTGAAAAGGCGTATAGCGGATTACAACGCGCACCGCGTCTCCGTGCTCCGCCATGATATCCTCGACGACCGGATAGAAAGCGCGGCATGCCTCGCAGGCCGGGTCGAAGAATTCAACGATGGTTACGGGCGCATCCTCGGGCCCGAGGATCGGGGAATAGGGTCGGATCAGCGCGTCGGCCATTTCAGGGTCGATGGGATCGGACGCGGCAATCGGGTCGGGGCGGGTGGCATACCAGGCGGCACCGCCGAAACCGGCGACCCCGAGCGCGAGAACGGACAGGATGAGGCCGCGTCGTTTCATTTTTGTGTTTCCTTCAGTGAGAGAGCCGACAGCAGACCGATCATCGCGAAGGCGACGAGCGCCATCAAAGGAATCGGAATGCCGAAGACCAGTTGATTGTCGTCGGTACAGGATGGGCCGGTCGCCGTGCAGGGCTGGATACGCTCGGGGATAACGCCGACATAGAGGCCCAAGTGCCAAAGCGCGACGGCGGCACCGCCCAAAGCCAGCGCGATCCCGTAGCGACCCACGCGCCGATCCTGCCACCACAGCCCAAGCCCGAGGATGATGGCCAAGGGGAACATGAAGGCACGCTGGAACCAGCAGAGCACGCAAGGTGTCTGCCCCAGAACCTCGCCGATGAAGAGCACGGCAAGCGACGCGGTGAGCGCGATGATCCAGGCCAGGCCAAGGGCCGTCTCTCCGGAAAGTCGGGTCATGACGATCAGATCCTCTGTCTCAGATCGGCGAGGATCTCTTCGGCGGGCGTGCCGTAGGGCCAGGAGTCCGCGAAGCCTGCTTGCGTGTCGAAAAGGAAAAGATGCGACGTGTGACCCATCGTGTATCCGCCCGGCGCAGTCGCCTGCTCGATCCGCTCAAAGAATATCGGAAAGGTTTCGGATGTCGCGGCGATCTGCTCCGGTGTACCGGTCAGCCCGATGATCCCTGCGTCGAACAGGGGCACATACTCGGCAAGTGCAGTCGGCGTATCCCGCTCCGGATCAATCGTTATGAAAATCGGCTGAACCATTGCTGCCTCATCGCCCAGGCCCTCCATCACGGCCGCGACTTCGGACAGTGTTGTCGGACAGACGTCGGGGCAATTGGTGAAGCCAAAGAAGACCAGCATCCAGCGCCCTGCGAAATCTTCGTCCGTTTGGACCATGCCGCGATGATCGGTCAGTTCGAAATCAGCAAGAAACGGTGGTTCACTCTCGGTGCGGGCAAGATCGGCACGGTAGTCGGACCATAGCAACAGCCAGATGAAAACGAACGCCGCCGCGCCCGCCAACACCCACAATACCTTCTGAAGACCTGAAAGCCTCACGCCGCTCCGCCCGAACCTGATTCTATATTTTGTGTGCGTTTACATCCTCTAGCTACTGTAGGTTCAAGCGTGATTGTCATCGATCGGCCAACAATCACCGATCTGTGAAACTCGGGTGAAGCTTGTGATGCGCACCGCATAAAGCTACACCCACTGTAGGTAATGTGGGGAGCGGAAATGCTGACGATTGGGACGCTGGCGAAGAAGACCGGAACAAAGGTGCAGACCATCCGGTATTACGAGCAGATCGGACTTATGCCTGAGCCCGGCAGGACCGAGGGGGGCCAACGACGCTATGGCGACGCCGAACTCGACCGCTTGTCATTCGTCCGGCACGCACGGCAACTGGGGTTCTCGTTGGACGCGATCCGTGAGCTCCTCGATCTCAGCGATCATCCGGGAAAGTCCTGCGCTGAGGCGGATGCAATAGCCCGTCGGCAACTCAAACAGGTCGAGCAACGATTGGCGCGGCTCGAGGCGCTGCGGACGGAATTGAAGCGGATGGTGCATGAGTGCAGCGGCGGACAGACTTCTGATTGCCGTGTGCTCGAGGTACTGCGCGACCATTCCGAATGCCTGACCGACCATGAAGAGATCGGCGCCTGAGCAATTTCGACGACCTTTGATCGGAACGCAAAAAGCCCGGTGTTAGGGTCAGGATGCATTGATTTTCCGAGCGCTGCGTGATTCACGGATCCGAAAACGGAGCGGTGACATGAGCAATC
>NZ_JARCJL010000029.1:0-44291 GCF_028890025.1 Phaeobacter sp. PT47_59
GATTGCTCATGTCACCGCTCCGTTTTCGGATCCGTGAATCACGCAGCGCTCGGAAAATCAATGCATCCTGACCCTAAGTGGCTTGCTTGTCGAAAAAGTTATCAATCCGCTTCGACATAAATGGCATCGGATCGACCACTAAATGTCTTCGTAAAAGCGAAACCTATCGACACTGTGTTGTCGCAAAACAGCTTTGAATTCAACAGCGCCCCATTGTGTTCGAGGAACGCCCCCCTCGCCCCCTCAAAAAAAGCCACCGCTGATTTCTCAGCAGTGGCAAACTTTCAGTGGTCAGAATTGCAGTTTAAGCTGGTCAAATTGCAAACTGATGCGAGCTTTCACAGGACCTCATGCCATCAGCCTTGTGCGGATCAGCCACATTTGGAATGGCCGCAACTCCTGCATGTCATGCAGCCCTCGACCATCTGCATCGCGTATTGACCGCAGGCGGGGCAGGCCTTGCCGTTGGGTGACTTCAGATTGACGACCTGCGCCTTGGGATCGGATTTCAGGCCCATGCCCTCTCCTTCGAGGAACCCGATGGCCACCATGTGTTTTTCGATCACCCCGCCAATGGCCGCCAGGATCGATGGGATATACTTCCCCTCGACCCAGGCACCGCCGCGCGGATCGAACACGGCCTTCAGCTCTTCCACCACGAAGGACACATCGCCCCCACGGCGGAACACGGCCGAGATCATCCGTGTCAGTGCCAGCGTCCAGGCGTAGTGCTCCATGTTCTTGGAATTGATGAAGACCTCGAACGGGCGGCGATGGCCGCCGATGACGATATCGTTGATCGTGAGATAGATCGCATGCGGGCTGTCCGGCCACTTCAGCTTGTAGGTATGCCCCTCAAGGCTCTGCGGGCGATCCAGGGGGTCCGACATGTAGACCACTTCGGCACCATTCTCTCTGTCGCTTTCGTGGGGCGCCTCCGCAGTTTCGCCCGGCGCGGTATCGGCGCTTTCACTGACCGACAGGACCGATCCGGTGACATCATTGGGCCGATAGGTGGTGCAGCCCTTGCAGCCCTGATCCCAGGCCTGCATGTAGACATCCTTGAAATCATCGAAGGAGATATCCTCGGGGCAGTTGATGGTCTTCGAAATGGAACTGTCGATCCACTTCTGCGCCGCCGCCTGCATACGGACGTGGTCGGCGGGCGCCAGGGTCTGGGCATTGACGAAATAGTCGGGCAGTTCGGCATCGGCACCGAACTTGTCGCGGTACATCCTGACCGCGTAGTCCACGACCTCCTCCTCTGTCCGCGAGCCGTCCCTTTGCAGCACCTTGCGGGTATAGGCATAGGCAAAGACCGGCTCGATCCCCGACGAGACGTTGCCCGCATAAAGGCTGATGGTGCCGGTGGGCGCGATCGAGGTCAGCAGGGCGTTGCGGATGCCATGGTCGCGGATCGCGGCGCGCACGTCCTCATCCATGCTCATCATATTGCCCGAAGCCAGGTATTTCTCCGCATCGAACAGCGGGAAAGCGCCTTTCTCCCTGGCAAGATCCACCGAGGCCAGATAGGCGGCGCGGGCGATCTGCTGCAGCCAGCGCTCCGCCTGACGCGCCGCCTCGTCCGAGCCATAGCGCAGGCCCAGCATCAAGAGCGCATCGGCCAGCCCCGTCACGCCAAGGCCGATCCGGCGCTTGTTGCGCGCCTCCGCCGCCTGTGCCTCCAGCGGGAACTTGGAGACATCCACCACATTGTCCATCATCCGCACGGCTGTTGCGACCAGGTCCTGCATCTCTGCCAGGTTCAATTCGGCATCGGCGTCAAAGGGATTGCTGACCAGCCGCGCCAGGTTGATCGACCCCAGAAGGCAGGCCCCATAGGGTGGCAGGGGCTGCTCGCCACAGGGGTTGGTGGCACTGATCTCCTCGACATAGGACAGGTTGTTGGCCTTGTTGATCCGGTCGATGAAGATCACCCCCGGTTCGGCATAGTCATAGGTGGCCTGCATGATCTTGTTCCAGAGATCGCGGGCCTCGACCGTGTGGTAGACCTTGTCGCCAAAGACCAGATCCCAGGATCGCCCCTCCTTCACCGCCTCCATGAAATCATCCGTCACCAGCACCGACATGTTGAACATGCGCAGCCGGGCCGGATCGGATTTTGCGGTGATGAAATCCTCGATATCGGGGTGATCGCAGCGCATGGTGGCCATCATGGCGCCGCGGCGCGAACCGGCCGACATGATGGTGCGGCACATGGCATCCCACACATCCATGAAGGACAAGGGCCCCGAGGCATCCGCCGCCACGCCGCGCACATCGGCGCCGCGCGGGCGGATGGTCGAGAAATCATAGCCGATTCCGCCGCCCTGCTGCATGGTCAGCGCCGCTTCCTTCAGCATGTCGAATATGCCGCCCATGCTGTCGGGCACCGTGCCCATGACAAAACAGTTGAACAGGGTCACCTGCCGCGCGGTACCCGCCCCTGCGGTGATGCGTCCGGCGGGCAGGAATTTGAAATCTTCCAGCGCCGCGTAGAACCGCGCCTCCCAGTGGTCGGGCGTCTCCTCGCCCTCGGCCAGAGCCCGGGCGATCCGACGCCAACTGTCTTCGACGGTCATGTCAATCGGAGTGCCATCCGCCTGCTTGAAGCGGTATTTCATATCCCAGATCTGCTCGGCGATGGGGGCGGCAAAGCGGCTCATAAGGCGAATCTCTCCTGGCAGGCCCTAAAAGGCGTAACGATTGCAGTATGACACGGTTTCGCCGCGGCTCGGCGATGAATTCCAGCCCTTCGCCGATGCCACCCGTCACACAGATCTTTTTTCCTTTTTTGCTAACACCTTGACCCAGTGGCATCATCACGCGCAGATCGCGGCAGGCAGGCTGCATCCCCTGCCCAAAAGTGACCTCCCGGAACTTGCCGCCTGCTGCAAAAACACTAGAGTGGGCGTCCTGGGCGCCGCAGCGCCCGGAACAAGACAGTTTGGGGATGGCCTTGGAAAAACACGTCAATCTGGTCAAGCTCTCGGTCGGGACCGAAAGCGTGGAGAGCCTTGCGGCCTGGCAGGATCACTATCGCCAGAGCCTGCCCGAAGCCCTGCCCCGCCATGTGACCCGCATGTGGCCCAAACGTGAGGCGGAGCTGCTGAATGGTGGATCCATCTACTGGGTGATCAAGGGGGTGATCCAGTGCCGCCAGCGCATCCTGCGGCTGGATGAGGTCTCGGGCAGCGATGGCATCCGCCGCTGTGCCATCGTGTTGGACCCGGAGCTGCACCGCACCCACAGCGCACCACGGCGCCCCTTTCAGGGCTGGCGCTACCTGAAGCCGGAGGACAGCCCGGCGGACCTGCCCGAAGGGCGCGCGCAGGAAGACCCGCTGCCTGCGGAACTGTCACAGGCCCTTGCGGATATCGGCGTTCTCTAGGCGCCCAGGCCATCCCAAGCCCTCTGCGCCGAACCGCCACTCCCCAATATCGACAGCAGGGCGCTCCCGCGTCGGCTACGGGTATTGAAATACCCTTGCCGCCTTGGGCCCAGCCCCCGCAGGCGCGGGGGCGGTCGCGACATGAGGCCTCGGGCCCGCGGGTTGGTCAACCAGCCTGCTCGATCCCTTTCAGGAGCGCTTTCAGCGCGCTCTTTTCCTCGGCGCTGTAGCTCGCCTCGCGGCTGCGCCAGAGGGTGGCCTGGGATTTCAACACCAGACCATCGCTCAAGAGCTTCAAATGGTTTGCGCGCAGAGTTTCACCGGTAGAGGTGATATCCGCGACCATTTCGGCGGTCTCGTTCTTCACCGTGCCTTCGGTGGCGCCCTGGCTGTCCACCAGCTGGTAATCGGCGACCCCGGCTTCGTTCAGGAATTCGCGCACCAGACGGTGGTACTTGGTGGCGATCCGCAACCGGTGACCATGGGTCTGGCGAAAGGCTGCTGCGACCGCATCCAGATCATCCAGATTGTCCACATCGATCCAGAATTGCGGCACCGCCAGCACCAGATCGGCAAAGCCAAAGCCCATCGGCTCCAGCTCCTCGACCTGCTGTTCCCAGCGCGGCAGTTTCTCCTGCACCAGATCGGTGCCCGTGACGCCCAGGTGAATGCGCCCGGCGGCCAGTTCCCGCGGGATTTCGCTGGCCGACAGCAGGATCAGCTCCATGCCCTCGACCCCCTCCACCGCACCGGCATATTCACGCTCCGATCCGGTGCGGGTCAGGGTGACCCCCCGTTTGGCAAACCAGTCAAAGGTCTTTTCCATCAACCGCCCCTTGGAGGGCACGCCCAGTTTCAGGCTCATGACTTGCCCTCCTCGAGCATCAGCATCAGGTCGGGACGCAAGACCGCGCCAACCGCCGGAATTTCCCCACCCTGGCCCAGTTGCCGGGTCAGCGCATCATAGCGCCCACCACTGGCCAAGGGCGGCAGGCCGGGGTGGCCTTCGGCGTAGAACCCGAAGACGAAGCCGTCATAGTATTCCATCGAGGTGCGCCCATAGGAGGCTTCGAAATCCAGGGAGTCCACATCGATCCCGCGTGCCTTCATCGCGGCTGTGCGCGCTTCAAGACGGTCCAGCGCGGGCAGGATCGCGGGCAGATCCACCGCGATATCGCGCATCTGTTCAATGGCATAGGGCAGTGTTTCACGCACCGCCATCAGCGCCTCCAGCGCCAGGAGCTCGTGCTCGGAAATCGGCGGCATGGCGGCATCGGCGCGCAGGAGGTCGACGCGGGCATCGACCTCGGCGGCGCGGCGCTTGCCGATCTCCGGCGCCGATCCGCTCAACGCGCCTTCGGTGGACAGGAGCTTCTTGCGGCTCTCCGGCACAGTGCCCCGCCCCGCATAGCGCTCCAGCAGGCTGCGGAACCGGCGCGGGCGCCAGATGTGGCGCATCAGGGCAGATTTCCGTTTCTCGGTCGTGTTGAGCCCTTCGACCGCAGCCATCAGGATGCCGATATCGCCGGTGGCCGCCCGCAGGGGCAGGCCGCGCAATTGCAGTGCAATCAGGGCAAAGACCTCGGCATCGGCACTGGCGGGATCATTGCGGTCAAAGACCTCATATCCCACCTGCACGTATTCGTTGGCGCGATCCGGGTCATGCTCCTGACGGCGAAAGACCTCACCGGCATAGGTATAGCGCGCCGGTTCGGCCCCCTCGCGCATATGCATCTGCACCACCGGCACGGTGAAATCGGGGCGCAGCATCTGCTCGCCCCTGAGCGCATCCGAGGTGATATAGGCACGGGCGCGAATATCCTCGCCATAAAGATCCAGCAGGGTCTCGGCAGGTTGCAGCAGGGGCGGATCGACCACCTGCGCGCCCGCCGCCTCGAATGTCATCCGCAGCCGGGTGGCGCGGGCCAATATGTCTGAGCGTGTGGGCATCGGCCTAGTCCTGACTGTCAAGGATGTCACGCACCTTGGCGACGAGACCCTCGCGGGGCACCTCGAACTGGCTGGGGCGTTCCTTCCATTCCTCCAACGTGGCGCTTTCGGCGATCTTGGCGCCAAGGATCAAGTCCTTGATCTGCACCACGCCGCGCTCTTTCTCGTCGCCGCCTTCGATCACGGCGACCGGGGAATGACGTTTGTCCGCATATTTCAGCTGGTTGCCGAAATTCTTGGGGTTGCCAAGGTAGACCTCGGCGCGGATGCCCGCCGCCCGCAATTCCGTCACCATGGCCTGATAATCGGCCATGCGGTCGCGATCCATCACGGTGACCACAACGGGGCCCTTGGGCTGGGTGGCAAGGCGTCCCTTTTCGCGCAGGGCCGCCAGCAGGCGATCCACACCGATGGAGACCCCCACGGCGGGGACTTCCTGACCGGTGAAGCGCTTGACCAGCCCGTCATAGCGACCACCGCCCGCAACCGAGCCGAACTGGCGCTTGCGGCCCTTTTCATCGAGGATCTCGAAGGTCAGCTCGGCCTCGAAGACCGGGCCGGTGTAATAGCCAAGGCCACGCACCACAGACGGGTCGATCTCGATCCGGTCAGAGCCATAGCCACCAGCGGCCAGCAGCGCGCCGATCTGTTCCAGCTCGGCAATGCCTTCGGCGCCGATCTTGCTGTCGCCCACGGCGGCGCGCAGATTGTCCAGCGTGCCAGCGGTATCGGCAGCCTTGGAGGTCAGGAAGGCCAGCACAGGCGCGGCCTGTTCATCGCTGAGGCCGACGCCATCGATATAGGCGCCCGAGGCATCCAGCCGCCCCTTGGTCAGCAGCTGGCGCACGCCCTCTTCGCCGACCTTGTCGAACTTGTCGATGGTGCGCAGCACATCATCGCGGGAGGCGGCGCCCTCTTCCAGGCCCATCGCCTCCAGCACACCGTTCAGGACCTTGCGGTTGTTGACCCGCACCAGGTAATCACCGCGCGGAATGCCGACGGTCTCCAGCGTGTCCGCCAGCATGGCGCAGATCTCGGCGTCTGCCGCCATGGACGAGGTGCCCACGGTATCGGCGTCGCATTGGTAGAACTGGCGATAGCGGCCCGGTCCCGGCTTTTCATTGCGCCACACAGGCCCCATCGCATAGCGGCGATAGGGGGTGGGCAGATCGTTACGGTGCTGGGCATAGACCCGCGCCAGGGGCGCCGTCAGATCATAGCGCAGCGCCATCCAGTCGCCCTTGCCGTCCTCGTCGGCCTCCTGCCAGGCAAAGACGCCCTCGTTGGGGCGATCCACATCCGGCAGGAACTTGCCCAGCGCCTCGACCGTTTCCACGGCGGAAGATTCCAGCGCATCAAACCCGTATCGATGGTAGACCCCGGCAATCGCCTGCAGCATTTCAGAGCGCTGAGTGACCTCGGCGCCGAAATAATCGCGGAAGCCCTTGGGCGTGATGGCCTTGGGGCGGGGTTGCTTCTTGACTTTGGCCATTGTGGCCTCCTCACGGGTGTCTTTGGGTCTGATACGTGCGCGCGGTCTAGCCGATGCATGTAACAACGGCAAGGTAGCGTTGCAGCGCGGGGCCGTCTTGGCGGTGCCCCGGTTCGATCGTGGCGGCAGTTTTGGCGCTGTCCTCAGATCTCGGCGAAATCGCCGGACCTGCCTTTTCCGGCGGCGAACCGGGCCGCGCCATCCCGTCCCTCGCGGGCAAAGGCCGCAAAGGAGCGCCACTCGCGCCTGAGTGCCGCCGCCAGATCGGCGGGTGCCATACGCGCCGACAGATGATCCGCCAGCATGCAGGCCTGGGGGAAACGCACCAGATCGGCGGCCAGATCCTGAGCCACCTGCAAAGCCTCGCTCTTGGCGCAGATACGATCGGCCAGCCCCATCGCCTGCGCCTCTTCCGGCCCGATCCCGCGCCCGGTCAGGATCAGGTCATTGGCCCGCCCCTGCCCCAGGATGCGCGGCAGGCGCACGGTGCCGCCATCGATCAGCGGCACGCCCCAGCGACGGCAATAGACACCGGCCACGGCACCTTCGGCCATCACCCGCAGATCGCACCAGGCGGCCAGTTCCAGCCCGCCTGCAACCGCCGGTCCTTCGATGGCGGCAATCACCGGTTTTTCAAGCATCAGCCGCGACGGCCCCATGGGGCCGGGCAAGGGATCCTGCATCGGATCGGACCAGTCTTCGGGGATATCAAGCCCCGCGATCCAATCATCGGCGGCGCCGGAACCTGCGGTTTTCAGATCAAAGCCTGCGCAGAAATAGCCGCCTTGCCCGGTCAGCACCGCCACCCGTGCGTCGTCATCCGCGGCGAAGGCCAGAAACGCCTGGTAGAGCGCCCGTGCCGTGGCCGGGTCCACCGCGTTGCGCGCCTCGGGGCGGCAGATGGAAATCGTGGTGATCCCATCGCGGGTTTCGCTGCGCACTGTTGTCATTGGCTGTCCTCCCAGACGATCCTGTCCGGGGCAGACTGGCGTTTCTCCCATGGACCGGCAAGCCAGCTCGGCGTATGACGTTGCGCAGTCAAGGAGACCGAGCCATGCAGCATCTGGAAGAGCAGATCGCCCATCTGACCCGCACCGTGGATGAACTGAGCGACGTGGTCGCCCGCCAGCAGAGTGAGCTGGACCGGCTCACCCATCGGGTACAGATGCTGTTCGAGCGAGAAGCCAGCCGCGCGCAGGAAGGCAGCGGCGGCGTCATCTTTGCCGACGAGCGCCCGCCGCATTACTGAGCTGCAGACCTGACCCCAAAGTCAGCCCGCCTTGGGGAAATGGTCCTGTGTTTGCGCCGGATCTCTCGGCTCACGTAGCAGCGAGGACCATTTGGTCTCCAGCATCCACTCCACATCCTCGCCGGACATGGGCCGCGCAAAATGATAGCCCTGCCCCATCTCGCAATTCACCGATTGCAGGAACCCCAGATCCCCGTCGCTTTCGACACCTTCCGCGGTCACGGCAAGATCAAGCCCGTGCGCCAGGGCCAGAATGCCGGAAACGATTCTCTGGTTTTCGGGGCTTTTCTGGATATCTGAGATGAAGCTGCCGTCGATCTTGATTCCGTCGAAGGGCAATTGACGCAGATTGGACAGTGAAGAGAAGCCCGCGCCAAAATCATCCAGCGCCAGGGTGATCCCCAGGGCCCGCAGCTCCGACAAGGCGGCCTGGGCGGCGGCAAAATCGGTCATGATCGCCGTTTCGGTCAATTCGATCTCAAGCCGCTTCGGATCAAAGCCGGTCTCTTCCAGGGTCTCCTTGATCCGCTCGACCAGATGCCCATCGCGAAACTGCGTTGGCGACAGGTTCACCGCCAGACGCAGGGTCGGATCCCAGCCCTGCGCCGCGATCAAGGACTGGCGCAGAACGCTCCAGCCCAGCGGCGCGATCAAACCGACATCCTCGGCGATCTCGATAAAGACATCGGGCGGCACCACACCGCGCCTGTCATGGGTCCAGCGCGCCAGCACCTCGAAACCGCAAAGCCGGTCCGTGGTGATGTCAAAGACCGGCTGGAAGAAGGGCGCGATCTGATCCTTGGCGACGGCCTCTTTCAGGTCGGCCTCCAGGGCGCGCCGTTCCCGCGTCTTTTCTTCCAGTTCCGCATCGAACCAGGCGAATGTCCCGCGCCCGCTCTTCTTGGCAGAATACAGGGCCTGATCGGCAAAGCGCAACGCATCCTCGGTGGCGTGTTCCGGTGCCAGAAGGGCCAGCCCGATGCTGGTGCCGACCGACAGTTTGGTCCCATCCGCGATGATCGGCTGCGAAATCGCGACAAGCAGCCTTGCGGCCAGGTCTTCGGCCCGTTCGGTGGTGGAGCAGGTACATAGGGCGATTGCAAATTCGTCGCCGCCCAGCCGGGCCACCATGTCGGCCTCGACCAGTTCCGCCTGCAGCCGGGCCGCGGTTTCCGTCAGCACCAGGTCGCCATAGGCATGGCCATGGATATCATTCACCGCCTTGAACCGGTCGAGATCCATCATCATCACGATGAAACCATCGCCATCGCCCTGGCAATCCAGGTTCGCCAGACGGTCGGTAAAGGCGCGCCGGTTTGGCAATCCGGTCAAGGCATCGTGGCAGGCAAAGCGCTGAGCAGCCTTTTCGGCCTGATCGCGTTCCTTGACCACCGTCACCAGTTGGCGAGAGCGGACAATCAGCGCGATGCACATGCCCACAGCCAAGTTCAGGACCAGAATCGCCAGTTCATCCAGTTCCCAATCCTCGTGACTGCGACTGAATTCGTAGAAGGCATCAAATGCATCGACTTCAACGCTGATCGCAAAGGTCAGAGCCGTCCCTGCCACGATCAGCAGATAGACCCAGTTTTCTTTCAGCTTGGAAAAGAACGATGACACGCAGCGGCCCCGGAGCAAGTGGAATTGCTCCCTGTCCTAGGCCAGTTCTCCTAATATGACGTTCAGCAAAAAGATCCCCTTTTGCTAAAGCTTTAGAGATTGCCAAGGGGGATGCCCCTATATCTCTTCGACGTCCAGAACACCTTCCAGCGATTTCAGCGCGCCCTTGATCTGCGGGTTGATCGGGAAGACCTGCCCCAGATCCATCTCCACATCCCCCGGCAGGCTGGGATCCTGCAGATACATCAAGACTTCGCCCCGGCTGGCATTGCGGGCGGCCGATTTGGCATCCTCCAGCACGCGGGCCACGGTGCCGATGGCGCCCGCATCGCTGACATAGACCCGAAGCGAGCTTTTGCCCGCATCGGCAATGGCGGCATCCACCGGCCCGACCGAGCGCACCAGCAGTTTCAGCTGATCGCTCTCCATGGTGGCCTCGGCGGTGATCACCACCTTGGCGCCGGTCTCAAGAAACTCCCGCGATTTTTCAAGAACTTCGGAGAACAGAGTGACCTCGAAGGCGCCGCTGGGATCGCTGAGTTGGGCAAAGGCAAAGCGGTTGCCGCGCGCCGATTTGCGTTCCTGCCGTCCGGCGACCACCCCGGCCATCTTGGCCATGAAGGGGCCGCGCTCGGCCTTGGCGGTGACCTCGTCCAGGGTCATCACGTCCTTGCGTTTCAAGGCGGGCATGTAGTCGTCCAGCGGGTGGCCCGAAAGATAGAAGCCGATCGCCTTGAATTCCTCGCTCAAGCGTTCGGCAGGCAGCCAGTCGGGCGTTCCCGCAAGGCGCGGTTCGGGCAGATCGTCACCCGCCTCACCAAAGAGCGACACCTGGTTGGAGTTCTTCTGCTCGTGGATCGCGGCAGAGTAATTGACCAGCCCCTCAAGGCTTTCGAACAGGCGGCGGCGGTTGCTGTCGAGCTGATCAAAGGCACCGGCCCGCACCAGCATTTCAAGGGGGCGCTTGCCGACCTTCTTGAGGTTCACCCGGCGGGCAAAATCGAAGATGCTGACAAAGAGGCGCTCGGTGCCATCTTCGCGCCGCGCCGCGGTCACCAGCCGCATCACGTCGACGCCAACGTTCTTCAGCGCGCCCAGCGCATAGACCAGTTCGCCATTGACCACGTTGAAGGTCGCCTCGGAGCGGTTCACGCAGGGTGGCACGTAGGGCAGGCTCAGCCCCTTGCGGACTTCCTCAAAATAGATCGCCAGCTTGTCCGTCAGATGGATATCGCAGTTCATGACGCCGGCCATGAATTCGACCGGGTGGTTCGCCTTCAGCCAGGCGGTCTGATAAGAGACCACCGCATAGGCCGCCGCGTGAGACTTGTTGAAGCCGTAGTTGGCGAATTTCTCCAGAAGGTCGAAGACCTCGGACGCCTTCTTCTTGTCGACGCCGTTCTCCGCCGCGCCCTTTTCGAACTTGGGGCGTTCGGCGTCCATCGCCTCCTTGATCTTCTTACCCATGGCGCGGCGCAAGAGGTCAGCACCACCAAGCGAATAGCCCGCCATCACCTGAGCGATCTGCATCACCTGTTCCTGGTAGACGATGATGCCTTGGGTTTCCTCAAGGATATGGTCGATCAGCGGGTGGACCGAGGTGATCTCCTTCAGGCCGTTCTTCACCTCGCAATAGGTGGGGATATTCTCCATCGGGCCCGGACGGTAAAGCGCCACCAGCGCCACAATATCCTCGATACAGGTGGGTTTCATGCGCTTGAGCGCATCCATCATGCCGGTGGATTCCACCTGGAACACGGCAACCGTCTTGGCGGCGGAATAGAGCTTGTAAGAGGCCTCGTCATCCAGCGGGATGGCGTTGATCTCATTCACCGCGCCTTCGGGCGGCTCGTAAAGCTGGGTACCATCGGCGGCCACGTGCAGATCGCGGCCTGACTGGCGGATCAGATCCACCGCGTTCTGGATCACCGTCAGGGTTTTCAGACCCAAAAAGTCGAACTTCACCAGCCCCGCCTGCTCCACCCATTTCATGTTGAACTGGGTTGCGGGCATATCCGAGCGCGGATCCTGATAGAGCGGCACCAGCGCATCCAGGGGCCGGTCGCCGATCACCACACCCGCCGCGTGGGTGGAAGCATTCCTGAGCAGCCCTTCGACCTGCTGGCCATAGGTCAGGAGGCGATCCACCACGGGTTCGTTCTTTGCCTCTTCGCGCAGGCGCGGTTCGTCCTGCAGCGCCTTTTCGATGGAGACGGGTTTCACGCCTTCGACCGGGATCATCTTCGACAGGCGATCCACCTGGCCATAGGGCATCTGCAAGACGCGGCCGATATCGCGCACCGCCGCCTTGGACAAAAGCGCACCGAAGGTGATGATCTGCCCGACCTTGTCGCGCCCGTATTTCTCCTGCACGTAGCGGATCACCTCTTCGCGGCGATCCATGCAGAAGTCGATATCGAAGTCGGGCATCGACACCCGTTCGGGGTTGAGGAAGCGTTCGAACAGCAGGCTGTAGCGCAGGGGGTCAAGGTCGGTGATGGTCAGCGCATAGGCCACCAAGGAGCCCGCGCCCGAGCCCCGGCCCGGCCCAACCGGAATGCCGTGATCCTTGCCCCATTTGATGAAGTCCGCAACGATCAGGAAGTAGCCGGGGAAGCCCATGCCTTCGATGATGTCCAGCTCGAAATCGAGCCGTTTCTGGTATTCCTCGACGCTGACCGCATGGGGGATTACCGCAAGCCGGTTCTGCAGGCCCTCGTTGGCCTGGCGGCGCAGCTCCTGCACCTCGTCGTCGGCGAATTTCGGCAGGATCGGATCGCGCCGATAGGCCATGAAGGCGCAACGCTTGGCGATTTCCACCGTGTTCTCGACCGCCTCGGGCAGGTCGGCAAACAGCGTCACCATTTCCTGCTGGCTTTTGAAATAGTGCTGCGCGGTCAGGCGGCGGCGCGGCTCGGACTGGTCCACATAGGCGCCCTCGGCGATGCAGATCATCGCGTCATGGGCCTCGTACATCTCGGTATTGGGGAAATAGACGTCATTGGTGGCGACCAGCGGCAGGTCCATCGCATAGGCCATTTCCACATGGCCGCGCTCGGTCAGGCGCTCCGCCTCGGGCTGGCCGTCTTCGCCCGGATGGCGCTGCAACTCCACATAAAGACGGTCCGGGTAGATCGCCTTCAGGCGCTGCATCAGCGCCTCGGCGGCAGGGCGCTGGCCCTGTTGCAACAGCTTGCCCACCGGACCGTTCGGCCCGCCCGAAAGGCAGATCAACCCTTCGGAGTTCACCTCCAGCTCGTCCAGCGTGACCTGCGGCAACTGCCCGCCCTTGTCCACGTAGAGACAAGAGGACAGCTTCATCAGGTGCTCGTACCCGGTTTCATTCTGCGCCAAGAGAACGATGGGGGCCGGCACCTTGGGCCGCTCTCCCGGCTCGCTTTTCTCGAAGGTCACATCCACCTGGCAGCCGATGATCGGCTGAATGCCTGCCCCCGACAGGGTGACCGAGAACTCCAGCGCCGAAAACATCGCATTGGTGTCCGTCACCGCGATGGCGGGCATCTCGTTTGCCTTGCAGAGATCGGGCAGTTTCTTCAGCCGCAGCGCGCCCTCCAGCAGAGAGTATTCCGTGTGGGTGCGCAGGTGAATGAATCGGGGAGCATCGGTCATGACGCCAAGCTATCCGATCCGGGGCGCCGGATAAAAGCGCATTCGTCAGCGCCCAAATACCGGCGATTGCAGCAGCTGCCCCCTCCCCAGATCTCACTGTTTTGCCCGCATAATGAGCTGCATTATCAGGAAAACACGAAAAGTCCTTTCCGGCCTGCGGCAAAGCCAAGGCGCCAAGGCGCCAGATAAACCTTTAAAAACTAAGTAAGATGCTCCGCATGCCGGTAAAAACGTCCTATTCGTAAATTCGAGGCAGCCCTGTCGCTTTTCCTTGCCAGACCGCACATACGCTTTCTACTCTGTGTCAGATAAGCAAGCATATATCCCGCCAGCTCTTCTACGTCGCATCGAAGGGTTGGCCATTTGGGAAAACAGGGTAAGGCGACGGGTTTCACAAGATGACAATCACCTTTCATCTGAACGGTGAGGAGGTAACGCTGGAGGGAGCGGATCCTTCAGCGACGCTGCTGGACTGGCTGCGCGAGGAACGCGGGCTCTGCGGCACCAAGGAAGGCTGCAACGAGGGTGACTGTGGCGCCTGCACGGTGATGGTGACGGATGGGCGCGGGGCGAAACCGCTCAACGCCTGCATCCTGTTCCTGCCGCAACTGAACGGGAAATCCGTACGCACGGTCGAAGGTGCCGCCGGACCGGATGGCAGCCTGCACCCGGTGCAGCGCGCCATGATCGACCACCACGGCAGCCAGTGCGGCTTTTGCACCCCCGGTTTCGTGATGTCGATGGTCACCGCCCACAAGGAAGGCGCGCGGGATTTCGATGATCGCCTCGCCGGGAACCTCTGCCGCTGTACCGGCTATGCGCCGATCATTCGCGCCGCCGAGGCCGCTGCCGATGAACCCGTGCCCAGTTGGATCGCCGCCGAAGCCGCCGCCAAGGCCGCGCCGCTCGAGAACATGCCGAGTTCTTCGGACGCGCTTGCCACGCTTTACGCCGCCAACCCCGAGGCCACCCTTGTGGCCGGGGCAACGGATGTGGGCCTCTGGGTCACCAAGGGGCTGCGCGATCTCTCCCAGATGATCTTTCTCGACGCCTGCGAAGACCTGAAACAGATCGACATCAGTGACGAGACCGTGCGGATCGGCGCCATGGTCGACATGAACCGCATGCGCGCCACCCTGGCGCCCCTGCATCCCTCCTACGGCGAGATGATCCGCCGCTATGCGTCGCAACAGGTGCGCGCCGCGGCCACGGTGGGTGGCAATATCGCCAATGGCTCCCCCATCGGGGACAACCCGCCTGCCCTGATTGCCCTGGGGGCCACGCTGCACCTGCGCCGGGGGGATACCCGCCGCGACCTGCCGCTGGAGGACTTCTTCATCGACTACGGCAAACAGGACCGCCAGCCCGGCGAATTTGTCGAGGCGGTGTCCTTCCCGCGCCAGCCGGATGCCTTACGCGTCTACAAGCTCTCGAAACGGTTCGATCAGGACATTTCGGCGGTGCTGGGCGCCTTCAATATCCGGGTTGAGAATGGCGTCGTGCACTCCGCCCGCATCGCCTTTGGCGGCATGGCGGGCGTGCCGAAACGCGCCAACCAGGTAGAGGCTGCGCTTCTGGGCCAGCCCTGGACTCCGGCGACGATCACCCTCGCCCAAGGGGCATTTGAACAGGACTTCACCCCGATGCGCGACATGCGCGCCTCGGACGTCTACCGTCTGGACTGCGCCCGCAACATGCTCTTGCGCTATTTCGCAGATCTTGCAGGCGAACCCGTCAGCGTGCTGGAGGTGAGCCAATGAGCGTTGCAAAGCCCCTCCCCCACGACGCCGCCCGCCTGCATGTGACCGGCGCCGCCCGCTATGTGGACGACACCCCCACCCCGCGCGGCACGCTGCATCTGGCCTTTGGCCTGTCGCAGGTCGCCAAGGGGCGGATCACCTCCCTGGATCTGGCTCCGGTGCGCAGCAGCCCGGGCGTGGTTGCGGTTTTGACGGCCGAGGATCTGCCCTTTGACAATGATGTCTCTCCGTCGAACCACGATGAGCCGCTCCTGTCGGATGGAACGGTCAACTATATCGGCCAGCCCCTGTTCCTTGTGGTCGCCACAAGCCACCGCGCGGCACGTGTTGCGGCGCGCAAGGCTGTCATTGGATATGCCGAGGAAACCCCGCTTCTGACTCTGGATCAGGCCCTTGCCGCCGACAGCCGCTTCGAAGAAGGCCCGCGCATCTACGAGAAAGGCGATGCCGCTGCCGCCATTGCAGCCGCACCGCGCATGGTGGAGGGCACCTTTGACTTGGGCGGGCAGGAGCATTTTTATCTCGAAGGTCAGGCTGCCCTTGCCCTGCCGCAGGAAGATGGCGGCATGCTGGTCAATTCATCGACCCAGCACCCGACCGAGATCCAGCACAAGGTGGCCGAGGCGATTGGCCTGCCGATGCATGCCGTGCGGGTCGAAACCCGGCGCATGGGCGGCGGCTTTGGCGGCAAGGAAAGCCAGGGCAACGCGCTGGCCGTTGCCTGCGCCCTGGCCGCGCGCCACACCGGCCTACCTTGCAAGATGCGCTATGACCGCGATGATGACATGGTCATCACCGGCAAGCGCCACGCCTTCCGCATCTCCTACCGCGCGGGGTTTGATGCCGACGGTCGGCTTCTGGGCCTGGAGTTCACCCATCTGGTGAACTGCGGCTGGGCCCAGGATCTGTCGTTGCCGGTGGCAGATCGCGCCATGTTGCACTCCGACAACGCCTATGCCATCCCCGCGATCCGCATCGAAAGCCATCGCCTGAAGACCAACCTGCAAAGCGCCACCGCCTATCGCGGTTTTGGCGGCCCGCAGGGCATGGTCGGGATCGAACGGGTGATGGACCATATCGCACATGATCTGGACCTTGACCCGGTCGAGCTGCGGCGGCGCAATTACTATGCCGCGCCGGGCACCGCCACGGGGGACAACACCACCCCCTACGGCATGGAGGTCAGCGATTTCGAGCTGCACGAGATGACCGAGCAACTGCTGGGCAGCGCCGATTACGCCGCCCGCAGGGCAGAGATCGCCGCCTGGAACGAGAGACACGCCCACCTGAAGCGCGGCCTTGCCTTTTCACCGGTGAAGTTCGGTATTTCCTTCACGCTGACCCATCTCAATCAGGCGGGCGCTTTGGTGCATGTGTATCAGGATGGCTCGGTCCATCTGAACCACGGCGGCACCGAAATGGGACAGGGCTTGTTCCAGAAGGTCGCTCAGGTGGCGGCCAGCCGGTTCGGCATTCCGCTGGAGAAGGTGAAGATCACCGCAACCGATACGGCCAAGGTGCCCAATACCTCGGCCACGGCGGCCTCCTCCGGCTCGGATCTGAACGGGATGGCGGTCATGGCCGCCTGTGACACCATCCGCGCCCGCATGGCCGACCATCTGGCCCGCCTGCATCAGCTAACTCCCGCTGAGGTGATCTTCGACGGCGGCAGGGTGCGCATCGGCGCGACCGTCGAGATCAGCTTCGATGAGGCCGCGAAACTCTGCTACGAGGGTCGGATCAGCCTGTCGTCCACCGGGTTCTACAAGACCCCGAAACTGGAATGGGACCGCATCAAGGGCCAGGGGCGCCCCTTCTTCTACTTTGCCTATGGCGCCGCCCTGACCGAGGTTGTCGTGGACCGGCTCACCGGCGAGAACCGCATCCTGCGCGCCGATATCCTGCATGATGCGGGCGCTTCGCTGAACCCTGCTCTGGACATCGGCCAGGTCGAAGGCGGCTATGTTCAGGGCGCCGGATGGCTCACCACCGAGGAACTGGTCTGGGACGACAAGGGCGCCCTGCGCACCCATGCGCCCTCGACCTACAAGATCCCCGCCTGCTCGGACCGCCCGGATGTGTTCAACGTGGCGCTTTATGACGGGCAGAACCGTGAGGAGACGATCTACCGCTCCAAAGCGGTGGGGGAGCCGCCCTTCATGCTGGGGATCTCCGCCTGGCTGGCCCTGTCGGATGCGGTGGCCAGCTTTGGCACCAGTTACCCGGCGCTGAATGCACCCGCCACGGCAGAAGAGATCTGGCACGCCGCGCGGAGGGTTTCGGATGGGGTTTGACCTTGCCGGTCTGAAGGCCGCCGTGGCCGCTCATGGGCGCGTCACCCGCGTTGTGATCGCGGCGATTCGTGGCTCTTCCCCGCGCGAGGTGGGTGCGGCCATGCTGGTCTGGCGCACGGAGGGCGGGTTTGCGCAATCCGGCACCATCGGCGGCGGCGCGCTGGAATTCGAGGCGGCGAGACGCGCTGCTGCGCAGGGCAAGCCTGCCGTTCTCAGCACCCATGCGCTTGGGCCGGATCTGGGCCAATGCTGCGGCGGTTCGGTGACGCTCTTGAGCGAGGTCTACGAGGCGGCCGATCTGCAAGCTCTGACCTCTGACGTGATCGCCCGGCCTGCAGGCGGCAACGGTGACATGCCGCTTTCCGTCCACCGCAAGCTATCCCAGGTTCGCAATCGGGGGAATCGTCCCGCAGCGCAGCTGATCGACGGCTGGATGATCGAACCTGTGCATCGCCCCGAACGCCCCGTGTGGATCTGGGGCGCGGGCCATGTGGGCCGCGCGCTGGTCGATGTGCTTGCCCCGCTGCCCGATCATGCGATCACCTGGGTCGATACCGCAGAAAACCGCTTTCCGGACAGCGTGCCAGGCGGCGTCACCCCGGTTTGGGCCGAAAACCCGGCTCTTTTGCTGCCTCACGCGCCGTCAACTGCACAGCATCTGATCCTCACCTATTCCCATGAGCTGGATCTGGCGCTATGCCACGCCCTGCTGAAACACGATTTTGCCTTTGCCGGTCTGATCGGATCTGCCACCAAATGGGCGCGGTTCAAATCGCGCCTTGCCGCACTTGGGCATGAGTCGGCGCAAATCGCGCGGATCACCTGCCCGATCGGGGATCCAGGCCTGGGCAAGCATCCGCAGATGATCGCGGTGGGTGTGGCGGCACAGCTGCTGGCGCTTGCGGCTGGTCGGGATGAGAAAACGGACGCGACGCAAGGCGCGGAACAGGAACAACGGAAGGATCGGCACGCGTGACAGTCCCCCTCTTGAGCCTCCAGGGCCTCACCAAGGCCTATCCGGGCGTCGTCGCCAACGATCAGGTCTCCTTCGACATCGGTGAAGGCGAAGTGCATGCGCTGCTTGGTGAAAACGGCGCCGGCAAGTCGACGCTGGTGAAGATGATCTACGGGCTGGTGAAGCCGGACAGCGGCCAGATGCTGCTGCGCGGGGCCCCCTTTGCCCCGGCAGAGCCACGTGCCGCCCGCGCCGATGGCATCGCCATGGTGTTCCAGCATTTCTCATTGTTCGATGCGCTGAATGTTGCTGAAAACATCGCCCTTGGCATGGAAAACCCGCCCGCGATGCGGGATCTGGCCAGCCGCATCCGCGAGGTGTCGGAAACCTACGGCCTGCCGCTGGACCCCTATCGCACCGTGGGTGATCTCTCTGCCGGGGAGCGCCAGCGGGTCGAGATCATCCGCTGCCTGCTGCAGGATCCGAAACTCCTGATCATGGACGAGCCGACCTCGGTGCTGACCCCGCAGGAGGTGGAGATCCTGTTCGAGACCCTGCAGAAACTGCGCAGCGAGGGCACCTCGATCCTCTATATCAGCCACAAGCTGGAAGAGATCCGCAAGCTCTGCGATCACGCCACCATCCTGCGCCTGGGCAAGAACGTGGGCGAATGCACCCCGGCTGAAACCTCGGCCCGCGACATGGCCGAGATGATGGTGGGCACGGCGCTGAAAACACCGACGCGGTCGGACCGGATCATGGGCAATGTGGCGCTGGATATCAGCGGCCTGTCGGTTCCCTCCCCTTCGGCCTTCGGCACCTCCCTGAAGAACATACACCTGAGCCTGCGCAAGGGAGAGATCCTTGGCATCGGTGGCGTGGCGGGCAACGGTCAGGATGAACTGCTGGCGGTATTGTCCGGCGAAACCCTGTCTGCGCCGGATGCGGTCAAGCTGCACGGGCAGCCGATCGGCAGGCTGGGGCCGGTTGCGCGTCGGCGCCTGGGCCTGCTCTCGGCCCCGGAAGAGCGCCTGGGCCATGCCGCCGCGCCGGACATGAGCCTGACGGAGAACGCCATGCTGACCGCCGCCGTGCGCGAGAACCTCGTGAACCGCGGCTTTCTGAACTGGCCCGCCGCCAAGGCCTTTGCCAAACGGGTGATTTCCACCTTTGACGTGCGCACACCGGGGCCTGAAAATGCGGCGCGCTCCCTGTCTGGCGGTAACCTGCAGAAATTCGTCATCGGCCGCGAGGTGCTGCAGCGCCCCGAGGTGCTGGTGGTGAACCAGCCCACCTGGGGCGTCGATGCCTCTGCCGCCGCCGCCATCCGCCAATCGCTGCTCGATCTCGCTGCAGGCGGCACCGCCGTCCTCTGCATCAGCCAGGATCTGGACGAGCTGATGGAGATCTCGGACAGTTTTGCCGCCCTCAACGAAGGCCGCCTCAGCACCCCGCGGGCTGCAAGCGGCCTCACGGTGGACGAGATCGGCCTGATGATGGGCGGCGCCCACGGGATGGAGGTGGCCCATGTCTGACCGCTGCCAGAATGTGACTATCAAGGAAGGGGCTGACACATGATCCGGCTTGAAAAACGCCCACAGCCCTCGCGCGCCTGGTCGATGGCGACGCCGCTGGTCGCGGTGCTGGCGACGATGATCGCAGGCGGGCTGTTGTTCGCCATCCTCGGCAAGGATCCGGTGGAGGCGATCCGCACCATCTTTTGGGAGCCGCTGTTTGGCGAATTCGCCTTCTACTACCGCCCGCAGCTTCTGATCAAAGGCGGGCCGCTGGTCTTGATCGCCATCGGCTTGTCCTTGGGCTTTCGCGCAGGCATCTGGAACATCGGCGCCGAAGGGCAATACATCATGGGCGCCCTCTTTGGCGCGGGCATGGGGCTGGCCTTCTACCCCCATGAGGCCTGGTATATCTTCCCGCTGATGGTCCTGGCGGGTGCCTTTGGCGGCTGGCTCTGGGCGATGATCCCGGCCCTTCTGAAGGTGCGTTTTGGCACCAATGAGATCCTGGTGTCGCTGATGCTGGTCTATGTGGCCGAGCAATTCCTGGCATCGATGTCATTGGGATTGCTGAAAAACCCCGAAGGGTTTGGATTTCCCGGCAGCCGCAACCTGCAGCAATATGAAAGCGCCCATAATGCCGATCTCATTGCCGGATCCGGCATGCATTGGGGCGTGGTTGCAGCATTTATCGCGGTGATCTTTACCTATGTGCTCTTGAACCGGCACATGCTGGGCTATCAGATCCGCCTGACTGGCGAAGCCCCGCGCGCCGCGCGGTTTGCCGGGGTGAAACCGGCCCGCCTGATCCTGTTCTGCCTTGGCGCATCGGGCATGCTGGCAGGCCTTGCGGGCATGTTCGAGGTCTCCGGGCCATCGGGCCAGGTCTCGATCGATTTCAACGTGGGCTACGGGTTCACCGCCATTATCGTCGCCTTCCTGGGCCGGTTGCATCCCGTGGGCATCCTGCTGGCGGGCGGGCTGATGGCGCTGACCTACATCGGCGGGGATATCGCCCAGTCGAACATGGGTCTGCCCTCGGCGGCGATCCAGGTCTTCCAGGGAATGCTTCTGTTCTTCCTTCTGGCGTTCGACCTTCTGACCAATTTTCGCCTGCGTCTAGGCAAGCCGGAGGTGGCGTGATGGAAGCGGCGGTTAGATCTATCAAGATGTGGGATGCGGAAGCCCAGAAGGAAGTCGTTCTCGAAGTCAGCCACGATGAAATGGATTCTTTGGAGCGAGACGTACGCGCTGACCCTGCCGTGATGTCTGCCTTAAAAGAGTACCAGGATCTTTGCGAAACTTCGCGCGCCGAGGGTGAGACTTCTTCGCCGGAGCCACCGGCTAGCATGGGCATATTCTGGCGGTTGTTGCAGTCCCACAACCCAATTTGGCCGGGAACGATGGGCAACGAGATTCGGCGAGAAATCGAAACGCGAGTTTTCAAGGGGCAGGACACGTAAATGGATCTTTCTGCAATCAATCCGGTCCTCCTGATCGCCTCTCTGATGGTGGCGGCCACGCCCCTGTTGCTGGCCGCCGTGGGCGAGCTGGTGGTGGAGAAATCAGGCGTTCTGAACCTTGGCGTCGAAGGCATGATGATCACGGGCGCCATCGCGGGCTTTGCCACTGCGGTGGAAAGCGGCTCGCCGCTCCTAGGCTTTGTCGTGGCGGCCATTGCCGGCGCGGCGCTGTCGACGCTCTTTGCGATCCTCACCCAGTTTGCCCAGGCCAATCAGGTTGCCTCGGGCCTGTCGCTGACGCTTTTTGGTCTGGGTCTCTCGGCGCTGATGGGCCAGTCCTATGTGGGGATCAAGCCACCGCAGATGCAGGACATCCATATCCCCGTCCTCAGCGATCTGCCCGTGGTGGGGCCGATCCTGTTTGGTCATGACATCATCCTCTATTTCGGGATCGCTCTGATCGCGGCCGTCTGGGCGGTGTTGAAGTATTCCCGCGTCGGGTTGATCCTGCGCGCGGTGGGGGAAAACCACGATGCGGCCCATGCGCTGGGATACAAAGTCGTGCGCATCCGCATCCTCGCGATCCTGTTCGGTGGCGCCTGCGCGGGCATGGGCGGGGCCTATATCAGCCTGATCCGCGTGCCCCAGTGGACCGAAGGCATGACTGCAGGCATCGGCTGGATCGCCCTGGCGCTGGTGGTCTTTGCCAGCTGGAAACCCTGGCGTGTGCTGCTGGGCGCCTATCTTTTTGGCGGCGTCACCGTAGTGCAGCTTAATCTGCAGGCAGCAGGCGTTGCCATTCCGGTGGAGTATCTGGCAATGTCGCCCTATCTGATCACCATTGTGGTGCTTGTCATCCTCTCGGCTGATAAGAGCAGCGCACCGGCTGCCCTTGGTCGCAATTTCCACGCCTCCCGTTAGCATCTGACGGAAGGCCAAACACCCTGCCCGGTTGCCCGGGCACAATAGTAACAAACACGGGGGATCCCTTTGATGAAACTGACGAAACTTCTGACCGGCGCCGCCATGGCCCTGGGCCTGGCCACCAGCGCCATGGCCGCAGACAAGACCAAGGTGGGCTTTGTCTATGTTGGCCCCGTCGGCGACGGCGGCTGGACCTATGAGCACGACCAGGGCCGCAAGGCCGTGGTTGCGGAATTTGGCGACAAGGTCGAAACCGTCTATGTTGAAAACGTCGCCGAAGGCCCCGACGCCGAGCGCGTGATCACCCAGATGGCCCTGCAGGGCGCTGACCTGATCTTCACCACCTCCTTCGGCTACATGGACCCGACCATCAACGTCGCCAAGAAGTTCCCGAACGTGAAGTTCGAGCACGCCACCGGCTACAAGCGCGCCGACAACGTCTCGACCTATTCCGCCCGCTTCTATGAAGGCCGCGCCGTTCAGGGCACCATCGCGGGCCACATGACCAAGTCGAACATCGTGGGCTACATCGGCTCCTACCCGATCCCCGAAGTGATTCGCGGCATCAACTCGGCCTATATCCACGCCAAGAAAGTGAACCCCGACGTGCAGTTCAAGATCGTCTGGGCCTTCACCTGGTTTGACCCGGCGAAAGAGGCCGACGCCGCCAAGGTTCTGATCGAACAGGGTGCTGACGTGATCCTGCAGCACACCGACTCCACCGCGCCCCAGGCCGCCGCACAGGCTGCTGGCAACGTGATCACCTTTGGTCAGGCGTCTGATATGGCCGAATACGGCCCGCTGCCGCGCGTCTCTTCGATCATCGACAACTGGGCGCCCTACTACATCGCCCGCACCAAGGCCGTGATGGACGGCACCTGGACCAGCGTTGACACCTGGGATGGCATCGCCCCCGGCATGGTCGGCATCGGTGAAATCTCCGACGCGGTTCCGGCCGATGTCAAAGCCGCAGCGCTGGCGATCAAAGACTCCATCGCGGACGGCTCCTACCACCCGTTCACCGGCCCGATCAACAAGCAGGACGGCTCGGCCTGGCTGGCAGAGGGCGAGACCGCCGATGACGGAACCCTGGCGGGCATGAACTTCTTTGTCGAAGGCATCGAAGGCGACATCCCGCAGTAAGCGGCTTGCCCATTGCAATACGGAAAGGCCCGCCAATTCGGCGGGCCTTTTCTATTGGACACCTTCGGATCGGCTGAGCCGGTTTGCACGGCGATCTTTTTACAACGCCTCCAGCCCCTGAAAGGCGAGCCAATGTGGGTTTGCATCATCGCTCAACTGAAACTAGCATCTCACTATGGAAACCAGACCAATAGAAAACTTCTTCGAAACTGATGCCGGGCAACACGCAAGCAAAGCCAAACAATATCTTGAAGGCTCCTTGGTGCTAGATGCGGCACAGCGGGAAAAAGGAAAGATACTCTTCCTCCCTACGCTCGCACTTGCAGGCCATGGTCTGGAGTTGATGCTCAAGGCCTGCATTCTATGGAATAATGGAACAGTGGAAACAAAAGGTCGCAATGGGCACAAGATAGTCACAATGTGGAACAAGAGCGAATGCACCCCTGTACGGTGCCAAATGCGGTCTATCGCAATAAGGGTTGCAGATCTGGATCGTCAGAGCGGGCTTTATTCAGATGTTCCGAAAACCGAAGAAATACCAGACTTGATAGACGACCATGTGACTGCCCTTGGGGGTCTTCATGGGCAAAAGGACTATCCTCTTCGATATCCATCGAACCCAAACCAGAAGGGACCTTGCACTCCCTTATTGGTAAGAACACTTTGGGAAACAGCGGACACATTTGTAAAACGACCGAGCGAATTCCTACTCGTCGGCTGTTCCCAATAAGTGCACAGCAAAACTACGAACCGGGCGCAAACACCCGATAGGCCAACAGCACCCGCGATCCAGCCGTGACGAAACACAAGGCCCCGAACACCCAGGCCATCGGCGCGAACGCTCCCGGAAACAGGCAGAGCGCCACGAAGAAGCCAATCGTCTCGGCCCCTTCCAAGAGCCCTCCGGTGAAGTAGAGCGTTTTGACGCCGCGCGCGCTGCTGGTCATCTTGTGCCGCTCCGCGAGGACGGAATAGCCAAGAAAGCTGGCGCCATTGACGTAGAAGGACGTGAGCAGGAATGCCCCCGCCACTCCGTTGGCTGCAGGATCCGCCAGCACAAAGCCCAGCGGCACCGCGCCGTAGAACAGGAAATCACAGGTGATATCGAGATAGCCGCCAAACCCCGTCGGAGCACTTGCCCGCGCCACGGCTCCGTCCAGCCCATCGGCCAGGCGCGACAACAACAGCGGGACCAGAGCCCAGCCAAACACCCCCAGCGCAATAAGCGCGGCGGACAGAAGACCAAGTGCCAGCCCCACCAGCGTCACCTGATTGGCCGTGATGCCCCAGCGCGCAATCACCCGGCCCTGGGCATTGAGGGCGGGGTCGATCAGGGGGCGGATGCGGGCATCGAACATGGGATCTTTGTGCCCTGCAATGGCGCCGCGCTCCAGTCACAATCGCGCGGGCCGGGGAATCGTGCGAGCGCGCCATCTTGGCTCTTTTCCCTGTTACACGGACGTGGCAGGTTCTGCCCATGACACGCACCCTGACCACCCCCGATCACACACCCGTTAGCCGTTTTGCCTTTGGCACCATGCAGTTCGGAGGCCGCGCGGATGAGGCGCAATCGGCCGAGATGTATGCCGCCTGCCGCGCCGCCGGGATCAGCCATTTCGACACCGCCTGGGTCTATACCGAGGGCACCAGCGAGACCATTCTGGGCAAGCTGATCAAGGGCGAGCGGGAAAAGCTGCTGATCGCCACCAAGGTGGGTTACACGGGCGGTGCGGGTGCCGCCAATATGCGCGCGCAGTTCGACACAAGCCGGGCGCGGCTGGACCTTGATATGGTCGATGTTCTGTATCTTCATCGCTTTGATCCCAACACCGACCTGCGTGAAACGCTTGAATGCTTTGCCACCCTGAAACAGCAGGGGCAGATTCGCTATGTGGGCCTGTCGAACTTTGCCGCCTGGCAGGTGGTGAAGGCACAGATGATCGGCGCCGAATTCGATCTGAAGGTGGATATCCTGCAGCCGATGTATTCCCTGGTGAAACGCCAGGTGGAGGTGGAGATCCTGCCCATGTGCGCCGACCAAAGCATTGCCATTGCGCCCTACTCCCCCCTGGGCGGCGGGTTGCTGACCGGGAAATATGCAGCAGGCGGCGGTGAGGGCCGCCTGAAGGACGATCCCCGCTACAACAGCCGCTACGGGCAGGACTGGATGCATCAGGCCGCCGCCGATCTGGCGACCCTCGCGCAGGAGATCGGCACCGATCCCGCAACGCTGGCCGTGGCCTGGGCCGCAGCCCATCCTTCGGCACCCATGCCGATCATCTCGGGCCGCACGGCGCAGCAGTTGGCGCCCTCACTTGCCGCCATGACCTTCGAGATGACACCGGATCTCTATGATCGGGTTTCGGCGCTCAGCCCGCGCCCGGCCCCCGCCACCGACCGGCTGGAGGAACAGGACGAAGGCAGCGCGGCATGAGCGATTTCATCGTCATCGGCGGCGGCATTGCGGGCATCAGCGCCGCTGCACGCTTGTCGGATCTTGGCACGGTGACGGTGCTGGAGGCGGAAGAGGCGCTTGGCTATCACGCCTCGGGGCGCTCTGCCGCGATGTTCGAGGAAAACTACGGCAACCCGGCCATCGTGGCCCTCAACAAGGTCAGTGCCGACTATCATTTCCACGCCAATGGCGGATATCTGACGCCGCGCGGCTTCATGCTGGTGGCGGGCCCCGGCGAAGAGGCGCAATTTGCTGCCGACGTGACCGAACTGGGCCTGCACCCCATCGAGATTGAGGACGCTTACGCACGGGTTCCGATCCTGAAGCCTGAGACCGTCACCCTGGCGGCCCTGCACGAGGACGCACAGGATCTCGATACCGACCGCATGATCCAGGATTTCGCCCGCGTCGTGCGTGGCGCCAGCGGCAAGGTTGTGACGAAGGCCGAAGTCACCGCGATCCGACATACCGGCGCAGGCTGGCAGGTCACGGCAGGCGGTGAGGTCTATGCCGCCAAGCAACTGGTCAATGCCGCAGGTGCCTGGGTGGACCGTATCGCAGCCCTGGCCGGGATAGCGCCCATCGGGATCACTCCCAAACGCCGATCGATGGCGCGGCTGCCTGCACCGGGCGGTCATGATGTCTCCACCTGGCCGATGCTGATGGGCGTCGGGGAAGGCTGGTATGCCAAACCCGATGCGGGCA
Organism: Phaeobacter sp. PT47_59; assembly: GCF_028890025.1. NCBI lineage: Bacteria > Pseudomonadati > Pseudomonadota > Alphaproteobacteria > Rhodobacterales > Roseobacteraceae > Phaeobacter > Phaeobacter sp. PT47_59. The sequence goes on from NZ_JARCJL010000029.1 coordinate 26,546, forward strand.
AGCTTCTGGTCTCCCCCGCCGATGCAGATCCGGTCGAACCCCATGATGCCTTTGCCGACGATATGGTTCTTGCCGAAGGGCTGGCCCGTTACGAGGAGAAGGTGACCGAGCCGGTGACCCGCGTCGAAAGCAACTGGGCAGGCCTGCGCAGTTTCGTGCGCGATGGGGCGCTGGTTCTGGGCCCGGATCCCGCACGCCCCGATTTCATCTGGTGCGCGGCGCAGGGCGGCTATGGATTTCAGACCGCGCCTGCCGCCTCGCGCCTGATCGCCGATCTGATCGGTGGTCGCCCGTCAGAACTTGACCGCGAGACCATCGCGGCACTCTCACCCGAAAGGCTGCGCTGATGCCCATTCGCTCTGTCCCCGGCTTTGCCTCTGTCGCCACACCCGAAGGGGGTAAGCTCTATGCCCCCTCCGCCGCGCGCAACCTGGAACCGCTCTGCGATCTTCTGGAGGATATCGCACCGCCATCAGGCCGGGCGCTGGAGATCGCCAGCGGCACCGGCCAGCATGTCATCGCCTATGCCGCGCGCCTGCCCGGCCTCATCTGGCAGCCAAGCGAGGTGGACGCCACCCGCCGCACCAGCATTGATGCCCATGCCTCTGACACGGCACTGGACAATATCCGGCCTGCGCTGGAGCTGGATGCCACCGCCCCCGGATGGGCGCAGAGTGTTGAGCCCGTCGATTTCATCGTCCTGTCGAACCTCTTGCATCTCATCACCGAAGATGACGCAAAGACCCTGATCCGCGAGGCCGCCCGCGCCCTGAAACCATCGGGAAAGCTCTGCATCTATGGCCCCTTCATGCGGGCAGAGGAGCTGACCAGCGAGGGCGACCGTGCCTTCCATGCCTCCCTCATCGCCCATGATCCGGAAATCGGCTACAAGGACGATTTCGACACCATCGACTGGCTGCAGAATGCGGGCCTCGACATGAGCGATGTGATCGAGATGCCCGCCAACAATCTGGCATTGGTGGCGCAAAAACCGGATTTCTGACCCAGATCAAGGCCGCCTGCCCCGGGCCGTCCTACTCCTTCGAAAAATCGAATATGAAACGCGAAGGACGACCGATGAACTGGACCGAAAAACTGAACAAGACCCGCACCGGGCTGCGCAACCTGAACCAGGCGATCCCCGACACGGCGCAGGCCTTTGGCGCGCTGGGGAAGGCGGTGAAACAGGGCGGAACGCTGGAATTCAAGCAGAAGGAATTCGTGGCTCTGGGCATCGCGGTGGCCCTGCGCTGCGAGGATTGCATCGGCCTGCATGTGGAAACACTGATCAAGGCTGGTGCCAGTCGCGAGGAAGTCGCCGATGTGCTGGCCATGTCAATCCAGATGGGCGGCGGCCCCTCGATGATGTATGCCGCCAAGGCGATGACCTGCTTTGACGAGCTGACAGCGGGATAATCGCTGACAGAGCAAAACAGAGTGGCTAGGCTTCCCGAAACTCCAAACGGGGAGCCTGCCATGAAAGATGAACGTCACACGCCCACCTGGACCAGTTTTGAAGAGGCCGGAAAGGCCGACTGGGACGCGGTCATGGCGTATGAGGAGGCTTACAACGCCGCCCTGCCCGACCGCATCCTGGATGCGATCCGCTCGCTGGATGAGGACTGGACGCCCTATCCGGTGAACCGCTACCAGCACTGCCTGCAGGCGGCGACCCGCGCCCATGCCGATGGCGCAGATGACGAGATCATTGTCGCCGCCCTGGTGCATGACGTGGGCGATATCCTGTCGCCCTACAATCACGGCGAACTGGCTGCGGCGATGATGAAACCCTATGTGAGCGAGCGCACCTGGTGGATCCTGAAACACCACTGCATCTTTCAGGGCTACTACTACAACCACCACCTTGGCGGCGACCGCCACGCGCGCGACAAATACCGCGACAGCCCCTATTGGGAGGACTGCCGCAAGTTCTGTCACGACTACGATCAATGCGCCTTTGACCCGGACTATCCGACCAAACCCTTGGAGTTTTTCGAGCCGATCCTGCGCCGGGTATTGGCGCGCGGCGGTGGTCACATGGAGCTGAACGAAACCCGCGACGGCTGACGCGGGTCAGCTGCCCAGGAGCCAGACCACTCCGCCCCAGATCATCGGCAACAACAGCGCTGTCGCAAGCGCATTGAGGCCCATGGCAAGGCCGGAAAACGCGCCCGCGGTCTCATTCACCTGCAAGGCACGGGCGGTGCCGATCCCGTGGCTGGCGGTGCCGATCGCCAGCCCGCGCGCGCGCCAGTCGACCACGCCCATCAAGTCCAGCACCTTGGGCCCCAGCATGGCGCCAAGGATGCCGGTCACGATCACCAGAACCGCCGTCAGAGAGGGCAACCCGCCCAGCTTTTCGGCGATCCCCATGGCGACGGGCGCCGTCACCGATTTGGGTGCAAGCGAAGCCAGCACCGGCTCGGACCCGCCCAGCAGCCAGGCAACCAAGACCGCCGACAGGATCGCCGTCAGCGACCCCGCCAAAAGGCTCACGGCTATTGCCAGGGCCGACCGGCGCACCCGCTGCCATTGCCGGTACAGCGGCACCGCAAGGGCAACCGTGGCGGGCCCCAGCAGGAAATGCACGAACTGTGCGCCCTCGAAATAGGTGCCATAGTCCGTCTCCGTCAGCACCAGCACCGCCACCACGACCAGCACCGCCCCCAGCACCGGGTTGAGCAGCGGATTGCGCCCCATCTTCTCGAACAGGGCGCTCGCCAGTTGAAAGGCCGCCAAAGTCAGCGTCAGGTGAAACAGGGGCGATGCGCTGAGGTAGACCCAGGTGTCCTGCAGGCTATCCATCCCCCTTCTCCGCGCCTTCTCCCGTACCGAGCCATTGCATGAGCAGCCCAGTTACCGCGATGGTCACAAGCGTGGACACGACAAGCGCCAACCCCAGCGGCAACAGCGCCTCCCCCAACAGTTGGAAATGCAGGATCACGCCAGTGCCCGCAGGCACGAACAACAGCGACATGGAGCGCAGCAGACCATCCGCTGTCTGATCCAGCCGCTCCGGCACATGGCCGCGCAGCATCAGGAAGACAAGCAGGAACACCATGCCCAGCACCGGCCCCGGAACGGGAAGCATCAGCGCCCCGGTGATGAACTCCCCGGCCAGCTGGCAGACCAGGATCAATGTCAGATAGCCAAGCATGCCATCCCTCCCCCTTGGATGGCTCAACTGTTGCACCCTGTATCGCAGCAGACAAGCATCGGGTTCCAAACAGAAAGCCCCGGCGCAGGGACCGGGGCTTTGATCGGGTCTTCGAAGGTGGCCTAGCCGTCCTTGCGGATGGTCTCGTTCTTGGGGTCATAGGGGCTGTCGCAGGTCACGACCGCATCCCACAGCTTGTCCTGCATCTTGACCTTCACCTTGGTCCCTTCAACCGCAAGCTCTGGCGGCAGATAGCCCATGCCGATCGATTTCTCGAAGGCAACCGAATAGCCGCCCGAGGTCAGACGACCCAGCCGGGTCGTGCCATCCTCGGCATAGATTGCCTCACGGCCCCAGGGATCGGCGTCGGCAGGACCATCGATCAGCAGCGTGCAGCACTTGGCGCGGATGCCCTTCTCGACCATCGCAGCCTTGCCATGGAACTCCTTGGACAGATCGATGAAACGCGGCAGGTCCGCCTCGGCCGGGGTGGCGTCGCGGCCCAGCTCGGTGCCAAAGGCGCGATAGCTCTTCTCCTGACGCAGCCAGTTCTGGGCGCGGGCGCCGACCAGCTTCATCCCGTGCTTCTCGCCCGCCGTGTTCAGAAGATCCCAGAGGTAATTCTGCATCTCGATCGGGTGGTGCAGCTCCCAGCCGAGCTCACCGGTGTAGGCCACGCGGATCGCATTGACCGGGCACATGCCCAGTTCGATCTGACGCGCCGACAGCCAGGGGAAGCGTTTGTTGCTCAGTGCGGTGTCGGGATCGGCATCCACGATCACCTCTTTCAGCACATCGCGGGATTTCGGCCCTGCGATGGCAAAGACGCCCCACTGGGTGGTGACATCCTGGATCTCGATATAGCCGAACTCCTCCATCTTGTCCTCGGCCGCCTTGCGCAGGAAATCGGCGTCATATTCGGACCAGGCTCCGGCCGAGACCAGGTAGTAGGTGTTCTCGCCATTGCGCACGATGGTGTATTCGGTGCGGGTGGTGCCTGCCGAGGTCAGCGCGTAGGTCAGGTTGATGCGGCCCACTTTCGGCAGCTTGTTGCAGGTGAACCAATCGAGGAACTGCGTCGCACCGGGACCTTTGATCACATGTTTGGTAAAGGCGGTGGCGTCGATCAGGCCGACGCCTTCGCGGATCGCCTTGGCCTCTTCCACCGCATATTGCCACCAGCCGCCGCGACGGAAGGAGCGTGCCTCCTTGTCGAAATTGTCAGGCGCGTCGAGCGGGCCATAGTAGTTGGGGCGTTCCCAGCCGTTGACAAAGCCGAACTGCGCGCCGCGCGCCTTTTGCCGGTCATAGGCCGGGGCGGTGCGCAGGGGACGGCAGGCTTCGCGCTCTTCATCCGGGTGGTGCAGGATATAGACGTGCTCGTAGCATTCCTCGTTCTTGCGGGCGGCGAATTCCGTCGTCATCCAGTTCGAGGAATAACGCTTGGGATCCAGGCTCGCCATGTCGATCTCGGCCTCGCCATCGACCATCATCTGCGCCAGGTAATAGCCGGTGCCGCCCGCGGCGGTGATCCCGAAGGAGAAGCCCTCGGCCAGCCACATGTTGCGCAAGCCAGGTGCCGGGCCAACCAGCGGGTTGCCATCGGGGGTGTAGCAGATCGGGCCGTTGAAATCGTCCTTCAGGCCACTTTCGGCACAGGACGGCACGCGTTCGGCCATCGCCATGTACTGATCCGCGATCCGGTCCAGATCCAGCGGGAAGAGATCGGCGCGGAAGCTGTCCGGCACGCCGTGTTCGAAGCGTGCCGGCGCGCCATGCTCATAGATGCCCAGGATCCAGCCGCCACGTTCCTCGCGGGCATAGGATTCATTGTCGGCATCGCGCACGACGGGGTGTTCGGGGTTGCCCGCCGCGCGCCATTTGACCAGTTCGGGATCCTTGTCCATCACGATGAAGGTATGCTCAACAGGGATCGCGGGCATCTTGATGCCCAGCATCCTGGCGGTGCGTTGCGCGTGGTTTCCGGATGCGGTCACGACATGTTCGGCGGTGATCACCACCTGCTCGTCCAAGGGCACCAGGTTGCCGCCCTGCTCGACCATCTTGGTGCAGGTCACTTCCCAATGGGTGCCATTCCAGTGGAAGGCATCGGCCTGCATCTTGCGCACGATCTCGACGCCGCGCTGACGCGCGCCCTTGGCCATCGCCTGGGTCACATCGGCGGGGTTAATGTAGCCATCCTCGGTGTGGTAGATCGCGCCTTTCAGATCGCCGGTCTCGATCAGCGGCCAGCGCTCCTTGATCTGATCCGGGGTGAGCCACTCGTATTTCACATCGCAGGTCTCGGCGGTGGAGGCATAGAGCATGTATTCATCCATGCGTTCCTGCGTCTGCGCCATGCGCAGGTTGCCAACCACGGCAAAGCCCGCGTTGAGCCCGGTTTCCTCTTCCAGGGTCTTGTAGAAATCGACCGAGTATTTGTGGATATGGGTGGTCGCATAGGACATGTTGAAGAGCGGCAGCAGACCGGCAGCGTGCCAGGTGGAGCCGGAGGTCAGCTCGTCCCGCTCGATCAGCATCACATCGTCCCAGCCCGCCTTGGCCAGGTGATAGGCGATCGAGGTTCCGACGGCACCGCCGCCGACAACCAGTGCTTTGACTTGGGTTTTCATGTCCCGTTTCTCCGGAAGAAATGACTAGGCTTTTCCAATCATATGCCGGAAATCACGCAGGCAACGCCAAATCCATCCGACGCAAAAACCGACAAAACCGACCTTTCGCGTCACGGCGGAGGCAAAGCGGACCCCATAAGGGGGCAAGGGCAGGAGAAACGCACAGGGCGGCGCAGGTTTTGCCTGCACCGCCCCGCAGTGTCTTGGGGTTTCACCCCGCCAGAATCAATCGCTGAGGATCTTGCCGGGATTGAGGATATTGTCCGGGTCCAGCGCCGCCTTCACCGCCGCCATATATCGGGTCGCCGCGCCCAGCTCTTTGGTCAGATAGGGGCGTTTGCCCTGGCCGATACCGTGTTCGCCGGTGCAGGTCCCCTCCATCGAGATCGCCATGTCATTGAGCCAGCCGATGTAATCATCCGCCTTCTGGCGTTCCTCGGCGCTGTCCATATCAATGAGCAGAAGCGCGTGGAAATTGCCGTCGCCCACATGGCCCACCATCGGGGCCAGCAACCCCATCTCCTCGGCCTTGTCACGGGCGGCGCCGACGCATTCGGCAAGCCGCGAAATCGGCACGCAGACATCCGTTGACAGCCCCTTGGCGCCGGGGCGCAGGCCCAGCCCCGCCCAATACATGTCATGGCGCGCCTGCCACAGCTTGTTGCGCTCTTCCGCCGTCGAAGTCGCCTCGAAATCGAAGCCGCCGAATTCCTCCGCGATGGAGGAGAACATATCGGCCTGTTCGACCACGCCCGCCTCGGAGCCGTGGAATTCCAGCAGCAGAAGCGGCACCTCGGGCAGGTCCAGCTTGGAATAGGCATTGGCGGCCTGAACGCTCATCGCGTCCAGCATTTCGATGCGGGCGACCGGAATGCCGTATTGAATGGTCATCATCACCGCGCGGCAGGCATCATCGATGCTGCGGAAGGCGCATCGCGCCGAACGGATCGCCTCGGGGATGCCCTGCAAGCGCAGGGTGATCTCGGTGATCAGACCCAGGGTGCCTTCGGAGCCGACCATCAGCCGGGTCAGGTCATAACCGGCCGAAGATTTCTTGGCCCGCTGCGCGGTCCGGATCACCTCGCCATCGGCCATCACCACCTCAAGCGCGATCACATTGTCCCTCATGGTGCCATAGCGCACCGCATTGGTGCCCGAGGCCCGCGTCGCCGTCATGCCGCCGAGCGAGGCATTGGCACCGGGATCAATGGGGAAGAACAGGCCCTGGTCGCGCAGGAAGGTGTTGAGCTGCTCGCGCGTCACACCGGGCTGCACCACCACATCCAGATCCTCGGCATGGACGGCGAGGATCTTGTCCATCCGGCTCATGTCCACCGAGATACCGCCCGCAGGCGCGTTCACATGGCCTTCCAGCGAAGTGCCGGTGCCGAAGGGAATAACCGGCACGCCATATTGCGCACAGATCTTCACGACCTCTGACACCTCTTCAGTGGAGGTCGGAAAGACCACCGCATCGGGGATCTGGTTGTCGATCCAGGTGGTGGTATGGCCGTGCTGTTCGCGAATGGCCTGGCCGGTCTGCAAACGGTCTGCGAACTGCTGTTTCAACACGCCGATAGCGGCTTTGATCCCCGGCTCGTTGCGCGGCAGTGATGTGGCTTGCACCATGGCTGGTCCCTTCTCCTCCAAATGCGTGTTGTCATGTCAACACGAAGGACACTATACGGCCCCCGCGCCCATTTGCAAGCAGGCGCGGGGCAATGCGTTCATTCGCCCAGCGCGATGCCCTCGCGGCGCGGATCGGCACCGCCTTTCAATGTATCCCCGATCTCGATCGCATGCAGTCCCGAGGTCAGATCGCGCAGGTTGACCTTGTAGCCCATCGCCTCCAGCGGTTCGGCCAGGTCGGCAGCGGCGCTCCCGTTTTCCAGATCGTAGGTACCGAAGCGGTTCACCGCATGGGGCAAAGCGACCGCCTGTTGCACGTCCATGCCCCAATCGGCCCAGGCGATGATGGTCTTGGCCACATAGCCGATGATCCGACTGCCCCCGGGCGAGCCAACAGCCAGCACCGGCTTGTCCCCCTGCATCACGATCGTGGGCGCCATGGACGAGCGCGGCCGTTTGCCCGGCTCCAGCCGGTTGGCAATCGGCACCCCGTCACGATGGCTGCGGAAGGAGAAATCCGTCAGCTCGTTGTTCAGCAGGAAGCCGTTCGTCATCAGGCGCGATCCAAAGCCGTTCTCGATGGTGGTGGTCATCGACAGGACATTGCCATATCCATCCACGATGGAGATATGAGAGGTCGAGGGAAACTCGATCGAGGCGTCATCCGCCCAAAGCGCAGCCGCGCCCGCATGATCGAATTCCGGCGTCCCCGGCGCCACCTCCGGCAGCGCATCATCGCCCGCCAGCAGCTTGGCCCGTTCTGCCAGATAGGCGGGATCTACCAGGCCTTTGCTGGGCACAGGCACGTAATCGCTATCGGCCATGTAGCGCCCCCGGTCGGCAAAGGCGAGCCGCGAGGCATCGCCGATCAGCCGCCAGGCCTCGGGGTTTTCGGCACCCAAAGTGGCCAGATCATATTGCCCCAGCATCCCCAGGATCTGTCCCACGGTCAGCGCACCCGAAGAGGGCGGCCCCATACCGCAGACCTCGAAGGACCGGTATGCGGCGCAAACGGCAGGACGTTCCTTCACCTGATAGAGCGCCAGATCCATTTCGGACAACAGACCGGGGTTGCCTTGTGCCCCTGTCACCGTGCGCACGATCTCCGCCGCGATTGGCCCGGTGTAAAAGCCATCTGCCCCCTCGGCTGCCAGGGTCCGCAAGACCTCGGCATAGGCCGGGTTCACCAGCCTGTCACCGGGCTGCAGGGGCGCCCCACCGGGCAGGAAATAGTCAGCCGTTGCCGGATAGCGCGACAGCCGCTTGGCATCGCCTTCGATCAGCCCGGCCAGGCGCGGAGAGACAAGGAATCCATTGTCAGCCAGATCGATGCCCGCTTCAAACAGCGATGGCCAGTTGGCCCGCCCCCAGCGGCGATGGGCGACCTCCAAGAGCGCGGGCGTGCCGGGTGTGCCCACCGAACGCCCGCCGACCACCGCATCGTAGAATTTCAGCGGCGCGCCATGCTCGTCCTGGAACAGGCGCGGGGTCGCCGCCAAAGGGGCTGTTTCGCGCCCGTCCAGCGTGGTGATCTCACCGCTGGCGGCGTCATACCAGACCAGAAAGGCGCCACCGCCCAGCCCCGAGGATTGCGGCTCCACCAGTCCCAGAACCACCTGAACTGCCACCATGGCATCCGCCGCCGAGCCGCCCGCCCGCAGCACCTCGGCACCGGCGGCAACCGCATGGGGGTTGGCTGCAGCAATCATCCAGTCCCGGGCTTCGACGGACTGCCCCGCCTCCTTGGCGCGCAGCGCCGCGGCGACCTCGGGCGACAGGGCTTCAAAGCGACCCGCGGTGGCACTCTCCGGCGCAACCGTATCGGCGGCCTCCTGCGCCGCCGCAGCTCCGGCAGCAAGGGCGAATACGGCAATCACAATCGGCTTCATCGAATATCTCCTGATCAAAAATGCAAACGCGGGCCAATGGCCCGCGTCTAGGTCTCACAACATGGAGGGGATCACCTGATCCGGCGGACGGTGCCCGTCTTCGAATGTCTTGATGTTCAAGAGCACCTTCTCGCCCATCTCGATCCGCCCCTCGATGGTGGCCGATCCCATATGCGGCAACAGCACCACATTGGGCAGTTCGCGCAGGCGCGGATTGATGTCGGTGCCGTGTTCATAGACGTCAAGCCCCGCCCCCGCGATCTCACCCGCGCGCAGCATCCGGGTCAGCGCATGTTCGTCGATCACCTCGCCGCGCGAGGTGTTGATGATCACCGCATCGGGTTTCATCAGCTTCAAGCGCCGCGCGTTCATCAGATGAAAGGTCGAAGGCGTCGAGGGACAGTTGACCGAGATGACATCCATGCGCGCCACCATCTGATCGAGGCTCTCCCAATAGGTCGCTTCCAGCTCTTCCTCGATCTCGGGGCGCAGGCGGCGGCGGTTGTGGTAATGGATCTGCATGCCGAATGCCTTGGCCCGGCGGGCAACCGCCTGACCGATCCGCCCCATGCCCAGGATGCCAAGGCGCCGCCCGGCCAGCCGTCCGCCCAGCATCGCCGTGGGCGCCCAGCCTTCCCATTCGCCCTTTTGCATCAGAGCCAGCCCTTCGGGGATCCGCCGCACCACCGCCATGATCAGCGCCATGGTCATATCCGCCGTATCGTCGGTCAGAACCCCGGGGGTGTTGGAGACCAGAATGCCGCGCTGGCGCGCCGTGGAGACATCGATGTGATCGACACCGGCACCGTAGTTGGCGATCAGTTTCAGCCTGGATCCTGCCTGTGCCAGAAGACCGGCATCGATTGCATCTGTGACCGTCGGCACCAACACGTCGGCAGCCTGCATCGCCTCGGCCAGTTCGCTGCGGGTCATGGGCGTATCGTCACTGCGCAGCCGCACATTGAACAACTCACTCAACCGGGTTTCCACCGGTTCCGGCAACCGTCGCGTAACAACAACAGTCAGACGTTCTCTTACCACTTGCGCTCTCCCATGGCTTTTCAGTTCCAGCACCGCCATGGCATCGTGACGCAGGTTGCAGGCAGGCACAAGAACCCTTCCGCACCAACCGGTCCAAGTGACGCGGCATTCCGGTATTCCCCTCCGGAGCAACGAGGGATAAGACCGGATGAATGGATGGCCAGCGGGCCAGCGGATCGAGCATGAACAAGCAGGCGGTAGCGATGACGGCTTTGAATTTGCGTCCACTCTTGCTGGCCCTTGGTGCCATACTCGCATGTGCGTCCAGCCTGCAGGCCAGTGACGCGCGCGGCCCTGTCACCAACCTGCCGCTGCCGCGTTTCGTCTCGATGAAGGCCTCCGAGGCGAATGTGCGGCGCGGCCCCTCGCTGACGCACCGGATCGACTGGGTGTTCAAACGGCGCGGCATGCCCTTGAAGGTGACGGCGGAATACGGCCACTGGCGGCGGGTGAGCGACCATGACAATGCAGGCGGCTGGGTCCATTACACGCTGATTTCCGGCGTGCGCACCGTCCTGGTGCAGGAAGACATGCTGACCGTTCACTCCCGCCCGGATCCTGCATCTCCCGTCACCGCCGCCTTTGAACTTGGGGTCGTCGCCCGGCTTGGCAGCTGCATCATCGACTGGTGCGAGATCACCGCCGGCGGCTACAGCGGCTGGACCCCGAAGACCAAGATATGGGGCGTATTGCCCGACGAGATCCGCGAATAGCCCGTCCTGCGATCAGCCCCGGTCGGCTACGGGCCGGATGCTGAGCGGCGTGCCGCCAAGGCCGCGAAAGGCCTTTTGGCGGCAGGAGAAGACGATGATCTGCAGATCATCCGCCTGCAGGGTCAGCGCATCGAAGATCTTCTCGATCCGGGCATCATCCGTGTAGACGATGGCATCGTCCAGGATCACCGGCGCCGGGGTGCCCGCCCGTGCCAGCAATCGCGCAAAGGCCAGCCGCACCAAGAGGGCAACCTGTTCCTGGGCGCCGCCCGACAGGCTGTCAAAGCCGACCACCTCGCCGCCGCGCTGCAATTCGCTGGGCAGGATTTCATCGGCATCCACCGTGAGCTGTGCCTCGGGCCAGAGCATCCGCAACAGCGGGCGCAGCTCGGCCATGATCGGGCCCAGGTAGTGATCCTGCGCTTCCTTGCGGGCGCCTTCCAGGGCCGCCAGCAGCCGCCGCAGGACAGAGACCTCGAACTCCACCGCCTGAAGCCGCTTTTGCGCGCGGGCCAGCTGGTCTTCGGTATCGGCCAATTCCTCTTCCACAGCCGCGCTTGCATGGGCCGCGATACGGGTGTCCAGCACCGCCAAATCCCGCGCGATCTCCTGCCCCCGCTGACGGGCAGCCTCCAGCGCCGATCCTGCCCGCTGCAAGACAGCCTTGGCCTGGGCGAAATCGGGCGCGGCATGGCGCAGGGTCTCCTCGGCGGCCTTCGCCTCGGCCAGGGCCCGTTGCAACTGCGGCAACTGGGCCAGCAGCTCTGCGTGCAGCTCAGAGGCCCGATCCACCCCCAGTGCCGCCACCGCGCGCTCCAGCCGCTGCGCTGCGGCCTCGGCCCTGGCCCTTGCATTTTCTTCGACAAGGCGTGCATCTTCCGCAACCGCGCGCAGGGCCTCGTGATCGGATACAAGCTGGTCACAGGCGCGTTCCGCCGCCTGACAGGCCGCTTCGGCGCTGGCCTGATCCGGCAAAGGCGCCGCTTGGCCCGCCTCCGGACCGGTTTCACCCGTCTCGGGCAGCGCCGCCAGCTGCACCCGCAACGCCGCCAGCCCCTCGGGTGCCAGGGCGGCAAGCAGCGCTTCGGCCTCTTGCCGGTGCTGCCGGGCGGCCGCTCGGGCCTGATGCGCCCGGCGCGCCGCATCCACTTCATCGTATCCGGCACGCTGTAACGCAGCGGACAGCGCCTCTTGCGCCTGTTCCAGCGCATCCGCCCCGCCGACCTGGCCGGGGTGCACCTCTATTGCCGCGACACCCGGCACCAAGAGTTTCCCACCGTTGGGCAAGGGTAACCGCTGCCCTCCCGCAACCGTCTCTCCCCCAAAGAGAACACGAGGAACGCCAGCATCCGTGCCGCCATCCTCGTAGTGGACGGTCACCGCCGTGGCGGCAGCCTCCTGTGCCCGCTGCGCCAGGCCAAGGGCTTCGCGCGCGGCCTCGATCCGGCGCATCATGGCGTCATCCGGTCCGGTGTCGGCGGCCTGTTGCGCGCGCTCGATGGCCGCGGCCTGCAGCTGCGCTTTGTCCAGGCGGGCCTGCAGATCACGGCGCAGCCCCTCTGCCTGCGCCACCGAGGCCCGTTTCAAGACCGCATCCAATGTGGCGCGGGCCTCGCGGGCCTTGGTGCGGGCCGGGTTGAGCGCCTCAAACAGCTGCTGCAGCTCAGCTGCGTGGCGTTGATAGGCCTGGGCCGCATCCTGAACGGTGGCCTTGGCCTGATCCTGCTCGGCGCGGGCCGATTGAACTTCTTGCAGGCGGTCGCCCAGGCTTTGCAGCTTGCGCTGGTGGTTTTCCTGCAGGGTCTCCGCCAGTTTCACCGCATGGGCAGCCTGGGCCAACTGCTCATGGTGGTGTTTGGCAATCTCCATCGCAGCCTCTGCCGCCTGCAGCCGTGCCTCCAGCGCCGCACGCTCCTCGGGGTCGTTCAGGGCGGCCAGTTCACCGCGCAGGTCGCGCCGCTGATCAAGCAGCTGACGCAGCTCCTGCACCTGGGCTGTAAGCTGATCGCGGCGCTCCGACAACTCCAGCACATCCCGTTCGGCCAGATCCAGCGCACCCCCTTTCCGGGCGCCGCGCTTGGTCACCAATTGGTCGAGACTGTCCTGCACCCGCTGACAGATCGCATCCATGCGCTGCCCGCCGGTGACCATCCCGACCTCTCCGGCAACCGAGGACAGCAGATCGCGGCGGGCCTTCTCCGTCGTCTTAGCGTCTTCAAAAGAGGTCAGCCCCTGGCGCACCCAGAGCAGCCCCGAAGGCCCGCCGTCCTTGGGCAGCTTGATCAGCCCCTTCAGCCAGCTTTCAGCGGCATCGGCCTGATGCAGCAGGCGATCCTCCTGCCAGACGCGCACCTCGCCCTTGCCGGCGCTTCTGAAGAACTGTTTTGCAATCCTGTATCGATCCCCCTCATGGTCCACTTCGACCTCGATCCGTGGGTCTCCGCCCGCATGAGGCACCAGCGCGCGGATCTCCTTGTCCCAGGATTTGGCATCCTTGAAGAACAGCGCATGCAGCGCATCGAAGACGGTGGACTTGCCCTGTTCGTTGGGCGCCGACAGCACATTGAGACCGGGACCGATCCCGGCGATCTCGACCGGGTCGACAAAGCGGCGGATATTCTCAAGGCGGATCGCACGGATCTTCATCGGGGCTCTCCCGGCTCGCCCTCGTCCTGGCTATAGGCGAACAACCGGTTGAGCGCGGCGGCGGCCACCTGTCGCTCTGCCTCGGCCAGAGCCGGATCTTCGCAGGCGCGCATCAGATCCTCTGCCGCCACCCGCAGGGCGCCACCGCGACCGATCAGATCCAGATCCTCCACCTGATGTTCATCGCCAAGGTCGGACAGATCCAGATCCAGATGGCAGAACTCCGGCGCGTATCGCGCCACCTCCTGGCCAAGCGCAAGGCGCTGCGGCGGCGTCGCCCAGCCCACGGCCCGGATCCGCAAGAGGTGATAGCGCCAGTCGGACCGATCCGCTGGCAGAAGATCCTGGATCGCAGCCGCGATATCGGTGGTCGGCGTCAAATCCAGAGTGACCTCCTGCCAATGAAACTGGCCGACCTCCAGCGGCTGCACCTGCGGCGGCTGCCCCGCCCCTGCAATCTCGACCAGCAGGCACTGTCCGCGCCCGGCGTGTTTGAAGCGATCCGCCTCCGGGGTGCCGCTGTAATGGGTCCGCTCATTGACCTGCAAACGGCCGTGCCAGTCCCCCAGGGCGAGATAATCGAGCCCCGCCCGGCTGGCACGATTAGGGGCGATCGTCTCACCGGAGCCATCATTCGTGGTCTGGCTGGCGAACTCCAGCACGCCGCCATGGGCCAGCCCGATCCGCAGGCTGCCCGGATCACTGCTGCAATCATCCATCCAGGCGGTCAGATCCCGCCCCGCAAAGCGATGACTGCATGGTGCGGGCAACATCCGCACACCAGGCGCCATCTGAACCGGCTCCGGTTGCAGCAACAGGTGCACGTTTTCAGGGGCATGCGCCTGCAAGGCGGTCCACAGAGGTTCGGCTGCGGCACTATCGTGGTTGCCAGGAATGATCCACCACTCCAGCCCCTGCGCCGCCCCCATGGCAGCCAGGGCCTGGCGCTGCACCCGCTCCGAAGGGGTTTCCGTGTCGAACATATCCCCCGCGATCACCACATGCGCCGCATCCTGCGCCCGGGCCATCTCTGCCAATCTGAACAGCACCTCTTGCCGGGCTTGCTGGAGGGCCATCCGGGTCTCTTCGCCGAACTGCCCAAACCGCTTTCCCAGATGCAGATCGGAACTGTGCAGAAAGCGCAAGGAAGTCATCAGTGTCTCCGGACGGGCCTGGCCAGAAATGAAGGAAGGCCCCATGAGTGGCAGAGCCGACAGCGACGGTCAACGCCGCTCTGTGACCGCCGCGCCCCTGGCCTGCGCGATTCTATGCACCGCCCGACGGTCTTCGCTTCAAAGGCAGCCGGGACTGCTCTGCGGATCGAAACCACAGCGGGATTTGCGAAAACACCTGGATATTGAGCGGTTCCGGCCGATTTCCGCTTGAATTCGCACCATTGAAGGCACCCAGATTCCGTTAAAACCCCTGCAGGCAATTGCGCCTTTGGCGCTGTTGTTTTACACGGGGGGCGATATGCACGGCCAGACCCTCGATTGGCAGCCCCCCCACCGGGGAGCAATCATTAATTTGCGAGGGGCGCCCGGCCGCCGCCCAAAGTCAACAAAGCTTCCGATATCGCTGAAAGGTTGTGGAACATGACAGAAAACGCAAACCCCGACATTTTGTATACCATCGTAGACGAAGCGCCCGAGCTGGCATCGGCTTCTTTCCTGCCGATCATCCGCAAATTCGCTTCTGCCGCCGGTATCACCGTCGGGACCAAGGATATCTCGCTGGCCGGTCGCATCATCGCCACCTTCCCGGAAAACCTGACCGACGCGCAAAAGCAAAGCGACGATCTGGCCGCCCTGGGTGAACTGGTGAAAACCCCGGATGCAAATGTCATCAAGCTGCCTAACATCTCGGCTTCGGTGCCGCAGCTGACCGCCGCCATCGCCGAACTGCAGTCCCAAGGCTATGATATCCCGAACTATCCCGAGGATCCCCAGAGTGACGCGGAAAAAGAGATCCGCGCCCGCTATGACGGCATCAAGGGCTCGGCGGTGAACCCGGTCCTGCGCGAAGGCAACTCGGATCGTCGTTCGGCACGGGCGGTGAAGAACTACGCCCAGAACAACCCGCATTCCATGGGTGCATGGTCCGCCGACAGCAAGACCAAGGTCTCGTCGATGCCGGGCAATGACTTCTACGCCAACGAGAAATCCGCAACCATCACCGCCGCGCAAGCCGGTGACGCGAAGATCGAATTCGTCGGCAAGGACGGCGCTGTCACCGTGCTGAAGGACGGCTGGCCGCTGGAAGAAGGCACCGTTGCCGATGCCACCTTCATGTCCGCCAGGGCGCTGGCCTCCTTCCTGGCTGCAGCCATCGAGGACACCAAGGCAGACGGCACCATGTTCTCGCTGCACATGAAGGCCACCATGATGAAGGTCTCCGACCCGATCATCTTTGGCCACGCGGTCAAGGCCTGGCTCGGCCCGGTCTGGGACAAGCACGGCGAGGCGATCGTCGCCGCCGGTGGCTCGGCGAACTCGGGCCTTGGTGCGGTTCTGGCCGCCATTGAGACGCTGCCGAACGCCGCCGAGATCAAGGCTGAGATCGCAGCACTTGAGCGTCCTTCCATGTATATGGTGGACAGCGACAAGGGCATCACCAACCTGCATGTGCCCTCGGACGTGATCATCGACGCCTCCATGCCGGCCGTGATCCGCGCAGGCGGCAAGGGCTGGGATGAAACCGGCGCCAAGGGTGACACCAACTGCGTGATCCCCGATCGCTGCTATTCCACCGTCTATGACGAGACCATCAACTTCTTCAAAGCCAATGGCGCGTTGGACGTGACCAAGGCAGGCTCCGTCGCCAACGTCGGCCTGATGGCCCAGAAGGCCGAGGAATACGGCTCTCACCCGACCACATTCGAAGCCCCCGCCGATGGCGAGATCCGCATCGTTCTGGCCAATGGCGACACGCTGCATTCCCACGCGGTAGAGGCAGGCGACATCTGGCGCTCCTGCACCGTGAAGAAGGCCCCGATCGAGAACTGGATCCAGCTGGCGATGGACCGTCAGCGCCTGACCGGCTCCGAGGCGATCTTCTGGCTGGACGCAAACCGCGCCCATGACGCCGAGCTGATCAAATACGTCAAACCGGCGCTCGAAGCCGCTGGCGTTGCCGACAAGTTCCTGATCATGGCGCCGCGCGAAGCCACCCGTCAGAGCCTTGAGACCATCACCGCAGGCAAGGACAGCATCGCCATCACCGGCAACGTGCTGCGCGACTACCTGACCGACCTGTTCCCGATCCTGGAACTGGGCACCTCGGCCAAGATGCTGTCGATCGTGAAACTGATGCAGGGCGGCGGTCTGTTCGAAACCGGTGCCGGCGGTTCGGCCCCGAAACACGTGCAGCAGCTGGTCGAGCAGAACCACCTGCGCTGGGACTCGATGGGTGAGTTCTGCGCGTTGGGTGAAAGCCTGAGCTTCCTTGCCGACGTCAAGGGCAACGCCAAGGCGGGCGTGCTGGGTGCTGCGGCAGAGGTCGCGACCCAAGGCATCCTCGACAACAACCGCTCGCCCTCGCGCAAGGTCGGAGAGCCGGACAACCGCGACAGCCACTACTGGTTCGCCCGCTACTGGGCCGAAGCCCTGGCGGCGCAGTCCGACGACGCCGATCTGGCTGCCGAGTTCGCCCCTGTTGCCAAGGCCCTCGCCGAAGGCGAAGCGGCGATCCTGTCCGAACTGGCTGCAGCACAAGGACCGGCAGCAGACATCGGTGGCTACTATCGCCCCAGCGTCGAGCTGAAAGCCAAGGTCATGCGCCCATCGGCAACGCTGAACGCGATCATCGACTGATAGGGACGCCTATTGAAACAGGAAACGCCCGGCAGATCCTGCCGGGCGTTTCTTTTTTGACCTGTTGAATGCGCCGCATCGGCGGCAGGGCAACGACCCTATCGAACCGTTGCCCGTGGGCTTTCGCGCCGGATCAGAAATCCTGCCACTTGTCCAGGGCAGCGTTTCCGTCGGTGCCGGTTGCGGCGGCCGGGGTGACGTCGCTGAAATCCCAGTCGTCGTCGCC